>JBBQVO010000180.1:0-6491 GCA_038211505.1 Dehalococcoidia bacterium | reverse complement strand
GATCGCGCTTCTTCCTCGAAGCGGCGCAGATAGCCGGGGTCGCTGGCCAGCGAGGCCGCCAGGACCTTGAGCGCGACGTCGCGGCCGAGCTTCAGATCCGTGGCCCGATAGACCTCGCCCATCCCGCCCGCACCGAGACGGGACAGAATCTGATAACCGCCAAGCTGCTGTCCGGCAAGATCGGTCACGCGCCGGATAGTCTACCGCCCGTATCCCTCGTCAATTACGACTCTGCCGAGATTGTCCTCTTCCGATACACCGCGCGCAGGCCAATGTGTGCAAATCCCAACAATTCCGGCGGGCACCGCCCTTGCGAGCAGCTCGTCCGTGCTCAACTTCTTTATGGCCGGACCCGAGCTGGTGCGCTGGGAACTGACGGCTGTCGACTCGAATGGCCCCTTCCGCCTGACCGTTCATCACTCCCAGGGCGTCATCGTCGAATACTTCGACTCCTCCGCCGCGGCGCTGATGCGTCAGCAGGAACTCGAAGATCTGCTGATGGCCGCTCGCGGCACCAGCCGATAGCCCGGCGCGCGGCGGTGGCCCGGCTTTTGTAACTGACCAGGCATGACTTGGTACACCTGGCTCATCCTTGCAATGGTCATCACGGCGGTGGCTGCCGTCACCGGCATCAAACCGACCGGCACACGACACGTCGCGCGGACCAGCATGATGGGCGTCGCGCGGTTCGTGCTCCTGTTCATCATCATCGTCTTCGTCTACATGGCGTATCGCGCGCGTTCCCTCTGACGCGCGGCAAATCACGCTAGAATTCCGGCGTTGAACATCATCCTCTTCGGCGCCGCCGGCATGGTCGGGCAAGGCGTGCTGCGGGAGTGCCTGCTCGACGCCGATGTTCAACGCGTGGTGACGATCGGGCGGAGCGCCACGGGTGAGCGGGATTCGAAACTGCACGAAATCGTCCATCCTGACCTCACCGACTTCTCCTCGATCGAGTCTCAGCTGTCGGGCTTCGACGCGTGCTTCTTCTGCCTCGGCGTCGCATCGGCGGGTATGGCGGAAGCAGACTACCGCCGCGTGACCTTCGGCATTACGCTGGCCGCCGCGCAGACGCTGGTGCGGCTGAATCCAGGCATGACGTTCATCTACGTGTCCGGCACCGGCGCCGACAGCAGCGAGCACGGGCGCGTGATGTGGGCGCGCGTGCGCGGACAGACGGAGAACGCACTGCTCCGCCTGCCGTTCAAAGCGGTGACGGTGATCCGCCCGGCGGGCATCATCCCGATGCACGGCATGACGTCGAGAACGCCGCTCTACCGCTTTGCCTACACGCTGACGCGGCCGCTCTGGCCGTTTCTCTACAAATCGTTTCCGCAGTTCGTGACCACGACCGAGCAGATCGGACGTGGGATGTTGCGGATCGCCAAGCGCGGTGCCGCACCGAAGCCGATTCTCGAAGCGCGACATCAACGGACTCTGAGGCTCACCATCGATGATTCAACAATTGTCCGCACCGGAACTGAAAGCGATGATCGACAGCGGCGCGACGTTCGAGTTCGTGGACGTTCGCACCGAGGGGGAACGCGAGTTGGCGAAAATCGAAGGCGCGCGTTTGCTGGATCAGGCGTATCACGACTACCTGCTGACCCTCGATCGCAGCACGCCGCTCGTGTTCCAGTGCCACCACGGCATCCGCAGTCAGTCGGCGGCGGAATACTGTCAGGGGCTGGGATTCGAAAACCTGTTCAACCTGCGCGGCGGGATCGACGCCTGGTCGCAGCTCGTCGACTCATCAATACCCAGATATTAAGAGTGGGGCCACAGCGATCGGATGAACAGCCGCAGCGACCGAATCGCGATCCTGGCGATCACCGCCACAAGCACGAGCACGAGCAGCCCCACGACCGCGAGCGTCACTGACATTCGCCGAAATTATCGCAGTGGTGTGTGGTAGCATCAAGCTCCTTCGCCGTTCACGAACCTCAACAGGTGCACTCACTGAACGCAACCACCCGACATTTGATCGTACTGCTCGGCTTCATTGCCCTGTGGTCACAATGGGCGACGCCGGCGCATGGCAGCGCCTGGTCGATGGGCCGTCCGGAGCTGCTGGCGACAGTCGGCGAACTCACCCGGCGCATACCCCAGCGATCGGCAGCGGCGCTCACCGGCTCGCAGTTCGTCGAGTCCGTCCGGCGAATGGACTTGCGGCAACGCGAGCGGGCCGTGCTCCACGAAGTCATTCAAGGCAACATCCCGACGTTTCTCAGGCGGCTGGCCCCGGTCACGCTGACCGCCGCGCAGGGCGCGATCACGCAGGCGGCGACCGTCTTTGTGATGCCCGACTATCTCGCCATCGGATCCGACGAGGACTACCTGCGGATCCCGATGAATCTCGAGACCGCCACTGCGGTGGCGGCGCAGTTCGGCTTCCTGCTTCCCACCAAGCGGATTGTCAACGCGGTGTACGCGCAGTCGGCCTTCCATTTCGTGCCCGAGCCGCTGACGCCGGGGCCGCAGATGAGCTCGACCGGCTACTACGAACATCACAACGCGCTGATCCAGGCGCAGGCCCGCGCCGCCTTTGTGGCACTGGGCGCGTTGGTGTCGGGCCACAAGAAGGACGTCGTCATCACCAATATGCTGGCGAGAACGCCAGGACGCATCGCGATCTACGGCTGGCAGCGGCCGGGCGGCGCACCGATTCAGCCGTTGAGCACGGTCCATGGCGTCTGCTACGAGGACTACAGCCACGGAATCCGGCTGGTGAGTGAGATGGCGTGGGAGAACGGCGCGCTACGTCCGGTGCGCGACATCCTGCAGGATCCGGTCGCCGCGTCCGTCCTCAGCGATGAGGGGTCGATCCGCGCGGTGTTCGGCAGCCTCGTGCAGCCGGCCGCCACGCTCTCGACGTTTACTCCAGGGTTTTGCAGCAGCGGAATCCGAGATGGTAATTAGCGTGGCTGCGCTCGTCCATCACCTTGGTCCCGTGCCAGAACGGCGCCCGCCAACGGCACCAGTCCTCGTGCGCGCGATAGGCGTCGAACACGAACCAACTGCCCTTCATCTCCGTGTAGCCTAGCTCCCGGCTGCCGCGA
Source organism: Dehalococcoidia bacterium (assembly GCA_038211505.1). Taxonomy (GTDB): domain Bacteria; phylum Chloroflexota; class Dehalococcoidia; order DSTF01; family JACRBR01; genus JBBQVO01. The sequence continues at coordinate 3,432 of JBBQVO010000180.1, read as the reverse complement.
CTCGACATCTGCTCCGGCCGGATCGGCAGGTTCATGTGCTCGGCCGCATTCCCGTTCAGGTCGTAGACCTTCAGCGGGCTCTCACATCCCGGAAACATTCCGTCGGGAAACGTATTCGAGCCGCATTTGCTCCAGCCGTCGCCGGCGCAGTCGGCGCTCTTCTGGCTCGACGTCGCGCAGACGCCTTTCTTGTACTCGGGGCCGTAGCTCCATCGCTTGCTCGGCGCATCCGACTGATTGTGAGCCGCGCGCATGCGGCGGATGGCGACGTCGTCTGCGACCCCCTTTGCGAGGTCGAAGCGGTAGTCGGGCGGCTCGAGCGAACCGTCGCACGCGCTCTCCCATTCATCCGCATCGCATAGCCGCTTGCCGATCGCCGAACAGATCTCCGCCGCCTCCCGCGCCTTGACCCACACGACGGGATACTCGCAGGGAATATCGGGGAACTCGAACTGATCGATGCAGGCCTTGGCGTCTTCGGCGCGGCCGGTCTTCGGGTCATACAACGGGGCCATATATTTCCCTTTGCAGACCTTCTCGAACGCCGGGTTCTCATAGCTGACGTTGAGACCCTTCAGCTTCGCCTCACACTGCTCGGTCGTTGCGGGATGACGGGTGACGGCGGGATTACCCTGACCGATGTACCCGGACTTCGTGAAAATGCGCCGGACGTCCGCCATCTGCGCGTCCGACACGTGATGAACGCTCTGCAGCTTGCGGAGCAGCGGCTCATTCTGCTCGCGCATGGACACGTAGCCGGCGAGACCGGCCGATGCGCACGCCGCGAAGAGCCCGGCGATCAGCAGACGATTGAGTTTCATTGGCGCCCCCTGTCCTCGTCGCGTCGCATCACATAGAAGAAATCGCGATTGTCCGGATAGCCGATGAAGCGCACCACCGGCCGGGATCCAATCGAGTTGTTCGTATCCACCTCTCGCATGCCGGTCATGAGGTACTCGACCGTCAGCGCAGGTCCGCTGGCGCGATAGAACGCAAAGTAGGTGTGCTCAAGAGCGTTCATGTCGAGCAGCATCGCGTACTGGCAACGGTAGGCCTGAAACACCCGGGCCATCGCCGACGGCGTCGCCGACGAGAACACCGCGAAGACCAGGTAGCGTTTGCCGCCGGAGATCTGCAGCGCCACTGACGACCGCATCGTCCGCAGCTTGCGATCTGAGGACCCCGACCAGTTGCCCGGCCCCCATGAGGTGACGAGACTCCCTGGGACCGGACTCTGCGACACCGGGTCCGTCACCTCCAGCGGCACCCCGTTCTGGCGTGCAAACCTGATGCGGGGCAGGAGCGCGTTGTCCTTCTCCTCCCACGTCTTCATCTCGACGCCGCCATCGGCCCTCACCAGAATCGTCGCCATCCCCGGCTGCAGCTTGCTGAAGACGACACCGTTTTCGATGAAGCCGTAGTGGCTGCCGTGATTCACGAGTGAGAGATCGCCTGTGAGGAACGCGCCGTGCGCGCGTTTGAAGCCGGCCGTGAAGGCGGCGACCGTTCGCCCAACTTCGTCCGGTGGTAACAAGCCGGTGCCCACCAGTGGTGCGATGTCGCCGATGCCGTCTGGCCCCGGTAGTTGGCCATCCCTCATCCGGGCGGTGATGTGTTCGGACCAGTCGACTTCGGGGTGCTCGGTGCCGCGGGCGTAGCCGAGACGGAACCGATCGAGATCGAATGCGACGAGGTAGCAGAGCGATGACGCTTCGATCGTGTCGAGTGGGCGCGCCAGCGTGTTGCTCCGGAGGATCTGCGGGTCGATGACACCTGGCTGAAACACGCTGACGTAGCTTCCAGGAGTGCCTGTGTCGTACCACGCTCCCGGGGCGAGGCTGCCGCCTGGCGCGTCCGTCACGCTGATCCCGAGGCTGGGCACCGCCATCACGCGATCGGCGAATGCCGGATCGATCAGCGCCGGGAGCGGCCCTGACAGACGGGAGCGGATCGCGGCGACGGTGCGGACGTCCACCTTCAGCAATCCGGTTTGCCGGTTCGAGTCGGCGAGTAATTGATGGCCGAGATCGATCACCGACTCCCCGCCCCAGACGCGATCGCGGAAGAACTCCGTCATCACCTCGAGGCCGGTGCGGTGTCCCACCGCCGAGTTGCGCAGATAGATCCGTGACTCGCACAGCGGCGAAAAGATGCGCGGCGATCCTCGGCCCTGCTCGACAAGATCGGGCGGCCCGGCGGCGAACAGATCGCAGGCATGTACGGTCGCGCCCTCGCTGATCATCAGGCTGGATGGATGCTTCTCGTCCAGCTGCAGCGTTTGCCGTTCCGGATGCGAATTTTCGAGGTGATACGAACGCATCGCCGCCCCTGTCCAACCCACCTCGAGCACATACCAGGCGTTGATCGCTGGATTGAGGTTGATCAGCGTCGCGGAGCCATCACGTCCCGCGTTGGAGCGGATGTGAATGGACTGCGTCTGCCTGAACGGCTGAAGATCGAGGATGGTCTTGCTCCCCGCCGCTTGATGTGCGGAGCCGACGAGAGCGAACGCGACGAATGGCAGTGCCGCTGAGATCCACCATCGCCGCGAGCCGCGTTGCATGCTGCCTCAGCATCGCACGCGTCGAAGCGTCCAGCTGTGCACAACGGCACAGACTCAGGGCTTGGCTTTCTTCTTAGATGTCGCCTTGCCGGCAGTATTCAGAGCGACAGCCTGACGAACAAGCGCTTTGAAGGCGACCTCGTCAACCACCTCCCCCACAGGGATATCGATCGCTCGACGTACATTACCGTCGAGGCTCGAGTTGAAGAGACGGGACGGATCCTTCAGCGCCGCGCCCTTCGCGAAGGTCAGCTTTACGACCTTCTTGTAGGACTCGCCTGTGCAGATGATGCCGTGGTGGGACCAGACCGGCGTGCCCATCCATTTCCACTCTTCGATGATGTCCGGGTCGGCTGCTTTGATCAGCTTGCGCATCCTGCTGAGGGTCTTCCCGCGCCAGTCCCCGAGGTCGGCAATCCTTTTCGAGATGAGTGCCGACGCCGACTGGCCTTCGCGCGCGCTCGACTTCTTCATGGTCTCCCCTTGAAGACTAGAACCTGAACAGCGGCCGCGCGTTCGCCAAGCCTGGCCATGGTATTCCCGCCAGCATCGCGAGCACCGCGATCCCGAAACAAATGTAGCGTCCGTTCCGGCGCGCCGGAGACGCCGGTTCGCCCATCGCAAACACGCGGCCCGCCCGCACCGCGACGAGGGCGACGCACATCGTCCCGGCATGCGTGAACGCCCAGAAGCGCAAGACTGGATCCTGCAGCGCCAATCCGATGTTACTCATGGCCGCGCTCGTGTATGGACTGAGTCCGAAATAGAGCAGCAAACCGCAGAGGACTTGGAGATCGAGCGCGAGCATGAAGACCCAGTCCCATCGCTGGCCTCGCGGGCGTTCGGCCGCATCGGCGCGCAGGCGGAAG
>JBBQVO010000179.1:0-6578 GCA_038211505.1 Dehalococcoidia bacterium | reverse complement strand
GATCGCCAGCAGCTTGCCGTAGCCCTCGCGCAGCTGCGTGTCGCTGGTGCCGCCGCCGAGGAGGATCGCCAGCGCCTCGCCCGTCTCGCCGCCGCCGGTCAGTCCGGCCTGCGTCGAGCCGGCGCCCAGATTGCCCTCCATCCGGTCGAGGTAGCTGTGGATCTCTTCCGCGCGCTCCGGCTGCGTCTCCATCACGTGCTTCATGTGCATCACGCCGAACGCGACGTGGCGGCTCTCGTCCTGCGCCGCCAGACGGAACATGCGCTTGTCGACCTCCGTCTGCGCGAACATCTCGCCCATCCGGAACATCGACTGCACGAAGCCTTCGCCGACGAGATGCAGCGTCGATGCCATCTCGGTGAAGTCCTGCGCGGTCAGCAGGCCGATGGCGCCGGGGCCGCCCTTGAGCAGGCCGATGCCGTTGACCAGCGCGCGCTTGCGGAAGACATCGAGGTGGCGCGCCTCATCCATGATCTGGCTGGCGAGGAAGAGTCCGATCTCGAAGAACTCGCCGCTGATGTTCGGCGCGTACTTGCCCGGCACATCGCCAGCGATGAATTCGACCTGCGTGAGAAATGTGCACAGCTGCGACATCGCCAGCTCGAGCTCTTCCGGCAGCTCCGGAAGATCAGCCCACGGCACGTCGGTGGCGCTGCTCCACTGCCGCTGCACTGCCTCTTCGTAGAGCAGCATCGCCGATGCCGACCACGATGCGGCGCGCGCCGGCCAGTGCGTCGCCATGCGTTGCTGATCGATGCGCGGCGCGGCGCCACGCATGCGACCGCTCTGGTTCGTCGTCTGGTCGGGGATCTCGCCGTACGACTTCGTGGCGATGTCCTCGAGCGTCAGGCCGCGCTTGCCGCCGGCGATGCGCAGGCCGCGCTCGGCGGCGGGCTGATCGAGCCACGAGAGATCGAGATCCTCGCCGCCGGTTTCGTTCTTGAGTTGTTCGACAATGCTGGATGCCACGTCGCGCCTCCTGAATCGGTTCCGATGACATGATCGGCCGGTGTCGCCTGCTGCCGTCCGCGCTTCAGCGGGGTGACTTCAAGCATACGCCTTCGCGCAGTACATGATCCACTGCTGGAGGGTGTATTTGTTGTTGGTCGGGGAGCCCTCACCCCGGCCTTCGGCCACCCCTCTCCCACTGGGGGAGAGGGGATTGGATCGGAGATGGAGGCGGAGATGAGGGATTGGTGTGGACCGCGCACCTCACCTCCGGCGTTCGGCCACCTCCTCTCCACGCCGTGGAGAGGAGGCTTGGATCGGAGATCGCGGCGACGAAGACGGATCAGTTGTCCATGGGCGTTATTGCTCTCGCTTTGAGTCGGTCGTTGCGGTGGTGGGCTCGTAGCCGGCGCAGCGGGTCACGGGGAGCGGCGGGTATTTCGGGAAGCGCGGATCCGTGCGCGAGCGCTCGCACAGCAGAAACGTCGACCCGCGCCCGCTGGTGACGTCGCGCCGGAAGCGGCACGACGCGCAGAGTCCGCCGCGGGCGTCGGTTGGGGGCATGGCAGCAGTGTAGTCCGCACTGATGCGCAACTCCTCGTGCATGGTCGTGCTCGCACTCTTGCACACAACCGGCCGGCGCGGCCGTAGCTGCGCCATCGCGTGCGGCCTGCGTCATCACGGCTCGCAACGCCCGCCCCGATACACTACCCCCATGACCGCACGACGCCACGATCGCTCCCACGAGATCACTGAGCAGGCGCGGCTGTTTATGCCGGGCGGGGTGAACTCGCCGGTGCGGGCGTTCAAGGCTGTGGGTGGCGAGCCGGTGGTGACCTCGTACGGCAAGGGGTCGCGGATCTGGGACGCCGACGGCAACGAGTACGTCGACTACGTGGCGTCGTGGGGGCCGCTGATCCTCGGCCACGCGCACCCGTCGATCGTCGCCATCCTGCAGAAGGCGGCCGAGCGCGGCACGAGCTTCGGCGCGACGACCGAGCTAGAAGTCGAGCTGGCGCGCCTCGTCTGCGACGCCGTGCCGTCGATCGAGCAGGTGCGCTTCGTCAACAGCGGCACCGAGGCGACGATGTCGGCGCTACGCGTCGCCCGCGCCTTCACCGGCCGCGACAAGATCCTGAAGTTCGAGGGCGGCTATCACGGCCACTCCGACGGCCTGCTCGCGAAGGCCGGCTCCGGCGTCGCGACTTTGGCGCTGCCCGATAGCGCCGGCGTGCCAGCGTCGTTCGCCGCCGAGACGCTGCTGGCGCCGTTCAACGATCGCGCCGCCGTCGAGCGCGTCTTCTCCGAACATGCGGACGCGATCGCGGCGCTGATCGTCGAGCCGGTGCCGGCGAACATGGGCCTCGTGCCGCCGGTCGATGGCTTCTTGCAGTTCCTGCGCGAGATCACGTCGGCGCACGGCACGCTGCTGATCTTCGACGAAGTGATCACCGGCTTCCGTCTCGCCTACGGGGGCGCGCAGATGTACTACGGCGTCGTGCCGGACATGACGTGCCTCGGCAAAGTGATCGGCGGCGGCCTCCCCGTCGGTGCCTACGGCGGCCGCGCCGAGATCATGCAGATGGTGGCGCCCGTCGGCCCGGTCTATCAGGCGGGCACGCTGTCCGGCAACCCGATGGCGATGGCGGCGGGCATCGTCATGCTGCGCACCCTCGCCAACGACGGCATCTATCGCGGGCTCGACGAGATGGGCGCGCGGCTCGCGGAGTCGCTGCGCGAAGCCGCTCGAGCGGCCGAGTGCGACGGCGTCACGATCACGCAGCTCGGGTCGATGATGACGATCTTCTTCTCGCCGGAAGCGCCGCACGACTACGAGTCGGCGAAGCGCGCCGACGCCGAGCGCTATGGCCGCTTCTTCCGCGCCATGCTCGATGGCGGCGTCTACCTGCCGCCGTCGCAGTACGAAGCGATGTTCGTCTCGCTGGCGCACCAGCAGCGCGACTTCGACGAAACGATTGCGGCGGCGACGATCGCCTTCGCCGCCGCCCGCTGAATCCGGCGCTCGGGTTGACCACGAAGAGCACGAAGGGTTCGGTTGGTGGGGCCGGAGAGCGGGCACCGAGATGCGGGGTCGTGCTCGAGTACGACTCGTCGCCCTGCAGTCAGACACGGATAGGGAGAGCCACAACGCTATCCTGCACTATGCTGATCGGGATCATCGCTGACACGCACGGCCACGTTGATCCGCGGCTCGACGCGGCGTTCGACGGTGTCGATGCGATCGTGCTCGCGGGGGATGTCGGCGGCGAGACGGTGCTGGCGGCGCTGCGCGCGATGGCGCCGCTGCACGCCGTCTACGGCAACAACGACGAGAAGCTCGGCGGCCTCGGCCTGCCGTTTCGGCTCGACTTCTCGCTCGGTGGCGTGCGATTTCATCTTGTGCATCAGCGACCGCACGCGACGCCGCCGGACGGCACGGACGTCGTGGTCTTCGGCCACAGTCACCAGACGCTGATCGAGCAGCGCAGCGACATGCTGTATGTGAACCCCGGCGCCGCAGGCCGCGTCGGCTTCCACAAGCGGCAAACGGTCGCGCTCATGCGCGTCGATGCCGGCCGCATCGCCGAGACCGGGATCGTCGATCTCGGCTTGCGGGAGGCAGGGCGGGTGCGCGCGTCCGTGGCTGGGCGGACGGCAAGCGCTCGCGGCGACGCGACGGACTGACGCGCGCGATCACGGGCGGCCACGGCGCGCCGCTCGACGGTGGACCGGTGGCCGCCGCAGCTCGACAGCCGAGGACGGCTGTCCCACATCGAATGCGGGCCGCCGCATCCAACATCCAACATCCAACATCGAACATCGCCATCAAGATGCTTACCGACGGGGCCGCCCGGCAACGCGAGATCGTCACGCGCCGGCTTTCCGGGTACCGTGGCCGCCGCAGCTCGACAGCCGAGGACGGCTGTCCCACATCGGATTTGGTTGGCCGGATCCAACATCCAACCTCCAACTTCCAACATCGCCATCAAGGTGCTATCGGCGGGCCGCCCGGCAACGAGAGCTCGTCACGCGCCGGCTTTCCGCTAAGCGACCCCGCGTCCTACAATCGAGGCATGTTTGAAGCGATCGTTCTCTGGCTGCACATCCTCGCCGCGGTGGTCTTCGTCGGGCCGCAAGTGTTCCTGGTCGCCGTCGCTCTGCCGGCGCTGCGGACGATCGAGGACGTCAGAGTTCGGCAACGGGTCATCAGCTCCGTAACGCGCGGCTTCGGCTCGCTCGGCGGCGCCGCGCTCGGCGTGCTGGTGGTCACCGGCCTCTACAACTATATGAAGGCCAGCGACAACGGCTTCCTCGATTACAAGCGCTACTTCATCACGCTGCAGATCAAGCTGACGCTCGTCGCGGTCGTCGTCGTGCTGACAATCCTGCACGGCGCCGTGCTCGGCCGCCGGTTGCAGCGGCTGCAGACCGAGGGCGCATCGGAGGCCGATCTGGCCCAGGCGCGGCAGTGGTCGATGATCGCGTCGATCGCGACGCTGGCGGCGTCGATCGCCATCCTGCTCTGCGCGGCCATCCTCGGGTCGATCTGGTCGAAGATGGGCGGCATCCGCTAGCGATTGGATCACGCGGCCGCGATTATCTACGATCGACAGGTTATAGCCGCACATTCGGGGCGCTCGCCCCGCACTCATTCGCAAGGAGGAACCACAATGGCTTCTGACGTACTCGTATCGACGGACTGGGTGGCGGACCACGTCGGCGACGGAAAGGTGAAACTGATCGAGGTCGACGTCGACACCGCGGCCTACGACGAGGGTCACGTGGCGGGCGCCGTCGCCGCCAACTGGACGAGCCAGCTGCAGGATCAGACGCGGCGCGACATCATCAGCAAGGACGCGCTCGAAGCGCTGCTCAGCTCCGCCGGCGTCGGCAACGACGATACGATCGTGCTGTACGGCGACAACAACAACTGGTTCGCCGCCTACGCCTACTGGCTGTTCGAGATGTATGGCCACAAGGATCTCAAGCTGATGGACGGCGGCCGCAAGAAGTGGGCCGACGAGAAGCGCCCGTTGACGAAGGACGTGCCGTCGCCGAAGGCGTCGTCGTACAAGGCGCAGTCGCCGAACATGGATTTGCGCGCCAAGCGCGACCAGGTGCTGAGCGCCCTCGGCAACTCGAAGAACGCGCTCGTCGACGTGCGTTCCGCGGCCGAGTACAACGGCGAGATCATGGCCCCTCCCGGACTGCCCGAGACGGCGCAGCGCATGGGCCACATCCCCGGCGCGGCGAACGTGCCGTGGGCGCAGGCGGTGAAGGAAGACGGCACCTTCAAGTCGCCCGAAGAACTGGAGCAGCTCTACGGCACGAAGGGCGTCACGAAGGACAAAGACGTCATCGCCTACTGTCGCATCGGCGAGCGCTCGTCGCACACATGGTTCGCGCTGAAGCACCTGCTCGGCTACAAGAACGTCAAGAACTACGACGGCTCCTGGACCGAATACGGCTCCCTGATCGATGTGCCGATCGAGAAGTAGTTTGCTGAGGGTCTAGTCGTTCGTAAGTAGTCGTTAGGGGTTGACCGTCGTGGCGATCGTTCACTCGCCGCCGATTCGGAAGAACGACAGGAACAGGAATACGAACAACAGGATCGACAGAACGACGATCCACCATCGGAACTTGAACCTGAGGCACAAGTAGATCCACCCGGCCACCAGCGCGGCGATGAACAGGTACGCGAGGACATTCGCCATAGCCCAGAATATCAACGGGGACGCCCCGATGCGGTGTCCCCAAACACCTAACGACCAACGACTAAGCCCCAACAAACCATGTCCGACTACCTGAAACTCCTCCTCCGTCGCGCGCTACAGAACAGCGATCCATCGCTGCTACAGGTGGCGTTCGATGTCGCTGTGCTCGATGACTATCACGGCAACGCCGCCTATACGATCATCCGCACCGACACCGTCGGCCGCCTGAAGAAGGAGCGCGGCTGGTCGATTGACTTCGGCATCGCGCCCGACGAGTCCGCGATCCACGCGTCGTGGCAAACGCTCGCGACGGCGCTGCCGGAAGCGGAGCGCGAGCGCTGGGCGATGCACGCCGTCACCCTCGCCGCCGTCAGCGAGATGTTCCTGCGGATGCAGCTGTCGCCCAGCGCCTGCCACGACGACGGCGAGGTTCGGCCGTGGTGATGGTTGGCTGCTGGTCGTCGGCTTTGGCTGGCGGGTTCGCGCCGGAGTTGGCCATGGACACCACGCAAAACGGATACGTCAATTTGGGCCTGTCATTCTGAGCGAAGCGAAGAATCTCTCCGAATTCAGCTCCGATGATCGTTCGCCAACCGACGCCTCCGGGACTGCGTTCGTCGCGGGAACGGAGAGATTCTTCGCTGCGCTCAGAATGACAGTTGGGTTGCTGTGTCCTGCGTGGATCGGCTCCGCCCCGTGAGCCTACTACTACCGACTAACGACCAACCCCTGCAGCCGATACCATCTGTCGGTGACACTCCGTGTTCTCATGATGATGAATAGTTAGGCGGATGATCATGGTGTTTCGGCGTACCGGCGGCGAGGACGAGCGCAACGAACTCGCTGATGAGCAGACAGACGGACTGAACGTCGTCAGCGGCGATGATGACGATGGCGAGGAGATCGACGATCTCT
>JBBQVO010000178.1:0-6699 GCA_038211505.1 Dehalococcoidia bacterium | reverse complement strand
CTGAAGCCGTAGCGCTCGCGCCGCTTCTGCAGCGTCTCGACGATCTGGCCGACGCTGCCGATCAGCGCATGCGGCGATTCGAGCACCTCCGCCGCCGGCATCCCGAAGCCGGGCGCGATGCGCTCAGCCATCGCGGCCTGATCATCAGCGACGACGGCGACGAAGACCGTCACGTTGAGTTCGATCTCGTCGAAACGGCTGCCCGCGGCGTCGCGAATCCAGCCGATCTTCTCGTCGGTCGTCGCCGCATCGCCGTTCTTCATCACGTCGCGGTTCACAGCGCCCTGTTCGAGATTGAAGTTGACGCCGACGATGTTCGCCTCGCGCGCGGCGACGGACAGCACGCGCTTGCCGCCGCCGCCGATCAGGATCGGCAGCGGATCTTGCACCGGCCGCGGCGTGCCGATTGCGTTCGCGATCGTGTAGTGCTTGCCGCTGAAGTTCACCGGCTCACCGCCCAGCAGCCCCTTGATGATCTTGACGCCTTCGATGAACCGGCTGATCCGCACACCCGGCCGATCGTACGCGATGCCTGAGGCGTCGTAGTCGGTCTGCATCCAGCCGGCGCCGATGCCGAGCTCGAGCCGGCCGCCGGAGAGCATGTCGAGCGTCGCCGCTTCCTTCGCGAGAACCAGCGGATGCTTGTAGTCGTTGTCGAGCACGAGGCTGCCCACACGCAGCGTCGTCGTCGCGTCGGCCGCGGCCATCATCGCCGGCATAGGCGCCAGCTGATCGCCGAAGTGGTCGGGCATGAAGAGCGTCGAGAAGCCGAGATCCTCGATCTTGCGTGCCTTCTCCGTCCAGTCCTCGCGCGACTTCCCCGCCGACGTCTGCACCCCAAACCGAAACTTCTTCTGCGCCACGTCGCCTCCTCGTGATGTTGCCGTCGTAGAATCGATGTTGCGTCGTCCGGCTCGTCGCGAGCGAACGCGCAGCCGCGAACTCAAGCCTACATCGCCCGTTCCTTACGGCCGAACGTCGCCGCTGGCGGCCTGCGGAATAGTGCGACTCGCAAGGTCCGCACAGCACGCCGACCTGGCGACGTAGACTGAGCACCGCTCGCCACGCCGTGACCGTAGGCTCGATCGAGGCATATGCGTTTCGCATCGGTTCCGTGGTCCTGCTGCTCGCGCTCGTCGGCGTGCTGGTTTCGCGCGGTGGGTCGCGAGGCGTTTCGAGCGTGAAGCTCGCGGATCCCCACGGCGTCGCGCTGACGCTCGACGATCTGCCGGGGTTCGTCGTGACGCCGTCGACGGCACCCGTCGCCCGCGCGGTGACGGACGCCTGCCCGCCATCATTCTCAATCCCCGACCCACGGACCACGCCGTTGCCAGAGCGTTGCGACTTCACGGGATTTCTCACCGCAAGCGCGATCGACGGCGCCGGCCGTGAGCAGCTCGACGCGTACACGCGGGAGACCGGCAACACGCCGAATCCGCTTCTGCCGTTGCCGATCGCCGGGCCGTTCGTAGCGACGCACAGCGGCATCTTCGAAGTTTACGATTGGGTGGTGGTGCTCCCGTCGAGTGTTGATGCGCAGGACGAATTCGCCCGCATGGCCCATTCTCGCGCGGATCAGCTCTCGGACTATCGCGAGCTACCATCGAGCCTCGGCGACGAGCGTCGGGTGTATCGCGGTGTCTTTGGCCCGCCGGCGACGTACGAGACGCAGATCGTCACGTTCTGGCGGCGCGGCGACGTCGTGGCGATGCTCAACACGATGGGTGCCGCGGACATCAGCGAAGATCAGCACACCGATCTCGTCCGCATCGTCGACGCGCGCATGCAGGCGATCGCGCAACAGATAGGACGTCGTCGCGAGAGCCGCCCCGTGAACGCGTCGGCGTTTCGCTAGGCAAAGGTCGGCTGCGCGGCGTGCCGCGACGCCGGATCGACGCCGGCGTACGTCAGGAAGTCGATCATGCGGAAGCTGCCGCGCGATGGGCCGAACGTCGGCTGCCAGCGTGGTTGCGCGACGAGGTACGCGTCCGGGTCGGACTGCAGCAATCCAATGAGCACTTCCGCGACGATTCGCCCGCCGACGGGCCCCAGCGTCCGGCCGCCGGCCATCACTTCCGCCTCTTTCAGCACGTAGGACCACAGCGGCGTGCTCGTCTCGAAGCCGGCGTTCAGTTGCCGAAGGTCATCGAGATCAGTACTCGCCAGCGGCGTGACTCCCATCCGCGCGGCGACCGTCTGGCCCGATGGCAGGCTCCACGTCAGGTGACGCAACAGCGTCCGCTGCGGCAGCGACTGTGGCTGATCGTGACTGGCGATCGCGCCGAGCGGCAGGTTGAACAGCGGCGTCGAGAGCTTGCTATCGATCAGTTTGTTGGGCTTGACGTTGCCGTCGCCGAAGTCGAAGAACGTCTGCCAGCCGACGAATCGTCGCGCCGCAACCGCGCCGCCGCGAAGGTCGACCGGATCGGCCTGCCCCTCGCCCGCCGGATCGAAGATCATGCCGAAGAAGGGGTTGCCGTTGTCGCCCTTGAGGTTCGCCCGGTAAGACGGCCGCACCATGCTGTGCCCGAAGCGGTAGCAGGCGCCCTGAAACTCCACCGGCATGAACGCCTCGCCGATCTCCGGCCGGTAGAATCGGCGGCGCCTGAGCACGTCATCGACCACCGACTGGCCGACGAAGAGCGGCAGGAACTCGTTAAGGACGAGCCACTGGTAGTGCCACGTCGTCAGCCGGCGCGCCTCGCGGAACACCTGGCGGAACGTCGCGCGGCGGTCATCAGCGCGCACGCGATCGACCGTCTTGTTGTGGAAGAGGATGAAGGCCGCGTGCAGCCCGGCGAGCATGATGTGCTCGTCGTTGCGCGGGTCGCCGATGATCGCCGAGTTGTCGGTGTGGCGCGGCACGTCCTCGAAGATGCCGCTCGATCCGATACGGAGCTTCGCGCGGTCGACGGGATCGTACAGCTGCGGGCTGTCGTTCGGCCCGGCGCCATAGACCGAATCGAGATCGAGCGACGGCGTGCGCGTGTTCGTCGCGCCACCGGGGTTCGTCGGCACGCCGAGGCGCGAGCCGCGGTCGAATGTGACGTCGTGGTCGATGAACTGGCCGGCGAACGTCGTGCCCGCGGTGTGCGCCGGATTGTTCGGATTGTTCAGGCTGAGGCTTGGGTCGGTGATCAGCAGCACCGGCCCGGCCGAGAGCTGGTCGTTGGCATCGAGCAGGCCGCCCGGCCTGCCCATCTCGATCAGCGCGGCTTTCACGCGATCGGTTGCCTGCGCGAACGGCGGCAGGTGCGGAAAGATGCGGCCGAATGTCGTCGGGCTCGTCTCGACCGTCTCGCTGCGCGCAGCCGGCGGCGCCGCAAACGTGATGCCGCCCGGCACGCCAATCGCGACCGCCCCGCTCCGGCACCCATCAATCCCAGAAACTTGCGCCGGCTCAGTCCGCCGCCAGATGTGTCGTTCGTGTTCTCGGTGCTCATCTCAGTTCTTTCGGCCCGCTCGCGCGAGCGTGTTTCGTCCAAACGCGTGTGGGTGAACGGGCGGAAGGCTATCGCGTTGTCAGACGGCGGGAAGATACGGCGGTTGGATGGCCGCGATCATCTCAGACCCGGCACAGGCTGTCAAGCAGTAATATCGGCGCGGATGACGAGATCACGAGTCGCCAAAACCTTCGCGCTACGGTTCTTCGAGCGGGCTGGCTTGTCGGCGTCTGTGCTCGTGGTAGACTCGACGGGGTGAGCACCACCATCGGGCCGCTAGCTCAATTGGCAGAGCATCTGACTCTTAATCAGACGGTTCTGGGTTCGACTCCCGGGCGGCTCACCACATCGTCGCATTCGAAGGCGGGTCACGCGGCCCGCCTTCTGCGCATCCCGAGCTTCTGACACACCTCGCCATGCCGCGTCTCATATCACCGCTGCTACGGTTTCGCGACGCGATCGCGTCAAGGACCACATCGCCGTTACATCGGCCGCGCCTATCCTCACTGAGAGCGGCCGCGGGTGCGTGTAGACCCCCATCAGCCCGATGCTCGCGGTCGCTTACTCGCCCCAAATCCTCCTCTGGCCGCGCTCAGCTAATCGATTCGCGTACTGTCGCGATGCGGTTTCCACGCATCCGTAACAGATGCTACGACGTAAACTGCACGAGCCCCGCGGAGTAGGCGGCGGCAGCCGCGAACGGATCGGGGCGGTGGTATGGAGACGCAACATCAAGCACGCCCGCGCATGTTCGGCCGTCGATGGTGGCCGGTCATGCTGCTCGTGGCCACGACCGCGCTTGCGGCTACAGCACTCGGCGTAGCCCACCACGCGTCTGACGCCGAAGCCGCGCCCGCGACGCATCTGGTGACGGTCGAGAGCCTCGACTTCACGGATGACGTCAACAAGACGACGAATCCCGCCGTCACGACGATCCCCATCGGCGACAGCGTGCAGTGGCACTGGCTCACCGGCACGCATACGACGACTTCGCGCACCGGCGTCGGCGATTCATGGAACTCCGGAACGCATACCGCGGGCGACACCTTCACGCACACGTTTGATGTCGCCGGCACATTCACATATGAGTGCCTCGTGCATCCCGGCAAGATGTCCGGCAGCGTCGTCGTCATCGACCCGAACGCCAACCCGACGGCGACGCTCACGTCGACGCCAACGCAGACGGCGACGCCGACGACCCAATCTACGGCGACGCCGCCGACGACGACCACAGAGGTGTCGGCATCGGCAACGCCGACGACCGGCGCCGGGACCTCCACTGCCACCTCGGTCGTCGCCGCGCTCTCCTCGGCGACCACGACGGGAGCGCTTGCGACGGCTCCGATACCCGCGAACAGTGTGCTCGGCACGGCGGCGACGCCGCGTGCGGGCGCGAGCGCATTGCCATCAACCGGCAGCAGTGCATCCACGAGTGGGCGCACCGCGTTCGCGGAGTTGATGCTTGGCTTCGGCGGCGTACTGCTCGTCGCTCTCGCTGTGGCACGTCGTTCGTCGAGATCCGACATGTAGCCGTTGCGAGGTGCTGCGTTATCGAATGGCGCGCCGACGCGATCCCGCCGCCTGGTCGGCAGAGCGAGCTGCCGCCGTCGGCCCGCTATTGACCGCGCGTGATCGCTGCGGCGCCGCGCCGTGCCGACCAATGATTCGCGCCATTGCCCGTGGTAACAGATTCCGTCGATCGGGTGGGTCGCACGAGCCAGTGGGACCTGACGCATGGCACACTCCCGACAGCCCTCGCGTTCCGATTCGTGACATCTGATCGTGTGCGGTACTGTGCGGATATGCACGAGCGAGCATCAATGGCGTCGGGGGGCGAAGTGGGCACGCCCGCATGACGCACTTCCCGATGGATCGCGATGATTTGGGGCCGCCGCCCGGCCCGTTCCGCTTCCGGCCGCGTCGTACGGGGCCACCCATCCGCCGCATCGCGCCGTTCGTCGTATTCGCCTTCGCACTACTTATCCTCTTCATCATCCTCAACGTCGGCAAGACGATCTACGCCGACCTGCTGTGGTTCGATTCCGTCGGCTATCGCTCCGTCTACACGACGCGGATCACGACCCGCATCTGGCTCTTCTTCGCCGGCGGCGCATTGTTCCTCGCGATCTTCCTGCCGAACATCTGGCTCGCGCGTCGGCTTGCGCCCGCTACCGACGATCCCGGATTCCGCGCCAGCCCCGAGTTCCGCGAGATCATCGAACAGGTGCGATCGTCGCTCGTTCAGCGGCTGATCATCGTCGGCGTCATCGTCGTCGCGCTGCTCATCGCGATCGGCTTCGCCACGAGCGCGGCCGGCCAGTGGGACACGATCCTGCTCTTCCGCCACAGCCAGTCGTTCGGCGTCAAGGACCCGCAGTTCCATCGCGATCTCAGCTTCTACGTGTTCAAGCTGCCGGTGTACCGCTTCGTCGCCAACTGGTTGACGGGCGTGCTCATCGTGACGATCGTCGGCGTCGTTGCCGTCTACATCTTCCGCGCACTGCTCTACGGCTTCCGCATCGATGGCCCGCGACCGCTGGCGCGCGAGATCTTCCGCATCGACGTCCCTCGGCCGATCAAGCTGCATCTCTCGCTGCTGATCGCTGGTGTGCTGGCGATCTTCGTCGGCCGCTACTATCTCGATACGTTCGACCTCGTCTACTCGACGCGCGGCGCTGAGTTCGGCGCGTTCTACACCGACATCCATGCGAGCCTGCCCGTTCTGTACGTGCTGATGACGATCGCCGCGATCGTCGGTGTGCTCGTCGTCGCCAGCGCCTTCCGCCGCGGGTTGGCGTTGCCGATCGGCGGCGTCGCGGTGTGGATCATCGCGGCGATTCTCGGCGCCGGCATCTACCCGCTGATCATCCAGAACTTCGTCGTCCAGCCCAACGAGGCGACGAAGGAGCAGCCGTACCTGCAGCGCAACATCGAGATGACGCGCTACGCGTACGGCCTCGACGCCATCGACGAGCGTCAGTTCCCCGCGACGACGGAGGCCACGGAGCAGGACGTCGCCGCGAACGACGACACGATCAACAACGTCCGGCTGTGGGATCCCGATCCGCTGCGGGCCGCGCTGCAGCAACTGCAGACGATCCGGCCGCTCTTTCAGTTTCTCGACGTCGACGTCGATCGGTACACGATCGACAACAAGTACCGGCAGGTGATGCTGAGCGCGCGCGAGCTGAACTCCGACCGCCTGCCCATCAACGCGCAGACGTGGGTGAACAGCCGGCTGCAGTTCACCCACGGC
>JBBQVO010000177.1:0-6797 GCA_038211505.1 Dehalococcoidia bacterium | reverse complement strand
GTCGCGATGTTCTTCGTCACCGACTCGCCCGAAGAAGCCGTAGCCTACGTCCGCGACGTCGCGATTAACAAGTTCGGCCTCGGCTACGCCGCAGCGAAGATGCGCCGACGCTGGTACCTCGGCGAATTCTCCCTCTTCGGCCACTGACCAATCTAACCACGAAGAGCACGAAGGAGTTTTGGGGAGGGCGATTGGCGGCGCCATCATAGCTGCCAAGCGCGACGACCTGTGCTTACGTGTCGCTCACCGGCCTCGCGCATACGTTCACGCACACACCGGATCGCGGGCTCGGGTCACTCTCGGCGGTTGCCAACACTCCGTCCGATCTCGCCGCGCATCGTCGAGGAACCCAACCCTCCCCCTTCGTGCTCTTCGTGGTTAAGCCGGCCAAAACAGGCTTGATCCATACGCAGCGCTTTCGTATGATCGGGCGCTAGCACTCCCCGTCATCGAGTGCTAAACTGGTTACAATCAGATTCACCAGAAGCAATTATTCACAATAGGGAGGTACAAACGTGGCCAAGGCTCCAGTGAAGTCCATGAGCAAGAAGCCCTCGACCAACGGCAAGAAGGCCGCCTCGACGACGCTCGTCCCGTTGCACGACCGGATCGTCATCCGCCCCGTCGTCCAGGAGGAAGTGCTCGCCAGCGGCATCGTCATCCCCGACACGGCGAAAGAGAAGCCCCAGCAGGGCCACGTCATTGCCGCCGGCCCCGGCCGCCTCGACGACAACGGCAAACGCGTCGCGATGGATGTCAAAGTCGGCGACCGCGTCCTGTACGCGAAGTACACCGGCCAGGAGATCAAGGTCGATCAGGAAGAATTGATCGTCATCGCCGAGAAGGACGTTCTCGCGAAGGTGCAGTAAGTAGGTGGTCGGTCGTTAGTCGTTGCTCGCTAGCGCTGGCACGGTTTTAGCCCCGGCGACTGACGATGCACGACATCGCATACGCGATCGCGCGGCATGAGACGACCCCTAACGACTTACGACCAACCGACCAACCGTAGGTGCCCGTGGCACGACTAACCCCCCGAACCGAAGGAGACACACATGGCGAAACAACTGGTATTCGATGAAGAGGCGAGGCGTTCGCTCAAGGCCGGCATCGATGCGCTGGCCGAAGCGGTCAAGGTGACCCTCGGGCCGCGCGGCCGCACCGTCGTCCTCGACAAAAAGTTCGGCGCGCCGGCGATCGTCGATGACGGCGTCGCGATCGCGAAGGAGATCGAGCTCAAAGATCCCTTCGAGAACATGGGCGCTCAGCTCGCGAAAGAGATCGCGACGAAGACGAACGACGTCGCCGGCGATGGCACCACCACCGCCACCGTGCTCGGTCAGGCGATGGTCCGCGAAGGCATGAAGAACGTCGCAGCCGGTGCCAACCCCATGGCCCTCAAGCGCGGCCTCGAGGCCGGCGTGCAGGCGGTACTCAAGTCACTCCGCGACATGTCGACACCCGTCACCGGCCGCGCCCAGATCGCCCAGGTGGCGACGGTATCGGCGCGCGATCCTGAGGTCGGCGAGATGATCGCCGAAGTGATGGAGAAGGTCGGCAAGGACGGCGTCATCACCGTCGAAGAGTCGAAGGGCCTGAAGTTCGAGACGGAGTTCGTCGAGGGCATGGCGATCGACCGCGGCTACGTGTCGCCCTACTTCGTGACGAACAGTGAGCGCATGGAATCGGCGCTCGATGAGCCGTACATGCTGATCACCGACAAGAAGATCAGCGCCGTCGCCGACATCCTGCCGGTGCTCGAGAAGGTGCTGCAGGTGACGAAGAACTTCGTCATCATCTGCGACGACTGCGACGGCGAGGCGCTCGCCACGCTCGTTGTCAACAAGCTCCGCGGCACGATCAACGCCCTCGTCGTCAAGGCGCCGGGCTTCGGCGACCGCCGTAAGGCAATGCTCGAAGACATCGCCATCCTCACGGGCGGCGCGTTTATTACCGAGGACATGGGCCTCAAGGTCGAGAACGTCGTCGTCGGCGACCTCGGCCGCGCCCGCCGCGTCACGTCGACGAAGGATGAGACGACGATCATCGAGGGTTACGGCACCGACAAGGCGATCCAGGATCGCATCAAGCAGATCAAGGCGCAGACCGAAGAGGCTACCTCGGAGTTCGATCGCGAGAAGCTCCAGGAGCGCTTGGCGAAGCTGGCCGGCGGCGTCGCCGTCATCAAGGTCGGCGCGGCGACTGAGGTCGAGCTGAAAGAGAAGAAGCTCCGCGTCGAGGACGCGCTGTCCGCGACGCGCGCCGCCGTCGAAGAGGGCATCGTGCCCGGTGGTGGCGTCGCGCTGCTGCGCTGCATCGCCGCCGTCGTCAAGGCGAAGGAGAAGCTCGAAGGCGACGAGAAGACCGGCGCCGCCATCCTCGAGCGCGCGCTCGAAGAGCCGGTGCGCATCATCGCCGAGAACGCCGGCCAGGAAGGTTCCGTCGTCATCGAGAACATCCGCACCGGCGGCGGCAAGAACAAGAACTACGGCTACGACGCCCGCAACGACGTCTACGTCGACATGCTGAAGGCCGGCATCCCCGACCCGGCGAAGGTCACCCGCTCAGCGATCGAGAACGCCGCCAGCATCGCCGCGATGGTGCTGACGACCGAGACCCTCGTCACCGACATCCCCGAAGCCCCCCAGGCCGCGCCGATGGCGCCGCCGATGGACTACTAGCGGTCAGAGGTGATGGGCCACAGGTCGTAGGAACCGAGGAGCGCTCGCAGAAATGCGAGCGCTCTTTCTTGTGTTACAGCGATGCGCAAACAAGATCGCGCAGCGCAGGTCCATTCAGGCAGCGTAGGTCCACAAGGACCGTGGCGGCGGGCGTTTTACGAATGTAGCGCGGGCCGCGGGGGGAAGACGCGCTCGCCCGAACATCGCAAACGCGCTTCGCACTAACAATGAGCAGCGCGGGGTTCAACAATGTAGCGCGGGCTTTCCAGCCCGCGCGGGGGTCGCCGAATTCGCCTGCATCGCCAACTACGAAGCGCTTGCGACGCCCGAGATTTCCGCATCCCGCACCGCCGCCACCCGCTCCATCGGCAGCGCGACGCGCGGATCCGTCGCCGCAAGCTCGCGAAGCTCCGTGATCGCCGACGCGTCGGCGGCGCTGGACAACGCTGCGACGCGATCGAGGAACTTCGCCTCGCGTTCGCAGGCGCTGTCATCGGTCGCGAGGCCGTACCAGCCCCACGGCAGCAGCTCGACGTTCTGGAGCGCGGCGACATCCTGCAGCACGTCGCCCATCACCTCCACCAGCCCCCACATCTCCGTGCCACTGACGCCGAAGGTCTGCGCATCCTTCGCGCCGTCGCGGCAGAGTCGCCAAGCGTCCCCGGCGACGAGAAATCGATCGCGTGGCACATCCAGCGTGTCGAAGTTTGGCTTGTAGAACTGCTTTTGAGGCCCGTCGACCTGCGCGTCCGCAAGCACCCAGCGTTGCTGCCGAAGGTTCCAGTATTCGCTGACCCAATGATCGGTATTCTTGCCGGGTTCGAAGTAGTTGGCGAACCCGCATCGCGCGCGCGCCGGCACGCCCTTGTGCCGCATGATCGCGACGAACAGCGTCGCAAAATGACGGCAGACCCCGGCGACCCGGCATGTCGGCAGCCGCGCCGCATCCAGCGGCCGCGCATCCATCTCGGTCGCGCGACGCAGCATCGCCACCGCGCTATGCAACTCTCTCTCCGCCCGTCGCTCCGGCGTAAGTGTCGCGCCGTACGCCGGCGCCATCGCTTCATGGATCAGCAGCCCCTGCACCGCCGCCGCCACGGACGCGACATCATCCGGGAGCGCGTCAACCTGCTCCTCGAAGCCCTCAACGCTCGTAAAAACGCCGGGCGCTGTGTAGTAGGCAAGCAGCTCGTCGTGGTTCATGTTGCCCGATTGTCGCCGATCGTGTCGTCGTCGGTCAACGCGATCCTGACATCGACGTGTCAGGACAACAACGGCCTTACGCGATACGCGGGGTGCGCGCCACGGGTGCTCTTCGTTCCGGCTCGCACTCCGGCAGCCGCTGGTCCGTGCGCGAAACAATCGTCTCGCCGTCCTTGCTCTGCTGCCAGGCGCGACGCCAGCGGCCGCGGCACCATTCCCGACTCCGCTCGTCTTCAATCGCGCGATAGAGATCCTGGGAGATGTGTCCAGTGAAGTCCATGAGGGTACCTCCTGCTCTCTACTGATTCGGCTGCCCCAACGACTAACGTCTACCGACCAACACCCAGGCCGAATGTGTTATACTAGTATCTAACAGATACTCTCTTAAAGAAACTATAGGTGTCAAGAGATGCCGCGCACCCGTGACTATCAACACTTCTGCCCCGTCGCTCGCTCGCTCGAAGTGATCGGCGAAAAGTGGTCGCTCCTCGTCGTCCGCGATCTCTTGCGAGGGCCGCAGCGCTTCACCGACCTGCTGCGCTACATGGGTGGCATCACGCCGAAGTGGCTGACCGCGCGCCTGCGCGACCTCGAAGCCGCCGGCATCGTCGAGCGTGATAGCGAGGAGGGCCGGCGTGAAGTCTGGTATCGGCTGACCGCGCGCGGGCGCGAGCTCGGCCCTGTCGTCGCCTCACTCGCCGTCTGGGGGATGGATCACGCGCTGCGGGCGCCGCTGCCCGGCGAGCCGATCTTTCCGGAGCAGACGCTGACGGCGCTCGCCGTCTACATGAACACCAAGGGCACGGGGCTCGATGGGCCGGTCGTGTGGGAGTTTCACTTCCCCGATCGGCCGGCGATCCATCTCAGCTACGAAAGCAATCGCTGGCGCACACGAACGCCGGACGCCGACGCCACGCTCGTCATCAACACGACGCCGTCGGCGTGGACCGCCGTGTTCGTCGCTAACGGCGCCGAGCGCAAGCGGCTCCTCGACCGTCTCGACGTCAGCGGCCCCGCCGGCCGCATCGCCGAGTTCCGCGACGTGATGGTCGCCGCCCCAACCTCCGCCTCGCCGCCGAAGCGCCTCGCCGATGCTCAATCGCCACCCAAACGCGTCGCGCCGAGTCGAGCGCCTACGAGACGCGCGGCCTCGCGGCCACCGCTCGCGAAACGCCGCGTCGCGGCGCAATTGCGCTAGCTGGTGGCCGAACTACAACCCACAACCCACAACCCACAACGCGAGACCCAAGAAGGGCCTCCGGCCGGCGCCTACACTGGGCGCAATCGTCAGGCGGAGACAGCAGGGCAAGGCACATACATCCGCCTGGGCGCCGGCCGGCACCCGTCATTGTCCCCCCCATCCGTACCGGCTGCGTCTTCCGGCCACCTCCAGCGGGAACACGCTCATCATGCGCCCGCCATCGTGCGGGCGTCCCGACGCTGGCCCCACGCCCACCCGACGGAAAGCCGACACGTGCGTCTCGGGCACAAAAAACGCCCGCCGATGGCTTCAGCGGGCGCGTTCCTCAACGGCATCGCTCTACCGTCGGCCACCTCAAATACTTTGTGCTCTTCGTGCTCTTAGTGGATCGTCCGACGCACTAGCCGTGCGCGATCAGCAACACCGGCAGCTTCGAACGCCAGAGCACCTCTTCGGCGATGCTGCCCGTCGTCTTGCGGTTGTAGTTGCTCAGCTTCCGCGTCGTCATCGCGATCGCGTCCGAGCGCGACTCCAGCGCCGCGCGCAGGATCTCATCGACCGGATCGCCGCAGACGACGGCGCCGCCCGCCGGCACACCGATCGCCTCGAACTCCTCGACGTGTCGCGCGACATAACGCTCGTTCGCGTCGCGGATGTACTTCGGCGTCGTGCTGCCGATGACGAGCGCTCCCGACTCACCATCCGGCGCTCGCTTCGGCTCCGCCTTGTGGTGCTCCGGATGCGGCAGTGTCGCACCCGATGCCGGCTCGACGAGCAGCACGTCGACGTGGCACTCGAACCGCCGCGCCAGCTCCGCCGCATACGGCACGATCGTCGCCGACGCCTGACTGCCATCGATTGGCAGCAGCATTCTCTTGAACATGGCTCCCCCTTTCCGCGCTCTGGATATATCTTCGGCAGCGCGCGCCACACCCGAACGCCCCGCGCACATGTTCATCGCCGAAGCGCGGGGACTCTAAGTCGGCTCGTGCGCCGATACCGATGCTCCTATCGTTGGCGCTCCGGTACAGTGCGACAGGAGGGCGCGCAGATGCCGCTGAAGGAACAGCTAGCCGAAGATTTGAAGACCGCCATGCGCGAGGGCGAGACGACGCGCCGCGACGTCCTGCGCCTGCTCCTCACAGCGATCGGCAATACCGAGATCGCCCGCGTCAACGTCAAAGACGAATCCGCCTCGCGGCAGGGGCTTGCCGACGCCGAGGTGCTCGACGTCGTCCAGAAGCAGGCGAAGCAGCGGCGCGAGAGCATCGAGGAGTACAAGAAGGCGGCCCGCCAGGATCTCGTCGACCGCGAAGAGGCCGAACTGGCGATCCTCTCTGCCTACCTGCCGCAGCAGCTATCGCGGGACGAGATCGTCGCCGAAGTGCGCGCGATCATGGCCGAAGTCGGCGCCAGCACGCCCGCCGACAAGCCCAAGCTCATGCCTGCCGCCATCGCTCGCCTGAAGAGCCGCGCCGACGGTCGCGCCATCAACGAAGTCGTCACGGAGCTTCTCAGCGGCTAGCCGCGCTCGCGCGAGGGCAAACAGGAAAGGACGGCGACCGCCGTCCTCTGCCGCGATCCGGCAATCCGCTGGTGACGCTTCCCCGTTTGAAGTTTTGCTCTTTGATGTTTGCACTCGCCCGCGTCAGCGCGCGATCCGCTTCTCCATCGCGATGTGCGGCAGCTCCGCTTCGTCGTAGACATCGCCGATC
>JBBQVO010000176.1:0-6827 GCA_038211505.1 Dehalococcoidia bacterium | reverse complement strand
CGGTGATGCGCTCGTCCGGATATTCCCTGAGAACATCGGGACGTTTGCGTGGTTCCTCTTCCATCGCGCCTCCGATCACTGCCGCCGTTGCTGGCCGGCTTTCATGCAGGCTTCGCGACCTATCAACAGTGCGCGGTCGCGTTGCGGTGCTCTCCGCCACGAGGTTTTCGGGTGGCGTCGTACGCCTCCGGCTGTCGCATGGTCGGCACTGTCAAGGATAGCCAAGGATGGCGTAGCGAGTCACACTGCGGGGCGTTGCCCACAAGATGCATCGATAATCGCGAGGCGAAGTGCGTGGAAATTGAAGCAAACCAGATCCCGGTGACGAACGACCAGGGGCGCCGGAGGTTTGAGGTGCGCGTCGGCGGCCAAACTGCCGAGCTGACGTACGACATACAGGGCGACCGCATCACACTCATCCACACGGAAGTGCCCGGAGAACTCGAAGGACATGGCATCGGCGGCAAGCTCGCGGCGTTCGCGCTCGACTACGCGCGTGAACACGGGCTTCGTGTCGTGCCGAGTTGCTCGTTTGTGGCGGCTTACATCCAAAGGCATCCCGCGTACGCGGATCTCATCGCATCCGCGGACACTCCGTAGGCGCGAAACCGTCATCTGTGCCGAGATCGGCACACCAGCCGCTCCGGTGAGAAGGGAGCCGACATGACCGACGCGGCATCATTCATCACTGGCGGCATCACGTCGTGGACGGTGGCTACACGGCGCCATGATGATTCCTGCCGCCGGACTGACGACCCACGGAAAAGCCACCGATTCGTTCATTGAGGAGAGAGCAGATGCCAGTTCGCACACCCAAACGCGCGGCGCAGAAGAACGGCGCCACCCGGCCCCTGTCCCCGCAACCGCACTTCGTTCAACAGGGCAAGGAGATCCAGCGCTTCGGCACACTCAAGCTCTTGCCGATCGCCCTCTCAAGCGAGGCACGAGGAGAGAGTGCGCAAGCCCTGAACCAGATCCTTTCGGACACGATGATCCTGTACGCGATGTACAAGAAGCACCACTGGCTCGTTTCGGGGCCGACCTTCTATCAGCTGCACCTGCTCTTCGATAAGCATGCCGGGGAACAGCTCGAACTGGTCGACCTGTTGGCGGAGCGGGTGCAGACGCTCGGCGCGCTTGCGGTTGGAGATCCACGGCACGCCGCGGAGATCACGCAGATCGAGCGGCCGCCCAATGGTGCGGAAGAAGTTCCGGTGATGATCTCGCGCCTCCTCGAAGCGCACGAGCTCATCATCACGTCAGTGCGCAAGGCGATTGAGGCGACCGACCGGAGTAAGGACTGGGGTACGAACGACCTCCTCATGAGCGACGTCCTGCGGCGCCACGAGCTCCAGGTTTGGTTTCTGGCGGAGCATTTGGTGGACGAGCCGCTCGTCAACGCCTAGGATCAAGCGCCCGCACGCGGACGTGATGGCTAGCGCCGAAGACTCCGCGCCTTGAGGATGGGGTCCTCAACATGGCTCAGACGGGGCCGGCGGAGCAGTCTCGACGGTTGCGGTGGTAACGTGGAACTAAGCGGCATTGAGTCGGTGATCGATGCTGTTTGTGTCCGTCACAACAGCTCTGCGAAGTCGCGGTACGGAGCGAGGCGCTCATCCGCCAGGTCGAGCTCCGTGACGACAACGTCTACGTGTTCCCACTCGACGCCGATCGCCACGGCGCGCCCGCCGAGCTTCGATGAGTCGATCGCGAGCACCACGCGATCAGCGACCGATGCAATGCTGCGCTTCACCTCCGCCTCCTCGAGCGTCGCCTCCAGCGCGCCGAAGCGCGGATCGATCGCTGCCGCTGACGCGAAGAAGAACTGGACCGAGAGCTGGGACGTTGCGCGGCACGCGAGTGGACCGACAAGGCTGCCGGTTCGGGGATCAAGCCGACCGCCCGTCAGCAACGGATCGATACCGGGTTGACGCTGCAGTGCTGCAAAAGTGTCGGGCCCGTTCGTGATAACGGTGAGGTCGCGCGCAGCGCGGGCCGCGAGATCGGCGGCGAGTCGCATGATGGTGGATGATGCATCAAAGGCGATTGCGCCGGTTGACGGGATAAGATCGGCGAGCTTCGTGGCAATGCGCGACTTCGCCCGCGCCATCCGTGACTGGCGCTCGGCGAACGGTTGCGGACGCACCGACCTGGCGCCCCCACGCACTCGTCGGGCGGTGCCGCGATCTTCGAGTTCGGCGAGATCGCGGCGGATCGTCATCTCGCTCACGCTCAGCTGCGTAGCGGCATCCGCAATGGACACCGCGCCTTCGGTCGCCAACTGGTCGGCGAGCCAACGCCATCGCTCTTCCGCGGCAAGACTGCTCTCCACCACGTAGACACCCCGAGTGACCGCAATGCCCTTGCGGCATCTGTAAGATGTTGTAAGATATCACAACTTCTCACACCTACAAGGGTACGCGTTGAAGGCATTCGACACCATCATCCCTGACCTGGAGCGGTTGGCGATCGAGTTGCCTTCCTGGGCGTTCGGCAACTCCGGCACGCGTTTCAAGGTCTTCAATCAGGCGGGCGTCCCACGCACGCCCGAGGAGAAGATCGCGGACGCCGCCCAGATCCACCGCCTAACGGGGATCGCCCCGTCCGTGGCTCTGCACATCCCCTGGGATCACGTCGATGACTTCGGCGCCCTGGGACAAAGTGCGGAAGCGCTCGGCGTGCGCATCGGCACGATCAATACCAACACGTTCCAGGACGACGACTACATGCTTGGCAGCCTCTGCCACGTCGAAGAGCGCATCCGGGCGAAGGCGATCCGGCACGCGCTGGACTGTGTCGACATCATGGACGTGACCGGCAGCCGTGATCTGAAGGTGTGGCTGCCCGACGGCTTGAACTACCCGGGTCAGGGTGACTTACGTGACCGCCAGGAACGCCTGGCTGATTCGCTGGGCCAGATCTATGCACGGCTCGGCGAGCATCAGCGCCTCGTGCTCGAGTACAAGTTCTTCGAGCCGGCGTTCTACGCCACCGACGTTCCCGACTGGGGCACCGCCTACGTTCAATGCGTGGCGCTGGGAGAACGCGCCGTTGTCTGCCTCGACACTGGCCACCACGCACCGGGCACGAACATCGAGTTCATCGTCATGCAGCTGCAGCGGCTCGGTAAGCTCGGCGCCTTCGACTTCAATTCCCGTTTCTATGCCGACGACGACCTCATGGTAGGCGCCGCCGACCCGTTCCAGCTCTTCCGCATCCTCTTCGAGGTCGTTCGGGGCGGCGGACTGCACAGCGGCCAGATCACGTTCATGCTCGACCAGTGCCACAACATCGAGCCCAAGATCCCCGGCCAGATCCGCTCCGTGCTTAACGTGCAGGAGATGATGGCCCGCGCGTTGCTCGTCGATCGCGACGCGCTCACGAACGCCGAGCACGCGGGCGATGTCCTCGCCGGCAACGGGATCATGATGGACGCCTTCTACACCGACGTGCGCCCGGCGCTGGCGAACTCGCGCGCCGCGCGTGGGCTCCCAGCCGACCCGATGGGGGCGTATCGCACGAGTGGCTACGCCGAGCGGATCGTGCGTGAGCGCGTAGGCGGCGAGCCCGCGGGATGGGGGCCGTAGTGGCGGACCATATCGTGGAGCAACTCATCGCGCGCTCGAACCGTCTGGGCTCGGATCCGCGCAACACCAACTACGCAGGCGGCAATACCTCCGCGAAAGGCACGGACATTGACCCCGGGACCGGCGACGAGGTCGAGCTTCTGTGGGTGAAAGGGTCCGGTGGCGATCTCGGCACGCTGACGGAACCGGGCCTCGCCGTCCTTCGTCTCGACCGCGTACGGAGCCTCGTCGATGTGTATCGCGGCGAAGCGCACGAGGATGAGATGGTCGCTGCGTTCGACTACTGCCTGCATGGCCGTGGCGGGGCCGTACCCTCAATCGACACGGCCATGCACGCGCTTGTCGACGTCGCGCACGTCGACCATCTGCACCCGGACAGCGGCATCGCGATCGCGACGGCCGCTGACGGCGAACGGCTGACGAAGGACATCTACGGCGACAAGGTGGCGTGGCTGCCATGGCGGCGCCCCGGCTTTCAGCTCGGACTCGACATCGCGGCGGTGCAAGCATCGAATCCCAACGCCATCGGTGTCATCCTCGGCGGACACGGCATCACGGCATGGGGGCAGACCAGCGACGAAGTGGAAGCGAACTCGCTGTGGATCATCGAGCAAGCGCGTGCGTACATCGACGAGCACGGCGTCGCTGACCCGTTCGGAGCCCCTGTAAAGGAGCGGCGTCCGCTGCCCGACGCCGAGCGCCAGGCGAAAGCCGCCGCGCTGGCGCCGTATCTGCGAGCGATCGCCTCACGTGATCATCGAATGGTCGGCCACTTCAGCGAAGCCGACAGCGTGCTCGATTTTCTCTCGCGCGAAAAGCTGTTTGATCTCGCGGCGCTCGGCACGTCGTGCCCGGACCACTTCCTGCGCACGAAGGTGCGCCCGCTCGTTCTCGATCTACCATCGACGGCACCCGTCGAGGAATGTCACGCGCGGCTGGCGGAACTGCACGAGGCGTACCGGGCGGACTACCGCGCCTACTACGAGCGGTACGCCACACCCGCGTCGCCGCCGATGCGCGGCGCTGACCCCACGATCATCCTCATCCCCGGCGTCGGCATGTTCTCGTATGGCCGCGACAAGCAAACGGCGCGCGTCGCCGGTGAGTTCTACGTCAACGCAATCAACGTCATGCGCGGCGCCGAGGCGATCTCCACCTACGCGCCCATCTCCGAGAGCGAGAAGTTCCGCATCGAGTACTGGGCACTTGAGGAGGCGAAGCTCCGCCGAACGCCCGCGCCGAAGCGCCACGCGGGCCGCATCGCCATCGTCACAGGTGCCGGCAGCGGCATCGGCAAGGCGATCGCACGGCAACTTGCGGCAGAGGGCGCCTGCGCCGTGGTCGCCGACATCGACGGCGCGAAAGCCTGCGCCGCCGCCACCGAGATCGGCGGTACCGATATTGCCATCGGCATCGCGGTCGACGTCACGGATGCGGCTGCCGTCCGTGAAGCGATTGATGCCACGCTCCTTGCATTCGGGGGCATCGACCTCGTCGTCAACAACGCCGGCCTCTCGATCTCAAAGCCGCTGCTTGAAACCACTGAGCATGACTGGGATTTACAACACGATGTGATGGCGAAGGGCAGCTTTCTCGTCTCGCAGGCGGCGGCTCGTGCAATGATCGCCCAGGGCATCGGCGGCGACATCGTCTACATTGCGTCGAAGAACGCTATCTTCGCCGGGCCGAACAACGTCGCCTACAGCGCGACGAAGGCCGACCAGGCGCATCAGGTGAGGCTGCTCGCCGCAGAGCTGGGCGAGCACGGCATCCGCGTCAACGGCGTCAACCCTGACGGCGTCGTGAGCGGCAGCGGCATCTTCGCCGGAGGCTGGGGTGCCCAGCGTGCCGCCGTCTACGGCGTGCCCGAGGAGGAACTCGGCGCCTACTACGCGCAGCGGACGCTGCTGAAGAAAGAAGTACTGCCGGAGCACGTCGCACGCTGCGTCGCTGCGATTGCCTCCGAAGAGTTCAGCCACACGACCGGGCTTCTGGTGCCTGTAGACGCGGGCGTCGCCAACGCCTTCCTCCGATAACTATGGATGCTCGCGTATTCGGAGCTGTGGATGTCGGCGCGTCCGGTGGGCGCGTCATCGCTGGCGTGATCGATGGGGACGGAATCCGTCTGGATCCTGTGTACGGCTTCCCGAACCGGATGCATCAAGCCGAAGGACACCTTCGGTGGAACATGAGCGGACTGTATCAAGAGATCCTGGTCGGCCTGGCATCGCTCCGCGCGAAGTACCCGCACGTCGAATCCATCGGCATCGACACCTGGGCGGTCGACTACGGACTCTTCGATGCCGACGGCAGCCTGCTCGCCGAGCCGATCGCCTACCGAGATGACCGCACCGCGGCCGTCATCGACGATGTCCACGACGTCATCCCATCCGACGAGTTGTTCGCGATCAACGGTCTGCAGTTCCTGCCGTTCAACACGATCTACCAACTCGCGGCCGAGAAACGGGGGCCGCTCTGGACCAAGGCCGCACACGTGGCCTTGCTGCCGGATCTGATCGCCTACTGGCTGACGGGCGCGCTCCACACCGAGTACACCAATGCTTCGACGACGGGCCTCCTCGACGTGCACACGCGGGACTGGTCCGCACCACTCCTCGAACGGCTCGGGATCCCGCCGGAGATGTTGCCACCCATCGAACAGCCGGGCAACGTGCGCGGCAGCACGGACGGTATCGCGGTGACGACTGTCGCGTCGCATGACACAGCGTCGGCAGTTGTCGGCGTGCCCGCGACCACGCCCAGCTTCGCGTACATCGCGAGCGGGACGTGGTCACTCGTCGGCCTGGAGCTCGCCCACCCGGTGCTGACCGCAGAAACTCCCGCGGCAAACTTCACGAATGAAGGCGGAGTCGATGGCACGACGCGGTTTCTTCGGAACGTCGGCGGGCTTTGGCTCCTGCAGGAGTCGCTACGCGAGTGGCGGATCGATGATGCCGCCGACCTGATGGCGGAAGCGGCCTCTCTTCCGACCGGTGGACCGGTCATTGACGTGGACGATCCCGCATTCATTCCGCCGGGAAAGATGCCGGAGCGCATCGCAGTCGCGGCTCGACAGTCCGGTCAACGCCCTCCGGCAACGCCCGCGGAGATGGTCCGCTGCATCATCGACTCGCTCGCGACCGCCTATGCGCGCACCGTGCGCCAGGCCGCGGATCTCGCCGGAACCGCCGTGGACGTCGTCCACATCGTCGGCGGCGGCTCGCAGAACGATCTGCTGTG
>JBBQVO010000175.1:0-6892 GCA_038211505.1 Dehalococcoidia bacterium | reverse complement strand
ATCTTCGCCTACACCCGCACCCACAACGACGATCGCCTGCTCGTAGCGCTGAACTTTACGAACGACGCCATCGCGTACGAACTGCCGCCAACGCTGACGGTGACCGAGACGCTGATCGGCACGCACGAAACGCCCGCACCGTCGCAATCGATCACGCTAGCGGGCAACGAGGGACGTCTACTGCGGCTCGCGTGAGATCGGAGCAGAGCGCGTCATCGGCGTGCGCCGACGTCGTCGCGACAGAACAATTGCGACCAGCGCCAGTTCTAACGCGAGAACAAGTGCGCCGATGATCCAGCCGATCGGCGAATATACCCCGAACACGATCACAGGCAGGCCAACGGTGATCGCCCACAAGATCGCCGTGTCGAACAGCAAGAACGCAGCGACGAATGCGCGTGCCATTTACAGCTCGTTGATGGCGATAAACCGGTCGATCATCGCATTCACCTGGTCGGGCACTTCGAGTTGATGAAAATGCCCCGCGCCAGCGGTCTGCGCGACGATAGCGTTCGGCATCGCCTCGCCTACGCGCGCGAGATCGGCGACGGGACCGTGCGAGCCGACGTACATCGCCGGCACCCCGCACTTCGCCGCAGCCGATGCCGAATCGAACTTCCACAGCGCATCCCACTCCCCGATCGCCACGTGGCGCGGCATACCGACTGCGGCCGCAACGATGCGCGCGTGACGCTCGGCGTCGTCGGTCGCCATGAACATGCCGTTGAAGATGCCGGTCAGCGGTTCGAGATAGCCATCGGAATGCATCGCAGCATTCATTTGCGAGACGAAATCATCGAGCGACGGCGGAAAGAGGATGGCGCCATCGAGCATGACGATCGCCGACGGCAGGCCGGGATGATTCGCCGCAAGCGCCATCGCGATCGCGCCGCCCATGCTGTGGCCGACGATCAGCGGCTTCTTCAACGCGAGCGCGTCGCAGAGAAACGCGATGTCATCGGCGAACGTCTCGATAGAGTAGCCGTCGGCCGGAGCGTCGCTCTCGCCGTGCCCGCGCAGATCGACGGAGATGCAACGACGCGTCAGGCTGTAGTGCGCCACCTGCCCGTCGAAGTGCGTGTGGTCGCAGCACCAGCCGTGGATGAACACGATTGCGCGAGCGCCCGCGCCCGTCTCCTCGTACGCCAGTCGTACGTCGCCGCGTGTAATGTGTTTCATGTTCGGGCCCTCCCTTCAGCCGATCTGCGTGTCAGGCGAGACGTTCTCTTGACTGTCATTCTGAGCGCAGCGAAGAATCTCTCCGCAGTTACGTCCAATCTTGTCCCGCGACTGACCGCAATCAAATGGGGGTTCGTACAACGTTCCGCGCGCCCATGACTACGGTGTTCGCGACGTAGCTGACGAAGCGTCGGGCAGAGTTCCACCGTCGGGACGGCGTTCGATGTGACTGCGGAGAGATTCTTCGCTGCGCTCAGAATGACAGCGGCGGCGTCTGAATGACAACGGTTTGGTGGATTACAAATGGGTCGCCGCAACAACGGTACGCGTACTCGTCGTCACACCTGCTCGAAGTACCGCCGACGCTCCCAGCCGGTCACGGCGCGGCGGTGCTTCTCGACCTCCCAGCGGCGCATCGCGACGTAGTGATCGACGAACGCGTTGCCGAAGTAGTCGCGCGCGATCGCGCTGCCGTCGAGCAGATCGATCGCTTCGTCGAGCGTGCGTGGCAGCGGCGTCAATCCTTCGGTGGCGTAGATGTTGCCGGTCGATGGCGGCGGGGGTACGAGTTTGCGTTCGATGCCGGCGAGGCCGCCGGCGAGGCACGCCGCGAACCCGAGATACGGATTCACATCCGCGCCGGGCACTCGATGTTCGACGCGGATCGCCGTCTCGCCGCCGGTGATCGCGCGGAGCGACGACGTGCGGTTCTCGATGCCCCACGTCGCCGCCGTCGGCGCCCAGCTGCCGCTGACATAGCGTTTGTACGAGTTGATGTTCGGTGCGAATAGCGCGAACAACTCCGGCATCGCCGCGAGAGCGCCACCGATGTACGACGTGAGCGTCGCCGACATGTTGTGCGCCGCCGATGCGTCCCAGAAGGCGTTTGTGTCGCCGCTCCACAGGCTCTGATGAATGTGGCCGCTGCAGCCGTCCATCTCGTCCGAATACTTGGCCATGAACGTCGGGATGACGCCCGCCTGCGCCAGAATCTCCTTCGCGCCGCTCTTGAACAACATGCCACGGTCGGCCGCTTCGAGCGCCGGCGCGTAGCGAAGGTTCATCTCGTACATGCCTTCGCCGTGCTCGCGGTTGTACCCCTCGACATCGATGCCGTAGGCGGCCATGTGCCGGTGCAGTGCGCCGACGACGTGGTCGTCGATACTGGCGTGGCTGATCGAATAGCAGTTGTAGCCCGGGTTCAGCGGCCGCAGATCGGAGAAGTTCTTTTCTCGCAGGCTCTCCTGATCCTCACGGAAGATGCGGAACTCCAGCTCGACCGCCATCTGCGCCTCGAAGCCGAGCGCCGCCGCGCGATCGAGCACGCGCCGGAGCACCGCGCGTGGCGAGACCGTGAGCACGCCGCCATGTTCGTCGTACGCATCGCAGACGACGGCCGCCGCCGCCGGCTCCCACGGCACGACGCGAAACGTCGCCAGATCGGGCCGCAGCAAAATGTCCGCGAAGCCGGTGTCCGCTGTTCCAACCTTGAGATCGGCGCCCGTGATCACCTCTTCGCCAATGTCCCAGCCGAAGACGACGTCGCACTGCGCAAAGCCGGCGCCGTCGCAGCCATCGAGAAACTGCTTCGCGACGAGCCGCTTGCCGCGGTACACGCCGTCCATGTCGGGCGTGCCGATCTTCACGGTCTCGATGCCGTGCTCGGCGATGATGCGCGCCACGTCGTCCTTGTTCATAGAGTGACGATGATACCCCAGCGCGACCGGTAGCAGGACGAGCCGGAGTCGATGTCGGCCCCGGTCTGTCAACACTCAATCGTTCGGCCTGCGTCGCCGACTAGTCAGCCACGTTGTGTCGGCGCGCGTACCGTTCGCGGTAAGCTGAGTACCGTGAACTCTTCTGTGCCCGATCACTACGACACGCTCGAAGTAGCGCCCAACGCGACCGACGCTGAGATCAAGCGCCGGTATCGCAAACTGATGCGCGAGGTGCACCCCGACGCCAATGCCAACGACCCGCTAGCGACGCGTAAAGCCGCGCGCATCAACGCCGCGTATGAGACGCTCGGCGACCCGGCGAAACGCCGAGCTTACGACGACGTGCATCATCCGCGGGCGCGCTCGATCATTGGCGGCGCCGGCGGCCGCGGACACTACGAGCATCTCTCCGAGCAGCCGAACTGGGAGGATATTGTCGCGGCCAGCGTGCCGGCGCGCCGCCGCAAACACATCCATAGCGTCGAACCGCTGATCGAGCCCGAAGAGATCGAAGTCGACATGGCGGACCTTCGGTCGCAGCCGCGCGTCCGGCGTCACATCAGGATCACGAACCGCTGCGAGTGCACGATGACCGGCGACGTCTCGACGTCGGAGCCGTGGGTGTGGGGGCCGGTCGGGCACCTGCGCGCCGGCCCCGGCGAGACGGTGGAATTCGATATCGAGATCGTCGCGCGGAAAGTGACGTTCCCCGGCATCTCGCGCGTCATCTTCGTCTCGAAGGAGTGGACCGGCGTTATCCCGGTGAAGATCACCGGCTATCAGGCGAAGTCGCGCCGCGTCTACCCCGCCACCAACGCCGCCTACGTCCCCAACCGCCGCCGCCGCGCGGTCCGCCGCTGACGTGGTTACACCGCCTCTCCCCACGCCCGGCCAGCGCGTCAGCGCGATCACCAACCCCGAGACCTACACCCTGCCCGAAAAACCCGGCGACGCCGCATCCGCCGCCGAACACGACTGCTTCCGCCAAACGCAGTTCGTCCTCGGCCGCGATCTGCGGCTCTTTGCCGAAGGCATGAATCTGCAGCTGCGGATCCTCAACGACTCGTCGCACTCCCGCTATCGCACGCACGAATACGCCGCCGTCGTCGGCATATGGTCGCGCGCCTACACCACGCTCGCCGATGCGGCGCTGCTGATCACGCGCGGCTCCTACGCGTCGGCGCCGAATCTCGTGCGGTCGGCGTGCGAGCTCGTCGCCGCGCAGTACCAGGTGCAACACCAAGAGATGGGCGAGTTCGTCGGCTGGATGCTCGCGCACCTGAAACCGGACGAAACGCACAAGGCCTTCGATGTTGGCCTCGGCCACTACTTCGCCGGCACGACGCTCGCCGCCGATCATCAGCTCCGCGTCGTCTATCGCGCCGCAAGCGATCTCGGCCGCCCGAACTTCGGCGCGACGCTGCTCGAAGTCGGCCCCGAATCGAACAACCTGCGCCTGGCGTACGCCTTCGCCGACCCGTCGTTTCACGTGGGCTGGGCCGAGATCGAGCTCGGCTGGCTGCTCCGCGTCAGCGAGCGCCAGCTCTCCGTCGTCGCCCACATGCGCACCGTTTTCAACATCACCGACGAGTCGCATGCCGCCGTCGCCGACTACGCCCGCCGCGTCCAAGAAACCCTCGACGCCAACACCCGCGCCCGCATAGAAGAAGTCGAATCAGACAGCATCAAGCGCTGGCTCATCCACAACTTCCGCCGCCAGCCGTCGGGCGCGCCGAAGAAGTATTTGTTGTAGCGGCTATTCCGGCCGCCACGCGATCGGCCCGAAGAACCCGTCTCCGAAACAGCGATCGCGTTCGGCGCTGTCAGCGGGCTTGTCCGCGGGGCGAACGCAGATCCAGTTGCTATCGATCCCCGACTCTTTGTACGCCACGAGGGAACCGTCGGGCGAGGCGATGATGGACGATCGAGACGATAGTCCTCCGTTCGCGTCGAGTTCGTACTGCGTACTTGGTGCGAGATGCGGCGGCCCTTCGGTCCATACGACGTTTTGCACCCGGTACCGGCTGGCCACCACACTTAGGTCGTTCTCCGCACTAAGGTCCCGCTCGGAAAGCACGTCGCTCTCGATCAAGCCGCTCTCACCGCTTCGAAGATCCAGTTCATGTATGTCGGCACGGACTAGCTCGTACGGCCTATCGCCGGAACCGCGCCGGACGCCTGCGAGGTACGCGAGCCGAGATCCATCCGGCGACCACGCAATCGCGAGGACGGGCCGTCCGACGTCGCCGAGACGTCGGCTGCCTAATGGGAGTTCTGGGCCATGGAAACCGTCCGGGATGGCGTCGGCGTCGGCGGTGTATACCCCTTCGCATTCAGTCAACTGAGCCGACTGGCAGTGACCGAGCATCGCAAACGTAAGCTCATGCCGGTGCCGGACCTGCGGATGACCGTTTCCGAGCAGGACGCCAACGGCAACCGTGACAACAATGCCCACAGCGAACAGCACATGCCAGAACCTCGAGCTCACGTCCGCGAGTATACGCCGCGTTCACAACCCGAGCGATCCACCCTCCACGTCCACCTTCCACCCTCACCCGTAAATGCCGACGATCCCCGACCCAACTCCCATCGACGCTACAATTCGGGCATGGCACAACCCGCCGCCCCCAAACGCATCGCCGTCCTCGGCTCCACAGGCTCGATCGGCCGCCAGACGCTCGATGTCATTCGTAGTCTCGCCTGGCGCTTTCGCGTTGTCGCGCTCGCCGGTGGCAACAATCACACGCTGCTTGAAGATCAGGCGCGCGAGTTTCATCCCGACTTCGTCTGGTGTCAGCGCAACGAGCGCCACATGGATCTCAAGTCGGCCGCTGGCGCGAAGACGCGCTGGGCGACGATGGAGGAGATGGCGGCGCATCCCGACGTCGATATCGTCGTCGTCGGCACGGCGGGGGCCGCCGGTCTCGGGCCGACGATCGCCGCGCTCCGCGCCGGCAAGGCAGTCGCGCTCGCCAACAAAGAAGTGCTCGTCATGGCCGGCCACATCGTCACGCGTGAGGCGGAAGCCGGCGGCGGCGAGCTGCGGCCGGTCGATAGCGAGCACTCCGCCATCTGGCAGTGCCTCTGGGGCGAAGACATCGCCGCCGTCGAGAAGCTCATCCTCACGGCGTCCGGCGGCGCATTTCGCGATCTGCCGCTGCGCGATCTCGATCGCGTCACGCCGCGCGAGGCGCTGCGCCATCCCACATGGGACATGGGCCGCAAGATCACCATCGACTCGGCGACGCTGATGAACAAAGGCTTTGAGGCGATCGAGGCGCGCTGGCTCTTTAACGTGCCGATGGATCGCGTCGAAGTCGTCATGCACCGCGAGAGCATCGTCCACTCCCTCGTCGAGTTCGTCGATGGCAGCGTTAAGGCGCAGCTC
Organism: Dehalococcoidia bacterium; assembly: GCA_038211505.1. Classification (GTDB taxonomy): domain Bacteria; phylum Chloroflexota; class Dehalococcoidia; order DSTF01; family JACRBR01; genus JBBQVO01. The sequence goes on along the minus strand of JBBQVO010000175.1, from coordinate 607 downwards.
GGCGAGCCCGACATGCGCCTGCCGATCCAGTGCGCCCTCAGCTACCCCGATCGCATCGAGAGCGTCGGGATCCCGAAACTCAATCTCGCCCGCGCCAAGACGCTCAACTTCGGCGAAGTCGACCTCGCCCGCTACGTTTGCCTGCGCCTCGCCCTCGAAGCGGGCGCCAAGGGCGGCACCTGGCCCGCCGTGCTCGCCGCCGCCGACGAAGTCGCCGTCGAGCAGTTCGCCCTCGGTGCCGTCAGCTTCGGCGACATCCCGAAGCTGGTCGATGCCACCCTCTCGGCGCATTCCGGCATAGCCGATCCTTCTCTGGAGGCCGTGCTCGAAGCCGACGCCTGGGCGCGCACCTTCACGCTCGACCGCATCCGCGCGAAGCAGCCAGCGCGCTCGCGGTGAACCGCCGCCGAAGCTGTGTCGTATCGATATGCGGACGTGACATCGAACGCAACGAGGGCCGCAAGCTGAGAAGCTACAATGAACCACGACGGCCATTCTGAAAACCACCAATGTCATTCTGAGCGAAACGACCCTGTCCAGAACGCAGTGAGGGAAGAATCTCTCCGATGTCACGCCCCATGCAGTCCCAATGCATGATCCAGCCGTT
>JBBQVO010000174.1:0-7030 GCA_038211505.1 Dehalococcoidia bacterium | reverse complement strand
CGGGTCACACGGCACGAACAAGCTGATCCAGGACGGCGAAGCGAAGCTCACGCTGGACGTCCAGGACGTGCTCGAAGAGTTGAATCTCAGCATGGCGGCGCACCAGATCGAAGCGACGGAGCTGATCCCCGCCGACGAGACGGAAAGCGTGCTCCTGCGCCATCTCAGCGCCGAACCCATCCATATCGACGAAGTCCGCCGCGAATGCGGCTTGCCGATCGCCACCGTGACAAGCGCGCTCGCGATGCTTGAGCTCAAGGGCCTCGTCCGCCAGGTCGGTCGCATGAACTACGTCCGCGCCCGCGACACGGCCGTCCGCGCGTAAACGGTTACACTCCGTGAGTGCCATCTCCCTGCGTGCCGGTACCTTGACCTCGACGGCCTATGATTCGCGTTGGAAAAAACATCTCTCGGCTCGGTTTAGTGTGGCTTCGGGCTGCCGTGTCGCTGTATCTGCTCTGGCTATGCTCGCTTGCCCTCGGCATCCTGGCGCGCGGTCTCTTGCTCGGTGCTGCGATGCCATTCGGAGTGTTGTTTCTGCCGGTCTTTGTGGTAGTCGTCGTCATGTTAGCGCCGGGGCCGCTTCTGTTCCTTTGGCTCGTACTGGCTAAGCGCATACGCACCGTTCCTCAGGCTCTTGCTAAAGTTCGCGCCCGTCGGCATGCCTGGATTGGCGACCGCGCGCGTGCCGAATTGCGACCTCGACGGAACCCAGCGATGGCATGGGCACGCAGATTATTCGTCGCACTGATGGTGATCGGGTGGTCGGCGCTCGTCGTTGCTGTTGCCGTGTCCGACACAGGGGCGGACGCGCTGGCGATTCGCGTGATCAACGACACGCCCGGAACGGTTGAGCTGCACAAGTGCGATCACGGTCCAAGTTGCGGCGCGTACGACGAGGACGAATGGCTTGCATCCGGTTCTTCGTACCTGACGAACGTGAGCGGCAGCGGCGGAGTTCAATGGTTCAGCTTGCTTCGCGAGGACGGAGCGACTCTGGGCTGCCTGCGGGTCGAAGTAACGACGAGGACCGAGGGGCTCAAGTACTACACTTCCAGTGCGAAGCCGTGCGAGTAAACCCTCTGTTACCCATCGCTCCGGCCATCGTCGAGAGCTGAGCTAGGACTAACGCCGCAGCTTCGCTACGATCATAGGACGAGCGCGCGCAGGATCGCGCGTCTATGCGACATAAGGAGCAAATCCATGGCGAACGTTACAGTCGGGCAAGAAGCGCCGGACTTCACGCTGAAGAACGAGAACAACCAGGACGTGAACCTCGCCGGGTTGCGCGGCAAGCCCGTCGTGCTGTTCTTTTATCCGCTCGATTTCTCGCCGTTCTGCACGACGGAAGCCTGCGCCTATCGCGACGACACGTCGCTCTTTGAGGGCAAGGGCGCCCAGATCTTCGGCATCAGCCGCGACAGCACCTGGACGCATAAGGCGTTCAAGGAGAAGGAGAAGCTCCCGTACAGCCTGCTTGCCGACATGAAGGGGACGGTCGCCACGCTCTACGGCTGCTGGAACGAAGCGATCGGCATCGCGGAGCGCCTCACCGTCGTCATCGACGCCGGCGGCAAGATCACCTACGTCGAGCACAACGGCCCCGCCCAGATCCGCGATCAGAAGAAAGCGCTGGCCGCGCTTGCATAGCCCGACCAGACCACGGCAGCCGGGGCGTCTTTACAGCGAGCGGCAGTTTCGAGTAGAACGACAACCGTATGGTGCTTGAACGTAAGCTCGTGATCGATAGCAACGACATCTACTGCCCCGTGCGCGCGACGCTCGCGCTGCTCGGCCAGAAATGGGTGCCGCACATCATCCACGAGTTAATGCACGGCAAGCGCCGCTTCAACGAGCTCGCGCAGAACGTCGGCGGCTGCAACTCTCGCACCCTGCGCGATCGCCTGAAGAATCTCGAAGAGCTCGACGTCGTGAACCGCCACATCATCGCCGTCATGCCTCCGTGGGTCGAGTACGACCTCACGGCGAAGGGCGAGCAGCTCGGCGAAGCCCTCCTCGCGCTCGAGAGCTGGGGCGAGTCGTACATGAAGACGCCCTGCGTCTAGCCGTCGTCACCATCGCCACGATGCTTCGTCGATTGACTCTACGAAGCCCCGCCCGTAGCGTGAACGCATGACATCGTCCGGCCGCACGAACATCTCGGCGCTTCCACGCGGCCACGAATTCCCACCCTTCGATTTCACGATCTCGGCCGCGCAATCCGCCGCGTACGTCGCCGCCACCGGCGACGCCAACGACTACGGCTCGAAGATCCCGCCGCTGGCCGCTGTCGCGCTTGGCCTCGCCGCGTTGCAGGATGCGATCGCGCTGCCAGAAGGATCGCTGCACACCGGGCAAGAGGTCGAGCACCTGCGCGCCATCGTCGTCGACGCGCCGCTGCGCATGACAGGACGCATCGCCCAGCGGTCAGAGCGGCACGGCTACGTGATCAGCGTCATTGAATTCGAGATCGCCGGCGGCGGAGACGTGGCAGCCCGCGCGCGCACGACCATCATGGCCCCGGCGGCCGCGGCATGAGCATCGATGTGCAGCGGGTCACCCGGACGCTCACGCAGACGCGCATCGATGCCTACGCCGACGCGTCCGGCGATCACAATCCGATCCACATCGACCCTCAGTTCGCCTCGGCGACGCCGTTCGGCGGCACGATCGCCCACGGCATGCTCGTGCTGGCGCTGATCGGCGAAATGATGCTCGCGGCGCACGGCGACGCCTGGAGCGAGCGCGGCAGACTGAAGGTGCGATTCAAGGCGCCGACGCGCCCCGGCGACGCCGTTACGGCGTCCGCCACACTACTAAAGCAATCCGATACAGCCGTCGAGTACGCAGTGCAGTGCGCGACGGCCGCCGGCGAGATCGTCATCGAAGGACGCGCGAGCGTCGCGTCAGCGGTGGCGCGATGAACCAGCGACAGCCGCCATCCCGGCTCTGCTACGCCTGCGGCAGCGCCAACGAACACGGCCTGCACATGCAGTTCGAGCTCGTCGGCGATCGCACCGTCTGCGAGTTCGTGCCATCGATGTTTCAACAGGGCTACCCCGGGCGCATGCACGGCGGCATCGTCTCGACGCTGATCGATGAGTCGATGGGTTGGGCCGTCTATCACGCACGCGAATGGGGCGCCACGGCGCGCCTGAACATCCGCTACCGCCTCCCCGTGCCGATGGACGAGAAGCTGCGCGTCGAAGCCTGGATCATCAAGAACCGCGGCCGCCTGATGGAGCTGCGCGCCGAACTCCGCGACGCCGCCGGCCACCTGCTCGCCGAGGGCGACGGCACCTTCATGAAGCTCGACCCGGCGATGGCCGGCGAGATGTCAAGTCTCGCGCGGATCGTTGGCCGCGATGATGCGCCGGAGGTAGTGACGTGAGCCAGAGCGTACACGCATTCGTCGACGGCGACTGGCTGCAAGCGCGTCTCGATGATCCGCACGTGCGCATCATCGAATCCAGCATCTCGAAGGAGTCGTACGACGCCGCGCACATTCCCGGCGCCGCCTGGGTCGATCACTTCACCGACCTGCTCGTGAACGGCGACGAGTCCTCCGGCGACGTCATCACGCCACAGCAGTACGCGGCGCTGATGCAGCGACTCGGAGTCGCGCCAGATACCACGGTCGTCTGGTACGGCGATCGTCACAGCTCCTACGCCATCCGCGGCTTCTGGATGCTCGATTTCTATCAGCACGCCGGCGAGCAGTACATCCTCGAAGGCGGCCGCGAACTCTGGATCAACGACGGCCGCCCGATTACCGCCGCCGCGACGCCCGTATCCCCGTCGTCATACCCGGAGCCGACGATATCGTCGAACGCCAACCGCGCGACGTGGCACGACGTGCAAGCCGCCATCGGCGCGCCCGATGCCGTCGTGCTCGACGTGCGCTCGCAGGATGAGTACGACGGCACATCCGTGCGTGCCGCGCGCGGCGGCCACATCCCCGGCGCGACGCACGTCGAATGGACGAACGCCACAACCGCCGACAACGTGCTGAAGTCCGACGACGATCTACGCGCCATGTACGAGGCCGCCGGCGTCACCCCCGACAAGCAGATCATCGCCCACTGCCAGCTCGGCATCCGCGCCGCACACACCTGGTTCGTGCTCAAGCACGTCCTCGGCTACGCCAACGTCAAGAACTACGACGGCTCGTGGCAAGAGTGGGGCAACCGCCCCGACCTCCCCATAGAGTAACCTTCCGGCGCCGAGAGCTCTCAGAGTTGCGGCCGCATTCTCCCCCTTCCCGCACCGGGAAGGGGGCTGGGGGTTAGGTTCGCCGTCCACGGCGACAGTTCGTGCTCCGACGCGACGGGTTACATCGAGGTCGCTGTGCTCATCGAAACGTGAACCGTCGCCTCAATCTCCAACGCAATGTTATGCGGCAGCGACGCCACCCGACGGCCAATCGCGCATGTGTCCCCGCATCGCCGAAAACCGCCACGAATAGATCTGACGCTCCGTTGATCACCTGCGTATGCTGCTTGAACTCCTGCGTAGCGTTGACGACATACACGCGCAGAAAGCGCGCGACCTGATCGAGCGATCCCAGCTCATGCACGATCGTGCTGAGCACACCGAGCGCGGCCACGCGCGCCGCCTCGTACCCCGCATCGACATCGAGGTCGTCGCCGAGCCGCCCGAAGATCACCGAACCGTCGGCACGTATCGGCACATGGCCAGCAAGATACAGAATCTCGCCCGCCCGCGTCGCATGCACATACGTGCCCGCGGGCGCTGGCACTTTCGGCAGCTCGAGCCCGAGTGAGAGGAGCCGCTCCGTCGGAGTCGTCGCCGTCGTCATCAGTTACTCCTCCGCGGCCGCACGAGACGCTCGCAATGCGAAGCGCTCGGGCCACCGAAACGCCCCCGGGTACTCCGGCTCGACCTGCTTCTGCTTGCCGCTCCACTCGTCGATGTCAATCCGATACACGCTCGTGCGCGTCAGCTCGTTCTCCGACGCCTCGCGATAGTCGATGCCCCACCGCAGATGCCCAAAATACTTCTCGACGATCATCCTCAACCCCGCCACCTTCTCGTCGCCGTCGTCAAGCGCGCGTCCGCGGCCGAAGATCACGACGCCCGCGTATTCGACGCTCATCGTAAACGCGATCGGCGACGGCAGCAGCCGCCCCATCTCGCTCACGCTGACGCAGACGCGATCGCACGCATCGACGTTGCTCCGCGTCCGCCCGTGCGCCGCCGTATGCATGTAGATCACGTGCTTCCGCTGATCATAGACGAAGAGGTTGCTATTGATGAACGGCTGCCCAGTATCCGCCGTAGCCAGCTGCGCCATCGGCGCCCGCTCCAGCAGCGTCACGATCCACCCGTCGTTTTCGATCGCCCGATCCTTGCGCCGCACCGCAGCCAGCGGTCGTTCAGAATGGTTCTTCGTCATTCCCAAGAGCCTCGCGCCACACTGTCGTCGCCTTGAAAGTCTCGCGATGTTGGTGTGAATCCCTCGGTTGAGCCCCCTCGCCCCTTGAGGGAGAGCGGGTGGCCGAAGGCCGGGGGTGAGGGCTCGTCGAGCGAAGACAAATCGTATCCGTTCGTGCTGAACGTCCCCGCATCCATGTTCGCATCCGAATGGCATGGCGAACAGCCCCGATTCCTGCCATCATGCCGGTGCCATTCGAGGAGGCAGCCGTGGCCAATCTCTACCTCACGCCCTCACGCCCGGATCAGCGGCCACCCACCGGCGGCCAGTCCACCGGCATCGCCATCGCCGGCATCGCACTCCAGTCGGGCACAGCCACGCCGATGCATCGCCAGCTCTACGACGCCTTGCGCGCCGCCGTGCTCGAAGGCACGCTCGCGCCCGGCGCCCGTCTTGCATCGACGCGGACGATGGCCAGCGAGTTGCAAATCTCGCGCAACACCGTCATGGCCGCGTTCGATCAGCTCCTCGCCGAGGGCTATCTCGAAGGCCGCGTCGGCGCCGGCACGTACGTCACACGCACACTCCCTGACGACGCCTTGCGCGCCCGTCGCACGCCCGCGCTCGCGGCGACGACGTCGGCCGCGCATCGGCGCGGCATCTCACAGCGCGCCGCCGCGATGCGGGGCACGGTGCTCGCGACGAGCGGCCTCCGTGCGCCAATAGCGTTCCGCCCCGGCGCCCCGGCATTCGATGCATTTCCGTACGAAGACTGGGCGCGTCTCGTCGCCCGCCACTGGCGAAATCCCGCCACCGATCTCGTCGGTTACGGCGACCCCGCCGGTTACCGGCCGTTGCGCGCGGCCATCGCACAGCACCTCGCGATCGCCCGCGGCGTCCGCTGCGACGCCGATCAGGTGGTCATCGTCAGCGGATCGCAGCAGGGTCTCAGCCTCGCCGCGTCAGTGCTGCTCGATCCCGGCGATGATGTGTGGATCGAAGACCCCGGCTACCTCGGCGCGCGCGCCGCACTGCGCGCGGTCGGCGCCCGTCTCGTGCCGGTGCCGATCGACGCAGACGGCATCGACGTCGACGCCGGTGTGCGACGCTCCGCCACGGCCGCGATGGCCTACGTCTCGCCGTCGCACCAATTTCCGCTCGGCGTCACCATGTCTCTGACGCGGCGGCTTGCGCTCCTCGAATGGGCGCGCAACGCCAACGCCTGGCTCATCGAGGACGACTACGACAGCGAGTATCGCTACGGCGGCCGACCGCTCGCCGCGCTGCAGGGCCTCGACAGCGACGGCCGCGTCATCTACGTCGGCACCTTCAGCAAGGTCATGCTGCCGTCACTGCGGCTCGGCTACCTCGTGCTGCCTCCCGATCTCGTCGACGCGTTCGTCGCCGCGCGCGGCGTCGCCGACCGCCACTCGCCGTCCGTCGAGCAGGCCGCGATGGCGGACTTCATCACGCGCGGCATGCTCGAACGCCACATCCGCCGCATGCGTGTCCTCTACGCCGAGCGGCAGGAAGCGCTGGTCCAAGCCGCGCAAGCCGATCTCTCCGGACTCCTCGAAGTCGCGCCGTCCGACGCGGGTATGCATCTGATGTGCTGGCTGCCCGACGGCGTCGAGG
>JBBQVO010000173.1:0-7322 GCA_038211505.1 Dehalococcoidia bacterium | reverse complement strand
GTTCCGCAACGACCGCCACCGCCGCCGCGCCGAGCCGCATTCGGAGCGCCGGCACGACGACCGCCGCGCCCGCCCGCCCCGCAGCCGTCGCCGCACCGGTCGAGGAGAAGGCGCCGGTCGAGGCGAAGGCAGCCGTCGAAGCCGAGGCGCCTGCGGCAGTCGAGTCTCCCGCCGAAGTCCCCGCACCGGCGTCGGCAGCGAAGAAGCCATCCCACGACGATGCGAAGCCCGACGCACCGAAGGAGCGCCACCACCAGGTCGAAGACATCGAGGGTATCGGCCCCAAGCATGGCGCGAAGCTCGCCGAAGCCGGCGTCACGACCGTCGCCCACCTGCTTGAGCAGGGTGCGACGCGCACCGGCCGCAGCCACATCGCCACGGCGACGGGCATCAGCGACGCGTTGATTCTCGACTGGGTGAACCGCGCCGACCTGATGCGCATCAAGGGCATCGGCCCCGAGTTCTCCGACCTGCTCGAGATCGCCGGAGTCGACTCGCCGCTTGAGCTCGCGCATCGCAACCCGGCCAACCTCGCCGCGGCGATCACCGAAGCGAACGAGAAGAAGAAGCTCACCCGCCATGTCCCATCAGAAGCGGTGATCGCCGCCTGGATCGAAGAAGCGAAAGAGCTCCCAAAGGTCGTCGAGCACTAGCCGTCCTCCTGCGAGAACCGAGCACGAAGGGCGCGACGTTCGCGCCTTTCTTCTCGTCTACGACACAGCGTGTCGATCCGCTCGTCCGTCGTTCTTACGCGGCCCATGCCCTCGCGACGACGTGTCATGCGACAATGCGCCGATGATCATCGTGCGTGGCAAACGGGCATCGGAGATCAGCGCGGCGCAGCTCGCGGAGATGATCGCGGCGTACGCGCATGTCACGATCGATCTCGGCGCCGGCGACGGGGCGTTCGCGTATCGCTATGCGAAGGCGCACGACGATCGCTTCGTCGTCGCGATCGATCCCGTCGCCGAGAATCTCGCCGAGTACGCGGCGCGCGCGGCGCGGAAGCCGGCGCGCGGCGGGCTGGCGAACGTGCTTTACGTCGTTGCCAGCGTCGAGCATCCGCCCCCGGAGCTGCGCAACGTCGCAATCGAGATCTTCGTGACGCTGCCGTGGGGCAGCCTGATGCGCGGCATCATCCTTGCCGACGAACGTGTCCTCGAAGGCATCGAGTCGCTGGCGCGCGACGGTGCGGGGCTGCGCATCGTCCTCAACACACGCATCTTCGACGATCCGGTGCCGATCGACGTGCGCGATCTGCCGGAGGTGACCCCGGAGTACGTGCGCGCGTCGCTCGCCGACGCGTACGCGCGCGTCGGCATCACGATCACGAACACACGATGGATGAACGCCGAAGAAGTCGCTACGCTCGGCACGACGTGGGCGAAGCGGCTGTCGCATCGCTCGCCGCCGCGCTCGGTGCTGATCGCGGCGCGCGTCGCGCACGACGGCGCATCAGCATCATTTGGCAACATCGACTTCGACTAGCAGGGGCGAACAACCGGGCGACGAGGAGTAATCACATGAAAAGCAAGGTTCAGCTGTAGTGCGCAGTAGCGGTATCGATTTCTATCGCGATGGCCGTTGCGGCCGTGGGTAACGCCTCGGCGCAAACACCAGCCACCGATCCGACGTCCACGGCTGACGCCGCGCCGACACCTGACACGAGCCGTCCCGCGCCCACGTTCGATCCGGCCCGATGGTGATTAACGCGACCCTCAAGTTTGCCGTGAGCGCTGACGGCCTCGTGCAAACCGTTCCCGACGGCTCCAAGATACAGATCATTACCGACGGCGGCGTGTGCACCGAGCTCGCTCTTCCAGCAAGCGCCCTTCAAACCGTTGCGGCGACCAAGGAATTGCGACTCGCGTCCCTCGAGGTGCCGTCCAAGTCATCTGCTGATGCCAAGGCGGTACGTGGTTGTCCAGCGCCCGGCGACCGGATCACCATAGTCCTCGCGCTAGCTGGAGGGGCGAACATTCCGTTGGTGACGACCATCTGGAGTGCTGGGACGGCAATCGTCGATCTCACAGTACCGGCTCCACAACCGCTCAGCGAAGGTCCCCAACGAGGCGGTGGTGCGATGGGACTGCCATCCACGGGCGACGGCGCCACCGGCTCTGACGCGACAGCGTGGGTGGTGCTAGGTTTGATCATTGCTCTTGCGCTCGGTGTCGGATCGGTGTCGCTCGCACTGAAGAAGCGCGTGTGAGGAAGGCGAGGAATCTCCATGGCGCTAGGACGAGGCGGTGGCGGCCTGTTGACCCCGTCAGGCAGAATCCAGTGCGCGCAGGACCAACTCCTGGACGTACGCGACGCCGGCCTCGTGTTTCGGGCTAAGGAGGCCGCCGGTGTAGAGGCCGGACTCGTAGTTGCGCTGCACGGCCTCGCAGATCACGCGATCCTCGTCGAGGATCTTCGTCGATGACGCGACCGACGCCTCGATTTCGTCCGCAGGCGTACCTTGGGCGAAGAAGAAGACGTAGTCGATCTGCGTGGCTGCCGATCCCGACGGCGCATAGCTCTCGAGGCACATGCCGTTCGGATAGAGATTGAGCGCGAGGCCGGGAAAGCGCCACAGCCACGTGCCCGACGTGACGGCGCCATCGCGCGGGGGCGCTGTGTGCACGCAGTAGCCGTCGCGCACATCGACTTCGTAGCGTCGCGCATCGATCTGGCGATTCAGCCCGGGATGCACCAGCGGGATGTGGTAGCCCTCTTGGTAGTTCTCGGCGTAGACCTTCCAGTTCGCGGCGATCCGGTGACTCGACCGACGCACAGCGCGAAACGACTCCATCTCGTAGCCTGCGCACTCGTCGACGAAACCGCCGAGCCATTTGATAAGCGGTGGCGCGGCGCGATCGAGATTCACGAAGACGAGCCCGCGCCACGATTCAACGCGCACATCGTGCAGCGATAGCTCGTCGCGACGCAGTTCGTCATCGCCGAAGTCGCGCGCCGTCTGCAAGCAACCATCGAGCCCGTACGACCACCCGTGATAGCGGCACACGAACGTCTTGCAGCTGCCCGCGCCGTCGTACACGAGCGGTCCGCCGCGATGCCGGCAGACGTTTTGAAACGCGCGCAGCACACCGGCGTCGTTGTTGACCACGATCGGGTAGCCGGCGATCATCGTCGCGATGTAGTCGCCCGTCGATGCGATCTGCGCCGGATCGGCGACGAACGTCCACTCGCGCGCGAAGATCGCCGCGCGTTCGCGCTCGTAGACTGCCGCGTCGACATACGCCGACGCCGGCAGCATCGTCGCCCGCGCGCCACGGGAAGCGATCTGTCTCATCGAGCGTCCTTTAGGATCGCAAGCTCGTCGCGAAGCGTCACGGTGACAGTATCGCCGCCGCGCCGCGCCGTCACAAATTGACAGCCGTTCGATGTGTGCACCCGGACGGCTCCGCGCACGATCTCCGGCGCCGGGCAGTATGTATGACGGTAAGCTGAAACACTGACCCAGGCCGTCAGGACGCATCGCTCATCTCGCGTGCCTGCCCCACGGCCACTGGTTCGCGCGATGGCGTCGCCGCGTCACCGCGCGGATTCATCGTTGCCGCCGCCTGCTTGTCGTCGATCAGCAGTGCCGCAACGATGCCGAAGATCGCGAGCACGCCGGCTATGAGAAACGCGTCGTGAAACGCCAGCAGCGCGCCGTGGGTGACGTTCGGGGCGCCGAGCGCTGAATCGTGGAATACGAGGCGGTTCGTGAGCACCGTCGCCAATAGCGCGACGCCGAAGCTGGCCGCGAGCTGACGGCCGGAGTTGAAGATGGCGCTCGCGCGGCCGGTGTCTTGCGGACGGATCGTCGCGAACGTCGCCGCCTGCAGCGGGAGAAACGCCATCGCGAACGACGCGCCCCGAAGCAGCATGATCAGGCGAATCCACCACTGGCTCGTCTCGAGATCAACCGCTAGAAACGCGAACGTCGTCAACGCGGCTCCGGTCATGCCGGCCATCATCATGCGCCGCGGCCCGAAGCGGTGATAAAGACGCTGCGCCGGCTGAACCATGATCATCACGCCGATCGCCTGCGGAAACGTCGTTAACCCCGATTGCAGCGGGCTCAGTCCGCGCTCCGCCTGCAAGAGCAGCGGCAGCAGGAAGAGCGCGCCTTGCAGCCCCGCCTGGCTGACGATCTGCACGGCGTTCGCGGCCGCGAACAGCTTGTCTCGGAACAGCCGCACGTCGATCATGGGCACATCGGTGCGCAGCTCGACGATGGCCAGCGCCGCGAGCGTCGCGATGCCGCCAAGCCCGAACGCCACCACGCGGGCATCACCGAAGCCGCGCGAGCCTGCCTCGGCGAGCGCATACACGGTCGTCGACATACCGATCGCCGACAGCAAGAAGCCGGGCACATCGAGCTTGCCGGGATGGGTCTGCTTCTCCTCGCGCAAGAAGAAGAATGCGACGAGCAGGCCGGCGATGCCGATCGGGACGTTGATCCAGAAGATCCAGCGCCACGACTGAAACTCGACGAGATAGCCGCCGACAACCGGGCCGCTCGCCGGCGCGATGACGGTTGGGATCGAAAGCAGCGCCGATGCGCGAGCGCGCTCGGCCGGCGGAAACGCGCGAAACAGCATGGCGGTGCCGACCGGCGTCAGCATGCCGCCGCCGACGCCCTGTAGCAGCCGGAACGCGATCAGCGACTCAACATTCCAGGCAAGGCCGCAGAGCAGCGAGAACGTCGTGAACACGGCGAGCGCGAACATAAAGACGCGCTTCGTACCGAATCGATCGCCGGCCCACCCGCTGACCGGAATGAAGACGGCGAGACTGAGCAAGTAGCCTGTGACGACCCAGGCGATCGTCGGCGTTGAAGCGTGGAAGTCGGTCTGCAGCGTCGGCAGCGCCACGTTCGTGATCGTCAGGTCGAGCAGGTCCATGAACAACCCGAAGACGAACACGATGCCGACGATGTACTTGTATTCAATCCGCTTCATCATGTCCCTGCTGGCGCCGCCTCAGTCATCGCGTCGCTGTCTGGCGTACGATCGTGCGCCGCGCCGTCCAAATTGCGTGTTCGCGCATTTTAAGTCAGAGCATTGTGGCGTGTTGCAACGATCCGCGCCATCCACCACTTGGCCGATGTCACTCCGCCTTTGGACCGATGTTCCTCGGCGATGACGTCGGAAAGAGGCGCGGCTCGTATCACGTCCCGCTAGGCAGCATCCGATCGTAGCGGGCGCGCTTCCACCGGGTTCGTTGCACCGCTTTGCAAGGCATTCGCGCGCAGCCAGACGGTGGGCTCCTCTACGCGTGACGGGCGACGAGGGCGGGGCTGAGGAGAAACGCGAGCAGCAGCGCCGATCGGGTTGCTATCGTCGTCACGGCGCTGCCGCCGTCCAGCAGCAGCATCGAACCGCCGAGAAGGACGAGCGATGATCCGACGAGCGTCGCGACGCGCAGGCTGCGCGACGGCGCTCTCAGAAACATGACAGCGACGACGGCGCTGCACGCGTAGACGGCGCCGATCAACAGGCACGTTTGCGCGAGATCGCCGCTGGTCGACGTCAGCCCGCCGGCACGATGCACGGCGATCACCCAGGCGAACGCACACGGCAATGGCGACAACAGCACCGACGCGTCGAGCCAGTCTCGACGGACGGCGACGAGCACGGCGGCCGCGACGACGATCAGTCCGATCGGGAAGTAGAGCGCGGCGCCGGCGACGCCGGCGAGACCGACGGGCGTCATCGTATCGGCGGCGGCCTCCCGTTGTAGAAGTTCAAACGCGAGATATCCGACAAGGATCGGGAAGGTCAGCGCGACGCCGGCCCACGGGTAGAACCACGCCGGCCGCCCGAGCCACAGCCCGTACACGGCGATCGCGACGACGGCGACGCCGGCGATGAGGGCGGCGACCGGCTGTTGCCAGAGGCGGGCGCCGATCATCAGCGCGAGCAGCAGGAATGGCGAGGCGCCGATCATCGCCTCCGACCACGGCGTCACGAGCTCCGCCTGGCGCAGCAAGTGCGCGAGCGTGCGCGGGCGGCCGAAGCCTTCGATGGCGATCTGGCGCGCGCGATCTTCGGACACGCCGCGACGGCCGAGATCTTCGACGCGATCCTCGACGTGTTGCGAGAGTTCGCGCACGAGATCAGACTCGAACCCGTCGCCGAGTCCGAGGTGAGTGCGCAGGCGTGCGAAGTAGCTTGCTACTTCGGAGGACATCCGTATCCTCCCGTCGTCTGAAGTTCGTTATTTTCCGGAAGTCGTGACGAGATCCATCGCGGCAGAGAAACCGTCCCAGGTCGAACGGCAGTCCGCCAGCCGGCGCTCGCCCTTCTTCGTGAGCGTGTACAGTTTGCGTTCCTGCCCGGAGTTGAGTTTCGCCCAACGGCCGCGGATGTGTCCCTCGCGCACCATTCTATACAGCGCCGGGTAGAGCGTGCCCTCGCTGACATGAAAGAATCCGCCGGATGATTGTTCCAGGCTCAACATAATCTGGTGGCCGTACATCGACTCTCGTTCGAGCAGCGAGAGGATGAGGACATCGGTGTTGCCTTTGAGGAGTTGGGTCAGGTAGGCGCCGAGCGGCATGAAGAGTCTCCGAGGTGTTCTCTCGGCAGTCTGCTGCATCACCGGAAGATCGTCAAGGGTCAAAGCGCACTCGACAGCGTAAAGCGCGCTCGACAGCTTGACAGGGGCGGCGTCCTCCGTATGATCAGAGAACTGGGCGAGCTATGCAGTGCAAGGTTCGTCTCGTACTGAGCGAGTTCACGCTCCGCCGCCGCGCAGGGATAGCAGGTGGGATATGGCACTCGAGATTCGGCTGGCAACGTCGCTTGGGTTCTGCTTCGGCGTGCGCCGCGCCATCGAGATGGTGGAGGTCGCAGCGTCGGAGCGGGGTCGCATCGACAGCCTCGGATCGATCGTCCACAACCCCGTCGTTGCGGAGCGGCTGAACGAACGCGGCGTCGGCATCGTACCGGGGTTCGATCGCGTGACGGCGCCCACCGTCGCGATCACGGCGCACGGCGCCGGGCCGGAGGTGTACCGGAGGGCACAGCGCGCGCAGTTAGAGATGATCGATACGACGTGCCCGATCGTCGCGCGGGCGCAGCGGGCGGCGCGCAAGCTCGTCAACGCCGGCTTCAAAGTGATCATCTACGGCGACGAATCGCATCCTGAGGTGCGCGGCGTGCTGGCGTGGACGAAGGGCCGGGGCGTCGTGCTGGCGAGCGCCGACGACGCCGTCGAGATTCCGCGGCGTAAGGTCGCGTTGATGTCGCAGACGACGAAGAGCCAGCAAATGTTCACCGATTTCATCGGCAAGTTCATGGCGCTGCACATCGACAGCATCAACG
>JBBQVO010000172.1:0-7414 GCA_038211505.1 Dehalococcoidia bacterium | reverse complement strand
GTTGACGGACGAGAGGTAGGTGTTGAGCGCGCTGTCGGCGAGATCGCGCACCGTCTCGATCGTCTCTTCGACGCGCACGGTGTGATCGTAGATGTCGCGGAAGTACATGATGGCGTCCGCCGCGATCATTTTCGGATATTCGTTGCGAGAGAAGCGGTTGATGACGTCGCGCTGCGGCAGGATCGATCGCTTCAGGCGCTGCGCGTTGCGCTTCAACCGCAACACCGCTTCAAGCGTCGATCGTTGGGGATTGTCGAGCACCTGCTCTTCGATCGTCGCCACCTGATCGTCGATCGTCTCGACGACCGGATGGAAATCATCGACGACGACGTCGATCAGCGCGTGGGCGAGAAAGCCAGCGCCGCGCTCGAGCACCAGCGCGTGCAGCTCGGCGCGGCGGCGCACTTCGGCGATCGCGCGGACGGGAGAGCGATGCACCGTCACGACGTAGTTCGCGCCGACGTAGAGATTGAGCTCGTTCGTGCTGAGGCGCTGCGCCGCCGCGTCGTAGACGATGTTGTGGACGATGACGAAGAGATAGTCGCCGTAGTCATCGACCTTCGGCGGATCGATCAGCGTGTTGTAGGCGTCGTCGATCGTCAGTGGATGAAAGTCGAAGACGTCGCGCAGCACGGCCTCGCCCTCGGCGCGGTCGTCGGCCGTGATGTCGACCCACAGCAGCGCTTTGGGATCGGCGATCGCCGCGCGCATCTCTTCGGCCGTCAGATCGAACCGAAGCGCGGCGCCGGCGACATGCAGGCAAGACGTACGCTCATGCATCGCCGCAGATTAGCGGATGAAGCGCGGTGAGCAGATGGCGTCAGGGAGGTGATGACTGGACATCCACCCGAACAAGTTGGATCGCCCGATCCTCAATCGACGTCGGACCATTCGTCGGGCGTCAGGTCGAGGGGCGGTGACGTGCCGCCGTCCGCCGCTGCCGCTAGATGTTCCGACGCTGGCTCTTCGATGATCGTCGTCGCCTCGGCGACCGGCGGATCATCGGCGACATCGGCGTCATCGGCGTCATCGCCGGCGTCGACAGCGTCGGATAATGAGGCGCGTGGCGCCCCGCCGATCACCTCGACCAGCTGCACGCTGAGGCCGTGCGTCGCGGCCATTGTCACGAACGACGAGCGCAGGCCGGGCTCCGCCTCGACTGGCTCGCTGACGCGGATGCCCTTCGCGACGAGTTCGGTGATCGCTTCGTCAAGGTCTTCGACTTCTATGGCGACGTTGTAGAAGCCTTCGCCTTTGCGTTCGAGGAAGCGCATGACGGGCGTGTCGGTGTACATCGGGGCGGCCAGCTGCAACTGATCATCCCCGAGACGCACGGATGCCGTTCGCACGCTGAATGCGGGCAGCGGCTCCGTGACGCCGGCGGGGGCGCCGAACAGCTGCTCGAACGTGCGACGCGCCGCCTCGATATCGCGCACGGCGAGCGTCAGATGATGGATTCGTTTGATGCGCATGTGTGCTCTCAGAGCCATGCTATCCTGCGATCGCCGCTCCGTACCAGACGACGAATGTAACGCGATGCGCGGACGGCGGAGGAGCGGCGGTTGGCGATCGACGAAGCAGCGCATCGCACGGCCGCGGCGACGGCCATCGCGGCGGCGGCGACGCGCGTGCGCGAGAACGTCGGCCGCGTGATCGTCGGCCGCGATGATGTCGTCGAGATGGCGCTCGTCGCCATGCTCTGCGATGGTCACGTGCTGATCGAGGACGTGCCGGGCATCGGCAAGACGATGCTGGCGAAGGCGCTCGCGAAGTCCGTCGGCTGCAACTTCAAACGCATCCAGTTCACGCCGGATCTGATGCCGTCCGACGTCACCGGCATCAACTTCTTCAACCAGAAGTCGGGCGAGTTCGACTTCCGCGCCGGGCCGCTGATCGCCAACATCGTGCTCGCCGACGAGATCAATCGCGCGACGCCGCGCACGCAGAGCGCACTCCTCGAAGCGATGGAGGAGCATCAGCTGACGATCGACGGCGTGACGACGCCGCTGCCATCGCCGTTCCTGGTGCTGGCGACGCAAAACCCGATCGAACTCGAAGGCACGTTCCCGCTGCCGGAGGCGCAGCTCGATCGCTTCCTGCTGCGCGTCCGCATGGGCTATCCCGACGCTTCGCAGGAAGACGAGATCCTGTTGCGCTTCGAAGCGGAGAATCCGCTCGACCATCTACGGCCGGTGATCGATGCAGGCGAGTTGGTGCGGCTGAGCGCGACGCTGCCGTCCGTCCGCGTTGACGCATCACTGCGCGACTACATCGTGCGGATCATCGCGGCGACGCGCGCGCACGCGGCCGTCGAGCTGGGCGCGAGCCCGCGCGCGACGTTGGCGCTGTTTCGTGCGGCGCGCGCGCTGGCGGCGATCCGCGGCCGCGAATACGTGCTGCCGGACGACGTCAAGCATCTCGCGCCGAACGTGCTCGCGCACCGGCTGATGCTGAGCTCGCAGTCGCGCCTCCGCGGCCGCGACGCCGAATCGCTGGTGCGCGAGATCCTCGACGAGATCGCCGTGCCAGTCGCGGGGTAACGTCGGCGACGTATTGGGGTGTCGGGGTAACCCCAGCGACTCAGAGGGTGCTGGGCGATTGCCCTTACGGGCGGCGCGCGGCACTCTTGCGAACGTGTCCGCTGCCTGTTGACGTGAGCGCGAAGGCGCGTGGAGGATCAGCCCTGATGCCCAACGAGATGCGCCCGCCGACCTTCATCAAGTTCGGCACCGACGGATGGCGCGCCGTCATCGGCGAGGACTACACCTTCGATAACGTGCGTGCCTGCGCCGCCAGCGTCGCGCTATATCTGAAGAAACACAACCTCGCCGACCGCGGGCTGATCGTCGGCTACGACGCGCGGTATGCGTCGGAGAACTTCGCGGAAGCGGTCGCCGAAGTCGTCGCCGCGGCGGGGATCAAGGTGGCGCTGACGAGCGTGCTCTGTCCAACGCCCGTCGTCAGCTTCTCGATCATCGATCGTAAGGCGGGCGGTGGCGTTGTGATCACGGCGAGCCACAATCCGTGGCAGTGGAACGGCTTCAAGTACAAGCCGGAGTACGGCGGCAGCGCCGCGCCGGAGATCGTCGCACAGCTCGAGGAGCCGCTGCCCGATATCGTCGGGCGCGTGATCGCGACGACGCCGATCGCTGAGGCGCGAGCTTCGGGCATGGTCGAAGACTTCGATCCGCGCGCGCCGTATCTCGCGCAGCTGGCGCGGTTGATCGATCTCGACAGCCTGAAGTCAGCCGGGCTGCGCGTCTGCTACGACGCGATGTACGGCACGGGCGCCGGCTACTTCGGCGCACTGCTCGATGGCGGCTCGACGCAGGTGACGGAGCTGCATGGCTTCCGCAATCCGATCTTCCCCGGCATGCATGCACCGGAGCCCATCGGGCGCAATCTCACCGAGATGGAATCGTCGATGCGCGGCGGTGGTTACGACATCGGCATCGCCACGGACGGCGACGCCGATCGCGTCGGCATCGCTGACGAGAACGGCGTCTTCATCAACCAGCTGCAGGTGTTCGCGCTGCTGACGTACTACCTGCTGGAAGCGCGCGGCGAGCGTGGCGCAATCGTGAAGTCGGTGACGACGACGCAGATGGTCGAGAAGCTGGGCGAGATCTACGGCGTGCCGGTGCACGAGACGCAGGTCGGCTTCAAATTCCTCGGCCCGAAGATGATGGCGGAAGACGCGCTGATCGGCGGCGAGGAGAGCGGCGGTTACGGCTTCCGCGGCCACGTGCCGGAGCGCGACGGCATTCTCGCCGGCCTCTACATGCTCGACTTCGTCGCGCGCACCGGCAAGCGGCCGAGCGAGCTGCTCGCCGAGTTGTATGAGAAGGTGGGGCCGCACTATTACGATCGTCTCGATGTGGCGCTGCGCGAAGAAGATCGCGCGAAGGTATGGAAGCGCGCTGAGGACGCGCGCCCCGACACGATCGCCGGCATCAAGGTGACATCGCGCGACACCACCGACGGCTTTCGCTTCCGTCTCGACGGCAAGGGCTGGCTGCTACTGCGCTTCAGCGGCACCGAGCCGTTGGTGCGCATCTACACCGAAGTCGTCGGCGATCAATCACTCGTGCAGAAAGTGCTTGACGCGGGGCGCGAGCTCGTCGGCGTATAGGCGGCGCGCACGTGATTAACCACGAAGGACACGAAGAGGAGTGTGGGGGGATCCATCAACTGTCATTCTGAGCGCAGCGAAGAATCTCTCCGATGTCACAAACGCTAGCAGTACTACGCCCACAGTCGGATCCGCGTGTTGCTTCAGTCTTGTATCCGGAGAGATTCTTCGCTGCGCTCAGAATGACAGGCACTGCGCTCAGAATGACGGTCGATATACACCCGCAAGCACCAGTGACGAACACCAATCGCCAATAGCCAACAGCCATGATCATCGATAGCCACACGCACGTCTTCCCGCCTGCTGTCCGCGATCGTCGCGACGCGCTGATGGCGGGCGAGGCGGCGTTTGCAGAAATCTATGGCGATGCTTCGGCGAAGATGGCGACGGCGGAGGAGCTGCTGGCGTCGATGGACGCCGCCGGGATCGACCGCAGCGTGATCGTGAACTTCGCCTGGCACGAGGAGTCGCTCGTCGATGAGACGAACGAGTACCTCCTCGACGTCGCTGCTCGATCGGGCGGGCGGCTGATCCCGTTCGTGTCGGTGCACTTTCCGCCGGATGCGGGCGCGCACGGCCGAGCCGACACGGAGGAGGCGCCGTCGACGATGCGCAACGACGTGCGATCCAAGTTGCGCGCGCTGTCGATCGCCGGCGCGCGCGGCATCGGCGAGCTGCGGCCCGATCAGAGCGGCTACAACCTGGCGAACAGCGATGAAGCCGATCTGCTGATGTGGGCGGCGGCCGCCTTCGACCTGCCGATCCTCGTCCACGCCAGCGAGCCTGTCGGTCACGCCTACGCCGGGAAGGAGGGGCTATCGCTCGGCGCGCTGTACGCGTTCGCGAAGGCGGCGTCCGGCGTCACGATCATCGCCGCGCATTGGGGCGGCGGGCTGCCGTTTTATGCGCTGATGCCGGAGGTGCGCGACGCGATGGACAACGTGTACGTCGACACGGCCGCGAGCCATCTGCTTTATGATCCGCAGATCTATCGTCTCGTGATCGACGCGATCGGTGTGGAGAAGATCTTGTGGGCGAGCGATTACCCGCTCACGTCGCAGGCGCAAGCGCTCGCACGCACGCGCGCGGCCGGGTTGTCGGATGCGGAGCTGGCGGCTGTTTGCGGGGGGAATGCGGCGGCGGTGCTGGGGCTGTGAGTGGCGGCGGGTGCGCCGTCTTGGTCTTGCAATCTCCGGCGGATGCCCAATTCGCTACGCAGAACCACAGCAAGAGTATTGTCACTATGAGCGAAACGAAGAATCTCTTCGGACACGACGACAATGCAGTCCCCGAATGCCGTCGGACGCGAACGATCCTCGGAGATTTCTACGGAGAGATTCTTCGCTTCGCTCAGAATGACAATTGTTGTGCGTTGTGTGCGCATAGTTGTTGCCCAAGGACGGCGGCGCGTCTCGCTACTCCGAACGGCGTTTCGACGATAGATTGTCGCGATGCGGGAAGAGCAGCTGGTGGCGTATCTTCGGGCGCGGATGCCGGATGCGATGGACGTGTCGGTGTCGAACGTCGCGCGGATTCCGGGCGGGGCGTCGCGCGAGACGTGGTCGTTCGACGCGCGGTGGATCGAAGGCGGCGGCACGGCGGTCGAGCGGAGCTTCATCGCGCGGCGTGATCCGACGGCGAGCCTGCTCGAAAGCAACAACGATCTCGAGTTCGAGCTGTATACGGCGCTCGCCGGCAGCGGCATACCGGTGCCGCAGGTGCACTGGATCGAGCGTGACGGCGGGGCGCTCGAACGTCCCTTCTTCATCATGAGCCGGCTGCCCGGCGCGACGGATGCGCGCACGCTCGTCACGTCGCCGCAGTTCGCCGACGTACGGCCGGTCGTCGCGCGGCAGAAGGCGGAGATTCTCGCGCGCCTCCACGCGTTCGATATCGATCGCGTGCCCGCGCTCGAACGTCCGACATCGGTCGCTGCGGCGGCGCTGCATGAAGTCGAGAAGTGGGAGCGGACGATGCGGCAGGACACGCTGGAGGCGCAGCCGGTGCTCGAATTCGCGTTCAGCTGGTTGAAGCGCCACCTGCCGCCGCCGCCCGATCGTCTTGCGCTCGTGCACGGCGACTATCGCACCGGCAACTTTCTTTACGATCAGTCCGGCATCACCGGCATTCTCGATTGGGAGATGGCGCACGCCGGCGACCCGATCGAAGATCTCGGCTGGCTGATGATCAAGTCGTGGCGCTGGGCGAACGATCAGCGGGTCGGCGGGCTATCGACGCGCGATGAGTTTGTGAAGATGTATGAGGGCGCGGGCGGCGTCAAGGTCGATGCGGCGGCGTTGAAGTTCTGGGAGGTGTTCTCGAACGTGAAGTTCGCGATCATCTTCATCACCGGCACGAAGTCGATCGTGCAGGGGAAGACGCCGGATCTGCTGCTGGCCGTGACCGCGTTCATCAACCCCGGCCTCGAGGTGGAACTGCTGGAGCTGATCGCATGAGGCCGTATCCCGATGAGGTGCTGCGAGCGCTGCAGACGGGCGTCGTCACGCATTTCGCACCTGAGCTGAAGACGTCGTATGGGCAGGCGCAGTTCGGGTTCTCGATGCTGCTCTTCGGCATCGTGCAGCGCGACTACGACACCGCCGTGCCGGATCTACTCGAAGCGAACGCCGAGCTGCGATCGATGCTCGCCGACGCCGATGCCGCTCTGGCCGCGATCGATCGGGACGACGCGCGCGCCGCACGCGCGGCGATCGCGGCGCTGCCGGCGGCGACCACGTCGTTGCGACTCTCGGCGCTGCGCGCCGAGCACGACGCGTTGCGTGCCGCGATCGGCGGCATGGCGTCGCTGATCGAGCCGGCGGCGGACGATGCGGCGCTGATGGCGCTGCGCGACGTCCGAACGCGGATGTACGATTGGCTTGCCGCCGACGCGCGAAAGCGTATCGTGCCGATCTTGAGCGCGGGATAGCGAAGCCGATTCGCCCCGCTCGCAAGCCTCGTTCTTGCCCGCCCTTGGCACCGGCGATAGACTCGCCTCACCATTACGTCAGGTGCAATTGGAGGTGGCCGATGAGCCGTCCAGTGCTGCGCACGCGGCTGTGCGACATCCTCGATATCGAGTATCCCGTGATCCTCGCCGGCATGGGCGGCGTCGCGACGGCCGAGCTCGTCGCGGCGATCTCCGAGGCGGGCGGCCTTGGCATCGTCGGCGCGGCATCGATGCCGGCGGATGAGATCGAGCGCCAGGTGCGCCGCATCCGCGATCTGACGTCGAAGCCGTTCGGCGTGGACGTGCTGCTGCCGTCCGGTGTCGCTGCGCCT
>JBBQVO010000171.1:0-7464 GCA_038211505.1 Dehalococcoidia bacterium | reverse complement strand
GCGGCCCGGGTTCGCTGCGAGATACTGCAACCGCATCCATTCGGTGCGCGTCATCGTCACCGGCTCGCCGTCGCGCCAGACGAGGCGCTTGTGCAGGTCGATCTTGATCGGGCCGGCGATCACCTCGTGATCGGCGCCTGGCGATCCGACGGCGCGCCGCAGGACAGCGCGAACGCGGGCGCTCAACTCGTCGGGGTTGAACGGCTTCGCCAGATAGTCGTCGGCGCCGAGTTCCAGGCCGCGCACCTTTTCCGTGTCGCTGCCTTTCGCCGTCAGCAGCAGCACCGGCACGTTCGTCCGGTCGCGCAGGTGCCGCATCACCTCCAGCCCTGTCATCTCGGGCATGGCGATGTCGAGCAGTACGATGTCCGGGCGGTGCTCCTCCTCCATCTTGATACCCGCCGCGCCGTTATCGGCGGTCACGACGCGAAAGCCCTGCGACGACAGCTCGAGCTTGATCAGGCGCAGCACGCCCGGCTCATCATCGATTGCCAATACCAACGGTTGAACGGACATCTGCGTGGCTCCTAACGCTTCGATCTCACCCCGTCGCGCCATCGGATCAGCGCGTGGGCAGACTATGACGGACGAACCGTAAGCGAGACGAGTATGCCGGCCATCGAAAGCTTGCAATTCAATAACATTGCAATTCCGAAGCCGACTCAGGAATGCGATGCGGGGTTGGGGGACTGGACTGGAGACCTGGGGCGGGGAGACGGGGCGCGGCGGGGCTTTAGGTCGCGGCTAGCGACGATCATACCATTGGAGATGCGACTGGGCGGGGGCTATTCGGGCGCGCGGACGCACCAGACGTTCCACAGATAGCTGGTGCTGGTGGTGGCAAACGCCTGGCCAGGCTGGCCGGGCGAACCTCCCATGAAGTTGACTCCCCAGTACAGTGTCCCATCGAACGTCGAGCTGAGCCACGGGTAGGGCAAATTCGGCACGTTGGTGAATGGGTGACCGTTGGGCAGCGACAACGCCGGATTGACGTTGCTTACGTCGAGCAGCGTCAGCAGCTCCGGCTCCGTCGGCAAGCGCCACCCGGAAACGCCTCCGGCGCTGAGCCGGTAGCAGACGCCCGCGCCCTGCGAAGCGACGACACTCAGCGCATCTGCCGTGCTCTTGGTCCAGACGAGATGCGTGGTGTGATCGAGGACGGCGCTGCCGCTGCACTCGAAGCGTGCGGATGTACAGCCACCGCCGCCGGAGTTGGCCGGGAGCGACTTCGACCACGATCCGTCGTCTTGCGCCGCGAAATCGTGGCCGCCGCCGCCACGCACGCACCAGGCGCCGGCGAACGTCGTATCGCGCTTGTCGTCGATAACACTGGCGCTCGCGAAGTTGAATCCGATGTAGCGCGCGCTCGACTCGTTGCCCGGCGCGGACGTCGACGACCAGAAACTGTTGCCGTCGACGCCGGTGAACGGACTGTTCGCCGGCAGCTGGTACGACGATGGATCGTGGACGCTCAGCAGCTCTTCGGCCGTGGGCAGGCGCCAGCCCATGCGCGCCCCCGTCTGCGTCTGATCGCACACCTGGATCGCCGTGAACCAGTCGAGCGCGGGCGCGTTCGAGGGCGTGCGCTCCCACACGATGCCGGTCTCGTTGTCGAGCACCGCGACGTTCCCCATCACGCAGCTCCAGCGCGCCGAGCCGCAGCCATTCGACGTCAACGTCTGGTCCCACGAGGGTACGAGATCACCGAGCGTCCGCATCGTCGAGCCGACCGGCCCCGGCGGGTCGAGCGGCCCCGCCTCGATCACGCGCGCGAGCGTGGCCACGCCGGCAAGCGCGACCGCGCCGAGCAGCGCCCAGCCGATCCGACCTGATAGCCTCTTCACGATGCCACCTCCAGTAACCGATTGGTCGGATCATAGTGCAGTGCGCGGTGTTCGTCGAGCAGTCGCCGTCAACGATGGAGATCTTCATCAGCAACCGCCCGGTTTGAGGTCCTGAGCAAACATCGACGCGTGCAGGGCGCGGCGGGTCGCTCCGAGCCGCAGGCGAGCGTTACCCTGTGACGGAGGAGATCCGAGCAATGCGTGTCGAAGTGCTCAGCGTCGAAGGTTGCCCGAACTACGAGTCGACGCGCCACGCTGTCGAGCAGGTGCTCGCGTCCCACGGCGTCAGCACAGCGCTGCTCGAATCGATCGTCGTTGATGCGGCCACTGCGGCCGCGCTGCAGTTCCCGGGATCGCCCACGGTGCGCGTTGACGGGCGCGACATCGAGCCAGGCTTCCAGCCCGGCGGCGACTACGCGCCGAGCTGCCGCGTATATGCGACGGCCGGCGGCCTGCGCGGCGAACCGGAGCTGAGTTGGATCGAGGACGCGATTGACGCCTCGACGGACGCGCTGCGGCCCCGAATCGAACTCCCCTTCCCGCGTCGGGAAGGGGCCGGGGGTTAGGTCGCCCCAGCATGCGCCTCCCACATCGTGCGGACGGCGTCGGCGAGCAGTTGCGGGCGTTCGAGCGGGAAGAAGAGCTTGGCGCCCGGCACTTCGATCACGTCGAGCGCGCCCGGGATCGTGTCCTTCAACCAGTGCGCCCACTTCACGTCGAAAAACACGTCGGCCGTGCCCCAGACGATCAGGGTCGGCGCTTGCAGCGTGCGCAGCCCCGGCTCGGCGCCCACGAGATCGGCGGTGTCGAGGGCGTTCACCCAGCGCTGCACGTACGCGCCCGCCTCTTCGTTCGCGACCAGCGGGTCGATGAAGGCGCGGATCGTCTCATCGCTGAGCTTGTCGGGCGCTTCGAACGTCGTCGCGAAGCCGGCACGGGCAGCGTCGGAATTCGTCAGCATCGGGCGGAAGATATCGAGCAATTTGCCGGCCTTGATCACGTCGAAGAGCGGCACAACCGCGGGCGGGAAGATGTTGTCGTGCGTGTCGCAGTTCGTCAGCGTCAGCGTGCGGATGCGCTCCGGATGACGCGCGGCGAAGATCTGCGCGATGCCACCGCCGCTATCGTTGCCGATCACGTCGACCTGATCGAGTCCGAGCGCGTCGACGAACGCCTCCAGCATCTCCGCCTGCGCCGCGAACGACAGATCTTGATCGAGCGGCACCAGCGAGCCGCCGTGACCCATCATGTCGATGGCGATGCAGCGACGATCCTTCGCCAGCAGGTCGATGACATCGTGCCAGAGATAGCCGTTGAGCAGCACGCCGTGAATGAAGAGCGCAGCGGGGCCGACGCCCTGTTCGACGTAGGCGATATCGCCGTACGGCGTCGTGACGGTCTTGCGGGCGGCGGCGAATGCGGTGGCGTTCATGCGTGACTCCGATCTGGATGACGGTTCCGCCGCCGGGCGGCAGCGGTTATGATGCATACAGCGAGTATGTAACATACAGGGAGTATGTATGTCAACGCGCCAGGCCGACCGTTCGGAGTCGACGCGCGCGGCTCTCATCGCGGTCGCCCGCACCCTCTTCGCCGAACGCGGCTACGCCGGCACGGCGACGGAGGAGGTCGTGCGCGCGGCAGGCGTAACGCGGGGCGCGCTCTACCACCACTTCCGCGACAAGCGCGAGCTCTTCGCCGCCGTCTTCGAAGACGTCGAACGCGATCTCATGGCGGAGATGGTGAGGGTGGCGTCGGCGAAGTCGGATGCCTGGGCCAGCCTCGTCAACGGCTGCAACGCCTTCCTCGACGCCTGCCTGCAACCGGACGTGCAGCGCATCGTCCTGCTCGACGCACCGTCGGTGCTCGGTCGCGACGCCTGGCGCGCCGTCGAAGAGCAATACGCCCTCGGCCTGCTCACCGCCGGACTACAGGCGGCGATCAACGAAAAGTTTGTGCCGCCGCAGCCCGTGTCGCCGCTCGCGCATCTGTTGCTAGCCGCCATCAACGAAGCCGGCCTCCTGATCGCCCAATCGCCCGACACCCGCGCCGCCCGCGCCGAGATCGGCGCATCAGTGTTGCGCCTGCTTGACGGTCTGCGTTCGCCATCGCGCCTGAAGCCCAGCCGCCCGCATACCGCTTGACGATCGGCACCGACATCGACCTGTTGTGATATGCGTCCGACATCCGACGTTTTGCCGGTCGCCCTTTGCTGTTTGTAGTTTGTTGTTTGCTGTTCCCGCCTCGCAGCGCCACCCGAACCTCAGAGCCTCAGTGTCTCTGTGTCTCTGTGGTTCCCTTCCGTCGTCTTGTTGTTTGCCAGTCGCCTTGCTTTTTGCTGTTTGATATTCCCGCCTCTCAGGGACGCCCAACCCACCCAACCTCTGTGCCTCTGTGTCTCTGTGGTTCCTCTCACACGTCGTCGATGTCATGGAAATTCAACATCTCCGTAACGGCGCCGCAACCTACGCGACACGGCGCGCGGCGATACTACGCAGGTGACCGGACGACGGCTCCGGACCGAGCGACGACGACGGAGGACGAGATGGACCCGCCCGCCACGATGCAACCAACCAACAGCGGAGAGGGCGCGGATCGGACGACGTCATCGGCCCGCCGCTATCCCGTGCAGGTGCGCGCGACATTCGTCCGCCTCCCGCGCGCCGTCGCATAGTCCACCCCGAGTCCTGGCGGATTCGGGGCCGAAGCGCCTGTTCCGCGCACACGATCGGGTGATCCGGGCACGGAAGCCCAACCAAACAGAAGGCCGGCGATACCGCCGGCCTTCTGCGTGCTTGCGATCCACGAAAGAACACGGCGTGATCGAGGTCAGGCGCGAGCGGCGAGCATCTCCTCCAGCCGCTGCTTCGCGGCCGGCCACTCGTCGTCGATGATGCTGAAGTAGACGCTGTCGCGATAGATGCCGCCGCGAGTCAGCATATGCTTGCGCATCGTTCCTTCGAGCCGACCGCCGATGCGCGCGATCGCCCGCTGCGACTTCTCATTGCGCGCGTCCGTCTTCAGTTCGACGCGCACGCAGCTGAGCGCCTCGAAGCAGTGGCGCAGCAGCAGATACTTTGACTCCGTGTTGATCGGCGTCCGCTGCGCCGACGTCGCCAGCCATGTGCCGCCGATCTCGATGCGGCGATCGCGCGCGCTCGTGAGAAAGAGCCGCGTGCTGCCGGCGACGTCACCCGAAGCGCGATCGATCGTCGCAAACGGCAGCTGATCGCCCGTCGCCTGCGCCGCCAGCGCATCGTCGAGCCAGCGCGCATACTCCTCACGCGTGCGCGGCCGGTACGGCAGCCACGTCCAGATCGCATCATCCTCGCCGGCGCGCATGATGCCGTCGAGATGCGCGCGCGACAGCGGCTCCAGCCGCACATGCGCGCCTTCGAGGGTCAGTGGCTGTAGTTCGAGCGGTTGCGTCGTCATGACGGCCGTCCTCACACTACCGCCGCCTGATACGAATCACGTCGTCATGAACGACGACGATGCACCCTTCGAATTCTTCCAGTTGGTGATTCGTAAGGAGAGATGTGATCGCCCGCAGCACGAACGACGGGCGTTGATCCCTGAGCCGCATCACAACGATCCCCGAATGGGTGCCTGGTGGGTAGCGACGAATATCGCCGAACCCGCGATCGAGCGTGATCAGGAGTCGACGTTCTGCTCGTACAACTTCGAATATTCGGTCATCCGACGAGCCCGCGAGACGCTCGTCTCGGACCGTCGTGGCGTCATGTCCATGCTCCACAAACACGGGAACGAGATCGAGCGGAAGGTTCTCGTCGAGCTTCACCCTCACGCCGGCTGCGTCGAGAGCGGCACGATCTCTTCACGGGCGAGTAGTGAGCCATACGCCGCGGACGCTCGAATGCTGTTCGTCGTCAGGCCGGGATACTGCGCGATGATCTCGTCGTCGGACAGTCCGGCGGCGACGCAGTCGAGGATGACGCTCACCGGGATGCGTGTACCGGCGATGCATGCCTGCCCGTGCATGATCGCGGGATCTACCACGATCAGTGATTGGAGATCTTCGTTTGGCATACGCCAGTCTACCACCGGCTGCCTACGGCGATCAGCGGCCGATGCCGAGCTGGCGCATGAACGTCAGTGCGTCGTAGTACGCCGTCTCCTGCTTGATGCGGCCGGCGTCGTCGAAGGCGAAGTGGGCGATGATGCGTAGGTCGATACTGCGGCCGGTGGCGTCGTTGCCGCGGTACGCGCCTTCGTTCTTGCCAGCGAGGGTCAGCTCGATGACACAGCTGTCGTCGCCGAACGTCCAGCGATCGATGCGCCGCATCAGGCCAGGGAAGCCGTCCCACAGATGGCGATAGTTGTCGACGATGTCCGGCACGCCGACGAACCGCTTGCCCGCCGGCACATCCTCGAACACGGGATCGTGCTCGATGTACGTCGCGGCGACGCGATCCCGATCATGCACGTTCTCCGCATCAACGTGCTCCTGCAACACGCGCCGCATCGTTTCACGGGAAACCATGCCGGGAGTGTACTCGGTGGGTCGTGGGTCGTGGGTGCCTGTCATTCTGAGCGCAGCGAAGAATCTCTCCGATGTCCCACCGAATATCCTCCCGAATGAGTGTTGCCCGGGAACGCACCACGGAAGCGATCCGGAGAGATTCTTCGCTGCGCTCAGAATGACATCGTTCACAACGCAGAATGGCGAGCGTGCGCGTGCTACTTCGTGGCCCTTCGTGGATCGAGCTCACGCGGCGATGGCGAGATCGTCGTCGTGATCCATGGCCACGGCCAGCGCGCCGCTGTTGTGGACCGTCACCAAGGCTTCGACGACGCGCGGGCTGAACTGCGTGCCGGCGCAGCGGATGATCTCCGTGATCGCCCAATCGACCGAGCGGCCGGCGCGGTAGGGGCGGTTGTGGGTGATCGCGTCGAGGCTATCGGCGACGGAGACGATCGCCGCGATCTCCGGGATCTCGTCGCCGGCGAGGCCGAGCGGGTAGCCGCCGCCATCCCAGCGCTCATGATGGGCGCGCGCGATCGTCGATGCCATCTCGAACCCCGGGCGCGCCGACAGGAACTCGGCGCCCCAGACGGTGTGCTGCTTCATCAGCGCCCACTCATCGTCGCCAAGCTGCGACGGGCTGAGGAGGATCGTCTCCGGCACGCGGATCTTACCGATGTCGTGCAGCACAGCCGCGAGGCCGACCGCCGCTGACTCGCTCTCGCCGTATCCCAACTCCACTGCCAGTGCTTCACTGATCGTGCTCACGCGCGTGAGGTGACGGCCTGTCGTCAGGTCGTGCGCCTCCGCGGCCGCAGCAAGCAGCAGTACCGTATCGGCGCGCGCGCCTTCGAGATGCGCCGCTGCCGCCTGCAGATCGGTGACGAGGGTTTCGGTGCGGATGATCGCCGTCACCTGCGTGGCGACGGCAGTGAGGAACTGCACGTCGCGCGCGTCGAGCGGCCGCTCGCGCCTCGTCGCGACGGAGAGCACGCCGATCATTTGATCCTGCCAGAGCATTGGCACGATCAGCGCCGAACGGACGCCGGCGTCGCGCATGAGATCGCGCTGTGCTGGCGTGAAGCGATCCTCGGCGAGGAGATCGGGAATCAGCATCGGCCGCCGATCCTTCTC
>JBBQVO010000170.1:0-7472 GCA_038211505.1 Dehalococcoidia bacterium | reverse complement strand
TTGTCGTGACGCGCCGGGCGCTGCATCATCTGCCGGACTTTTGGAAGATGGAGGCGCTGTTGCGGATCCACGCGATACTCAAGCCGGGCGGGCTCTTTTACTTGCAGGACCTCGTGTATTCATTCGACGCGGCTGAGATGCGGCGCTCGATCGATGCCTGGATCGATACCGTCGCGCGCCCGGCGGATTCGCCTTCGGGCTTCCAGCGCGCGTTCTTCGAGGAGCACGTGCGCGAGGAGTGGAGCACGTACACGTGGATCATCGAAGGCATGCTCGAGCGGACCGGCTTCGAAATCGTCGAGTCGACGACGCGGCTCGGCGCCTATGCAAGCTATCGCTGCCGCAGGCATTGATCACAACGCCCACTGCAGGAGCCAAAGGACGGTCATGCCGGCGCCGATTGTCGCCCAGACACTCTTTGTCGCGTAGGCGATGACGGCGGCGGCGATGGCGGCGAAGACGCGCGGGTTAGCGGCGCCGAGATCGAAGGCGCCGTTGCCGCCGGTGTAGACGACGGCCGGCAGGATAATCGCCGCGAGCACTGCCGGCGTGACGAATCGCAGCGCGATGCGCATCGGCGGCGGCAGCGCGCTGTGGTGCACGAAGACGAGCACCGACAGGCGGATGCCGTACGTCGCGAGGCCGGCGGCGATGATGATCAGCCACAGTCTCATGCCGGCTCCGCCACTCCGCGTGCGTCAGGCGCATCAGTGTCGATCGGTGGCGGCGACCAGTGGGCGATGATGACGCCGGCGAGCATGCCGAGAAGCATCGCCGTCAGCAGGCCGGTAGCGTAGGGCCAGCGGAAGCCGGCGACCGCCACGAGAGCGGCGACGGTAGCCGCGCCGACGGCGGCGCGATCGCGCAACTGCGGCATCAGGATCGCGAGAAACGTTAGCGGCAGCGCGAAGTCGAGCGACCAGCTATCGGGTACCGCCGTACCGACGATGACGCCGAGGGCGGTGCTGATCTGCCAGCATACCCAGAGCGCGAGGCCGCTCCCGAAGGCGAACCAATGCTTGTGCGGCGACGCGTCGGCGCGACGGTAGCGGACGATCGCAGTCGCATACGCCTCGTCGGTCAGCAGATAGGCGAGGAGCCAGCGCCAGCGCGCCGGCAGGCGATCGGTGTGCGGCGCGAGCGATGCGCTGTAGAGCATGTGGCGCAGGTTGACGAGCAGCACGGCGAGGACGATGACGGCGCCGGGGATGCCGTCGGCGATCAGCCGCACGGCGACGAATTGACTTGCGCCGCCAAAGACGATCGACGACATCGCCTGCGCCAGCGCTGACGAAAGTCCGCTCTTGACGGCATAGGCGCCGTAGGCGAGGCCGAACGGCGTAACGCCGAGCAGGATCGGCAGCTGCGCGCGGACGCCGGCGGCGAACTCGGCGCGGGCGTCGAAGTCGTCGGTTGGGCGAACGTCGATCGGCTGATCGACGGGTTTGGGGCGGCGGCGTAGCATAATTTACGTTCGCTGAGGTCTAGGATTTCAGGCGATAGAGCGTCGTACCGCCAGTTTATCAATGGCGATTGGGCCGACGGTTCGGACCAGCGCATGAATCCCGCCACGGGCGCGCTCGTCGAGACGATCCCGTGGGATGGCGTTGAGGACCGCCCACGGGCGTTGGATGCGGCCCGCGCGGCGTTCGATGCGGGGACGTGGTCGAAGGCGACGGCGCCCAGCGCGCGGCTGTGTTGCCCGGATCGCGCACTTCACGGGTGTCGAGCGTTTTCTCGCGTCAACGCCGGCTGATGTGTAATGGGTTACGGATGAGGGCGTTCTTATCTGCGTCGAAGGAGGCGGGGCCTTCGATAAACGGCGAGGGGCGGCAGCAATGCCGCACCTCGTTTTGTTTTCCGGGCTTCCACGAAGGACGAACCACAGATTCCACAGATTAGGGCCTTCCACGAAGAGCCGCGACGGGTTTGATCCACAGAGAGCACAGAGGGGCACAGAAGGCGACGATCGGGGCGGTTCGCTGGCGTCACCGACTGTTCACGGCGTTCGGAGCACGCTGCAGCGACGTCACTCATGACACCGGCAGCCAACAGCCAATCGCTATGAGCTATCCGCTAGAAGCTGTCGGAGGCCCAGCCTGATTGGCCGGGGGCTTCTTCTACGCCGACCGTGATCGATGTGAGGTTGGTGGCGCCGGCGAGGCGGAGGCCTTCGCGGAGGAGGCCGACGAAGTATTCGGCGATGCGCTCGGCTGTGGTGTTGTCGATCGGTAGCGGCAGGACGTCGGACTTCGGGAAGACGAAGCCGCGGTCGCCGAAGCGCACCTTCCAGTTGCTCTGGCCCTCGTCGATCTCGAGGACGCGGCTCTCGCGCTGCAGCAGGAACTTGTGGTCGAGCTTGTCGCAGATCGCCTTGCCGAGCGACTTCAGCGTGGCGAAGTCGCAGACCCAGGCATCGGCCGTGAGCGTGCCGGAGACTTCGATCGTGACAGCGTAGTTGTGCCCGTGTAGCGGCTCGCAATCGCCGCCGAACGTGGCGAAGTGGGCGGCGGCAAATTTCAGCCTGTTGCGCTCGACGCGGACGCGGTACTCCATCGTGAGGAGGATAGCGGATAGCGGATAGCGGATGGCCGGATGGCCGGCAGCGCGCCCCTGTGGCGCGAACGGTTTCAGCCGGCGCGGGGCATGCCGCGGACGCCTTAGCGCAGCTTCAAGGCGCGCAGGACCAGAAACAGCGGGATGCGCCGCCAGCGCGCGAGCGATGGGTGCTCGGCGACCTGCGACTCAGTGGGTGTTGGTTCGCCGATGCGATCGATGATCAGTCCCGCATCCTCCAGCGCCCGCGCGTAGTCCTCGAGCGTGTGCGTCCAGCCGTGGAAGCGCATCGTCAGCTCGCCCTTCGTGACCGTCTCGTCCACGCGCCGGCGCTCGAAATACTCCGACAGAACGAGGTCTTCGCTAGGCCCGCGCTCTCGCACGAGGCCGGCGTCCGTCAGCGGATGGGCGACGCAGATGCACAGATGTCCGGACGGCGCGAGGACGCGCGCTGCCTCGCCGATCGCCTGTCGCATGCCAGCATGCGAGGGCAGCGTTTGCAGCGAGTTGTAGGCGACCACGGTCCGGAACGTCGCGTCGGCGAACGGCAGCGCGATCGCGTCCCCGACGACGTAGGCCGACGCCGCATCGGCATCCCGTGCGTATCGAACGAGCGTCGGCGAGCCATCGACGCCCACGACGTCGTGCGATCGCGCGACGAGTTTGCGTGCGACGCGGCCCTCGCCGCAGCCGATCTCTAGCGTCCGCCCGGCTGGTGGCGGCATGATCTCGTCAAAGAACGCGGACGCGAACGTTTCGAAGACGTGGTCGCGAGTTGTTCGCACCCACGCGACCCAGCGTTCTGCTTCGGCCTCCCATGGCGATTCCTGTGGCATCGACGCAATCATATCCGCCAGCCATCGGCCTGTAAGTGTCGCGACGCCGCGCGATTCGACACAATGCCGTGACCAATAAGGAGAGGCACATGGAACTGACGAATGCGGTGGCGATTGTGACGGGCGGGGCGCGGGGGATCGGGCGCGGCATTGCCTACGAACTGGCGAAGGAGGGCGTGCGGGTGGCGCTCGCCGATCTGCCGTCGGTGGCGGCGGATCGCGAGGAGACGATCGCGGAGGTCGCGCGTCTCGGCAGCGAGGCGATGGCGATCGATGTTGACGTGCGCGACTACGCGCAGTGCCAGGCGATGGTGCAGCAGACGATCGACCGATTCGGGCAGGTCGACATCCTCGTCAACAACGCCGGCGTGATCAAGATCGGCCCCGTCGTGGCATTCGCGCAGGACGACTGGGAGCTGATTCACGACGTCAACGTCAAGGGCACGTTTCTGTGCTCAAAGGCGGTCGGCGTACACATGATGCAGCGGCAGAGCGGGCGGATCATCAACCTGTCATCGCAGGCGGGGAAGAGCGGCAAGGCTGGGGCGTCGGCGTACTGCGCGTCGAAGTGGGCGGTGATCGGCTTCACGCAGGCGCTGGCGGAGGAGATGGGGCCGTTCAACGTGACGGTGAACGCGATCTGCCCCGGCGAGGTCGATACGTTCATGTGGCGCGAAGTGCTGACGCCGGCGATCGCCGCCGCGCGCGGCATCACGAAGGAAGAAGCGTGGGACGACGTGGCGGTGAAGAACGTGCCGATGCGCCGGCCGCAGACGGTCGCCGACATGGGGCAGGCGGTCGTGTTCCTGTGCAAAGCCGACAACATCACCGGCGAGTCGATCAATGTGAGTGGCGGCTCGGAGATGCATTGAGGCGTGCGGACGGGTTTAACCACGAAGGGCACGAAGGGGTTAGGGAGGGTGGGATTGAACGGCGACGGCGCGGTCACCATGTACCGCGGGCGTTTTGAACGCCAGTGGTACAGAGCGCCAAAACGCCCGCGCTACAGAATGCCGGCTAGCGCGCCTCGATGGGTTTGTAGCGGAGGTGGCGGGGGCCGGTGTATTCGAGGAGGGGGCGGATGAGGACGTTGTCTTCGTACTGCTCGAGGACGTGGGCGACCCAGCCGGGCATGCGGCCCACGGCGAACATCGGGATGAACTGCTCTTCCGGGATGCCGAGCAGCGAGTAGACGGCGCCGGCGTAGAAGTCGACGTTCGGGTAGATGCCCTTCGCGCGATACGGTTCCATCGCCCGCTCGATCTCTTGCAGGATCTGGAACCAGCGATCGTTGCCGAGTTTGTGGCCGAGGTTGCGGGCGACATCGCGCAGCTCGGCGCCGCGCGGGTCTTCGGTCTTGTAGACGCGATGGCCGAAGCCCATCACCTTCTCGCCGGCCTCGATCTTCTCCTTGATGTACTCGATCGCGCGCTCCGGGTCGCCGATTTCTTCGACGGTCTTCTGTACCGCCTCGGCGGCGCCGCCGTGTAGCGGGCCCTTGAGCGTGGCGATCGCGGCGACGATCGCCGAGCCGAGATCGGCGGCGGTGCCGGCGGCGACGCGCGCGGCGAACGTCGATGCGTTGACGCTGTGCTCGGCGTGAAGGACGAGATCGAGGTCGATGATCTTCGCGTCCTCGGCGGACGGCTCCTTGCCGAACATCATGTAGAGGAAGTTCGCGGCGTGCGAGAGGTCGTCGCGCGGGGCGACGGGATCGAGGCCGTTGCGCAGGCGATGCATCGTGGCGACGATTGTCGCCGTCTGCGAGATCAGCGTGATGCCTTCGGGCAGGCCGGCCTCGAGCGTCGCGGCATTGTCTTTCTCATCGAGTGCGACCACGGCCGAGACGGCGGTGCGCAGGATGTCCATCGGGTGCGCTGCCTTGACGCGGTCGATGATCTCGACGACGGACTGCGGGATACCGCGGGCAGACTTCAGCCGCGCATCGAACGCCGCCAGCTGATCGCGCGTCGGCAGGGCCCCGTAGAGGAGGAGGTACGAGACCTCCTCGAACGTGGCTTTCGTAGCGAGGTCGTGGATGTTGTAGCCGCGGTAGACCAGCTTGCCCTCGTCACCGTCGATCAGCGCGATGCGCGTTTCGTCGAGGACGACGCCCTTGAGTCCGGTGCCGATACTGCCCATCTTCGCTGACTCCTTCAGACTCGGAACCACGGCGGATCCGCCGATCTTCTGACGATGTTGGTATTCAGCAATCGAATCGATCGCATAGGCCGCCTTTATGGTATCACGCCGCGTTTGTGGCATGAGGCTGCGCCGTGTGAACGTTCGGTTAAGGATGCGGCGGGTTCGCTCTCGCCGACTTGTGATAATCGGATGGCAACACTGTCGCAACGGCAAGTGCGGAGTTTTATGCGGTGGCGCCTCACCACGGCCGATGAAAACGGAATGTCTTGGCGGCCGAGCAACCTAACCCCCAGCCCCTTCCCGGCGCGGGAAGGGGAGTTCGATTCGGTTTGACGACCCGCTCCGACGCCATTTTCAGGCCAGACAAAGGTTCGCGCCGACACTGGCCGCGACGCCGAGGCTCGTGCGCTTGGTGCTCTTCGTCGATCGTGATCGTGCCGTCGTGAGCTCTGTGGTTGATCGATCTTCCACGCCTGAAGAGAAGCGTTTGCGGATGGGGGGGTTCGCTGCTAACATGTTTTCTGCGTGTCCATGGGGACCGTGAACGAAGAAGATAGGCTACAGCGCTCTGTAAGAGAGACGACCCGGGGCCTGGCTGGCAGATTCGCGAAACGCGCGGGTTTGCCGGGGGCCTTTTGCGTTGTCAAAGGATCTATGGACGGCGGTAAACCGACCGGCTTCACCTAGCGTTCCGGGTTTCGTCCCGGGCATTCCGCCCTGTCACGCGACAGGGATGAAAGGAAAAGAGAATGCACGTTACGATCGATGGGTTCGGCGGAAACCCCGCGCAGCTCGGCAACCTTGAGCTGGTCCGCAACCTTCTCGACCGCTACCCGGACGAAATCGGGATGACGAAGATCTCCGTACCAAACGTCTTTTCGTATAACGGCGTGAAGCCCGAAGACTGGGGCGTCTCCGGCTTCGTGCTGATCGCCGAGAGCCACATCGCCGTCCACACGTTCCCGGAGCACGGGCAGGTGTGGGTCGACATCTTCTCTTGCAAGGGCTTCGACGACATTCCGGCGATCGACAAGATCGTAGAGGCTTTCTCGCTCACCAGCACCCGCATCCACAAGCTCGAACGCGGCCTTGAGTATCCGCACGACGTCGACGCTAGCATCCCGCTCAACCGCAGCGAGCGGCGCGAAGTGACGCCTGTGGGGTAGCGAGACTAGCTTCACACTCTGAGGGCGCTCGTTGCGTGCGAGCGCTCTTTCGCGTGTCGAGCCGAAGATGGAGGGTGGAAGATAGAAGATGGAGGTCGCGTTCCATCCTCCACCCTCCATCTTCCAGCTTCGCCGGCTATACGGCGGCGCCACTCCGGCCATACAATGATCTCCACAGCGGAACGATCTTCGGGAGGCAACCACCATGCCCGTGATTACGGTGTCCGGCAGCCTGGCGAGCGGGGCGCGAGAGATCGCGCAGGCGGTGGCGCGAGATCTCAAGCTGGAGTACGTCGATCAGGAGATACTCGTCGAAGCGGCGCGGCAGCTGGGCGTCAGCGTGTCGAAGATGGAACAGCATGACGAGCGCAAGAGCAATCTCGGCGAGCGGCTCGGTTCGGTGATGCGGACGCTGATGGAACGCTCGGCTGCGGCCGGCGCGGCCGATCCCGTTTCCGGCGGCCTGGGACTCGACGTCGTGCTCGGCCGCACGTACGGCGAGGCGGCGCAGCTGGCGATCGACCCCGACGCGAGCCTGAACGACGAGCGCTATCTGAAGACGCTGACGTCCGTGATCACGGGGCTCGCGGCGCGTGGCAAAGTCGTCATCCTCGGCCGCGGATCGCAGGCGATCCTGCAGAATCAGCCGGGCGTCATGCACGTGTACGTTGCTGCGCCGCGCGAGTTCCGCATCGCGACGCTGATGGAGCGCGACGGCATCGACAAGCACGACGCCGAGCACCGGATCACGAAGAGCGACAAGGATCGG
>JBBQVO010000169.1:0-7485 GCA_038211505.1 Dehalococcoidia bacterium | reverse complement strand
GGACGGACCTAAAGGTGCGTCCCTACGCTCTCGGCACGGTGGCTTCGGCGCCGCTAACGGAGCTCATCGCCAGCCGACCATCCCCGTTTCTTCCCATCCCCTTCGTGCCCTTCGTGGTTAAACCCGCCGCGATCGCGCGGTATGATGGCGCGATTCCAGGATCGGACGGTGGGAGGCGTGGCAAGGTGATGGACGATCGCCCGCTGGATCAGGTCAATCGCTTTGTCATCGTCGTCGTGGCGCTCGTCGTCATCTTTCTCGGGCTGCTCGTCGTATTGTTCGCCTGGGCGGCGCCGGGCGGCACAATCGATCGCATCGCCGATCTCGCCGGTTGGCTGCGCCGCCACGACGATCGCGAGACGAAAGCGATCATCTCCCTCGTCGCCGCCGTCATCGCGCTGATGATGCTAACGGCGATCGTGGTCGAGCTGACGCCGCCGTCGTCGCAGAAGATGCGTGTACGCAACATGACCGCGGGCGATGCCCGCATCACGACGACGCAGATCGGCGAGCGCATCGACGTCGAAGTCGCGCGCGTCCCGCACGTCGCGCAGTGCCGGTCGACCGTGGCCAAACGCGGCGATCGCGTCGATGTCGTGCTCGACCTGCAGGTGGGCGCCGGCGCTGACCTCTCGCAGACGGCGGACGCCGCCTGCCGTCGCGCGCAGCTGTTCGTCGAGCAGCAACTCGGCATCGAGCTGGCGGCACGGCCCCGTGCGCGCCTGCGCTACCGAGAGTTACGCTTGGGCACACAGCCCGCCGCCCCGCCATCCGGCTGGGAGCGGCCGCAATCAGAGGAGACACGTGACCAACGAGGAAGCCCCGAGCCACCTGAAGAAGCGCAAGCCTAAGCTGATCGACCCGCCGCCGCAGGATCAGCTCGTGCCGGTGCTCGAAGCGGTGCTCTTCGTCGCCGATGCGCCGGTCGAGATCGCCGCGCTCTCGCGCACGATCAATGCGCCAAAGACCGACGTATCCGCCGCGCTTGAGGATCTCGCTGCGCAGTGCCAGGGCCGCGGTGTGCGGCTGCAGCGCACGGGCGAGCTGGTGCAACTCGTTTCGGCGCCGCAGACCGCCGCCTACGTCGAACGCTTTCTCGGCATGGAGCATCCGCCGCTGACCAACGCCTCACTCGAGACGCTGGCGATCATCGCCTACCGGCAGCCGATGACGCGCGCCGGCATCGAGGCGGTGCGCGGCGTCGACTGCGACGGCCCGATCCGCACGCTGGCCGCACGCGGCCTGATCGAGGAGGTCGGTCGCTCGCCGGTGATCGGCCGGCCGGTGCTGTTCGGCACGACGGTGCGCTTCCTCGAATACTTCGGCCTCGAGCGGCCAGACGATCTGCCGCCGCTGCCGCTGACGGAAGAGGCGATCGCCGAAGAAGAAGAGGAAGAGGCGGCGATCTGAACGTCGGCGCCCTCCGTTTCTCGCTGCGCCTGCCTGAAAGCGGCTCGCTGAAGGACAAGCGGCAGGTCGTCCGCAGCGTCGCGCAGCGCCTGCGCAACACCTTCCAGGTCTCCGTCGCCGAGGTCGCCGATAATGACGCGTGGCAGATCGCCACGCTCGGCGTCGCCTGCGTCGCCAACACCCACCGCCACTGCGACGACATCCTCAACGAAGTCGTCGAGTTCGTCCAAAACTCCCGCCTCGACGCGGAGGTGTTAAACATCGATCGTGATGTGATCTCTCTGGACGAATAGCGTCGGCGTCGGGCGTTCGATGCCGGAGACCAGGATTGGTCGCTGGCCGGCACGGACGGAGCTAACGCTACGTCCCTACGTTCTTGGGCCTGGTGATAGCGTCGGAGAGCGCGAGGGTGCATGTTGCACCGGGCACTTTAACGGCCTTCGTGTCCTTCGTGGTTGACCCTCCGCCAGCCAGAGCGCACCGATCCCATCGACCCTTACCCGTAGCTGTTACAATGGCGGCGCTTTGAACTGCTATGCCTGCGAACAGACTGCCACGAACGCCTGCAAGCGTTGCGCGAAGCCGTACTGCGAGGATCACGGCAACGCGACGTATTGCTCCGATTGTCTGCGGCCGGCGAGCGCCATGCCTTCGTTCAATCTCTATCGTGGCGCCCTGCTGATCATGCTTGTCGGCACGGCCGTCGCGGTGTTCCTGATCCTCCGGCCACCGGGCGAGAAGACCGGCGCGGCGCCGGTCGTTGTCGGCAAGACGACGCCCACGGCGACAGGCGGCAGCCAGCTGCCGACGGTGGCGGCCCAGACGCCGGTGACGACGCGCATCGCCGCGACCCGGACCGACGAGACGACGCCATCGTCCGATACGACGCCATCCGACACGACACCGGGCGCCTCCAGGACGGGGACGCCCGCCGCCACCGGCACCGAGAGCCCGTTCGGCAAGTACACGATCCAGTCCGGCGATACGCTCTTCGATATCGCGACGGCCAACCTGCCGCCCGGCGATAACCCCGTCAGCTTCGCGAAGGCGATCGCGACGCTGAACGGGCTCGACTACGACAATCCGATCCTGAACATCGGCAAGACGTTGTTGCTGCCGAAGCCAGCTCCCTGAGTGCAAGATCCGGAGCCAGCCGCGCGCGCGTCCCTCTTCCGCAGCATGCTGATCTACGGCGCTCTGCTGGTACTTGACGTGATTGTCATCGCTTACTTCGTTGCCATCGGCGCGAGCGGGGCTGCGTACATCACGATCTCAATCGTCGGCCTCGTCGGGCTGCTGCTGGCGCATCACGTCTGGCAGCACGTGCGCGATCTGCGCGCGCCGTTGGTCGAGACCGAAGGTCAGATCCTGCGCAAGTGGAAGCGCGCCGACCTCGTGATCGCCTGGGATAGCCACTACATCAACGTCGAACGCTCCGTCTTCAAGATCGCCACGATCGACTATCACCTGGTCGAAGAAGGCATGTACGCGACGATTGTGCACTTTCCGCGCACGCTGACGGTCGTCTCCGTGCATGCGGTGCAGAAGGAGCGGATCCGGACTCCATAACGGTGGCTCGTAGTGGCCCCCCGATGACGGACAATCGCGCACGACGATGTTCACCCCACCTCCGGCCCCACCGCGCTTACGGGATCGCGCCGGACTCTTTGAGGGCGATGATCTTGTCCCAGTCGAAGCCCATCTCCAACAACACTTCTTCAGTGTGCTGGCCGAGCTCCGGTGGCACACCGCGCGGGCCCGTCGGCGTGCCGTAGAAATCGGCCGGCGTGTTGACGAACGGCATGACGACGCCGTCCGGGCC
Source organism: Dehalococcoidia bacterium (assembly GCA_038211505.1). GTDB lineage: Bacteria > Chloroflexota > Dehalococcoidia > DSTF01 > JACRBR01 > JBBQVO01. Next base: position 4,253 of record JBBQVO010000169.1, on the reverse strand, counting down.
TTCGACTTCGGTGAAGGCGCCGGCGGCCTGCACGACGGGATCTTCGCGCGCCTGCGTGATCGTGTTGACGGGCGCCCACCAAACGTTGTTCTCGTCGAGAATCGGCGCCCACTCGGCCAGCGTCTTCTTCTCGAACTCCGCGTCGAGCTCGTGCACCAGCGACTCCGCGTTCTGGCGACGAAGGGTGATGTTCTTCCAGCGCTCATCGTCACTCAGATCCTCGCGGCCGAGTGCGCGCAGCAGATCCGGCCAGTGCCGATCGCCCTGGAGCAGCAGAAGCCACATCCAGCGCCCGTCCTTCGTCGGAAAGCTGTTGATGATCGGGTTGGGCGCGTGATAGCGATCGTACGGCGTTGTCGGGGCGCCGAGACGCATCTCCAGCGAGTAATCCCAGCCCATCATGAAGACGCCGGTGCGGACGAGCGACGCGCCGACGCGCTGGCCCTCGCCCGTGCGCTCGCGATGAAAGAGCGCGGCGGAAATCGCGCCGGCGGCGCTCATGCCGGTCATGTGATCGCCCATGCCGCCGCGCTGCTGCGGGATCGGCACGCCCGGCGCCGTGAGCGATGCGCCAATCCCGGCGCGCGACCAGAAGCCGCCGATGTCGTACGACGCGCGGTTGGCGTCCGGGCTGTCGGCGCCGTGGCCGGTCACCTGGCAGTAGATGATGCGCGGGTTCGTCTTGCGGACGTCGTCGTAGGCCATGCCGAACTGCTCGAGCACGCGCGGCCGCATGTTGCTGATGAAGACGTCGGCCTCGTCGATCAGCCGCTTGCCGAGCGCGCGACCTTCTTCGTTCTCGAGGTTGAGGCAGATGCTGCGCTTGCCGCGGTTGTCGACCTCGAACGGCGGGTTGATCGCGACCGTCGCGCCGAGCGCGCTGGCGAACAGCCCGCGGAACGGATCGCCGGTCGGCGGCTCGATCTTGATCACTTCGGCGCCCCAGTCGCAGAGAATTACGGCGGCCGATGGCCCCGCCACCCAGACGCCCATCTCGACGACTTTGATGCCTTCCATCGGCCCGCCCATCGCTGCCTCCTCCGTCGAATGCGCTCGTGGTGTGTCGAGAGTATGGACGCTGCAGTGGCGCGAGGGAATCGAGTGTCACTCCGGGATTTGATGACGATCCCCAATCGCCGGCGTGCGGGCTGGCAATCGCCGTCAAGAATGTTCCGGTTGACGGATCGTGGTTCGAGGCGTACGATCGCGGCACCGGTGACTTCTTGCGAGGCGAATCTGCGGCCACTGCGCCCGTGGGCGCATGAGGGGATTGTCATGTATCGCTACGTCGTTTCGCTGCCGATTCTATGCGCGCTGCTGGCCTTGTTTTCGGCGGGAAACGTGGCGACGCCCGCCCACGCGACAGTGGCGTTCACGCTGTCGATCGATTGCGACACGATTGCGCCGGGCATCCAGACAAGCTGCAACGCCTATCGCGCGCCGGGCCCATTGGACGTTGCGCTTACGCTGACCAACAACACCGGATCGCCTGCGAACTTCGATGTCTTTCAGAATGAAACGGTCAACGGCGACACGTCGCGGCTGAGCGCGCAAAGCGCGGCATGCCCGTTGTGCAGTGGTGGGCGCGATGCGAACCCCGACTTCAATCAGTCCGCCGTGTCAGATCCCCTTTCGTGGAGCTGCGGGCCGCCGGCTCCGATTGCCGACGACGAGGGCGTACAGTCCGGCGGTTACCCCCCCCCGGCCCGATGATTGATAATCCTGCGACCCAACACGCGTATATCGAGTGCTTCGGCAACAACGGCACAATCATCGCGCCGGGCGCGTCGGTCGTCTACGCATTTGTCCACTACAACATCGCGCCTGGCGCGGCGGCGGGCAGCGTGACGCTCAACAGCAACTACGCATTCATGGGTGACGACAACGGCAACGAGCTGGGCACGTGCAACCACCCCAATGGCGCGATCCCGATGGACTGCCCCACGACGACGATCAATCTCGTGAACCTCACGCTGGCTCTGGATTGCAACCCGGTGGTATCGGGAGTGCAGTCGAACTGCCACGTGCCGACGGGCACATCGAGCCTCGACGTGGAGCTGTCGCTCGAGAACATCAGCGGCGCCGCCATCGCGATTAACGGCTTCAATATCGGCGCGATCCACGACTCTGACACATCGCGGCTGGCGCCAGTGAGTACGCTGCCGCCGGATCTCTTTGCGTTCGATGGCAATCCCGATTTCACGCAGGCGAGCTTCCCCACGGGATCGTGGGACTGCAGCGCGGCGCCGCCGCAGGCCGATACGGGCGGCGACGGTGCCACGAAGGCGCTTTCGCGTATTACCTGCGCGTCCTCGTCGCTGGCGCAAAACATCGCGAATCACACGCGCAAACCGATCGCCGTTGTGCACTACAGCGTTCCGGCTGGCGCGCCTGCCGGTCCGCTGACGCTCAACGTTTCGGGCAGCAGCGTGACGGACGGCGGTTCGGCGGACGTGGGAACGTGCGGGCCTGCATCGAGCGTGCCGATGGCATGCCCGCCGGCGACAATCACGTTGTACTGCAAGATCATGCAGGCCGACGTCAACCACAACACGATCGTCAATTCGACCGATCTGCAACAGACGGCGACGCACTTCGGGCAGCTGCCGGGGCCGGCGAACTATGATCAGAACTTTGAGGGCGTCATCAACTCGACAGATCTGTTCCTGATCGCGCAGCAGTTCGGCAAGCGCGTCAGCGCCTGCCCGTAACCCAGATCCCACTGATTGGGTGAGGAACAGTCGCGCGGCGCACTTAGTGCGCCGCTTCGACGTCCGCTCGTTCTGAGATGCACGCCGAGCGTGTTGGCGACGCGTAAGCAGCGCCTGCCGAGGTCTGTGTTCCCATCTCCGTGAGCGCGGATGCCGCTGTGCGCGCGCCCACCGCCGCAAAAGCGCCCAGGTTGCCGTGAAATTGCGTGCACGCGCACTGGATATCACTCTCGCCGATCCCGTAAAGTGCGTGAACACGCATTTTGGAGGCTCCATGCCTGTATCAACCATCCCGGGGAAAGTCATGCGTGGCAAGCATGACAAGGATCAGCGCCGCCAGTGCCTGATCGAGGCCGGCACCGACGTCTTCGCCGAGTACGGCTTCGACGCCGCGACGACGCGCGAAGTCGCCGAGCGCGCTGGCTGCTCCGAGGGCCTGATCCATCGCTACTTCGGCAGCAAGCGCGGCCTGCTGCTGGCGATCCTCGAGCACAAGGCGGAGCACGTGATCGCCAGCTCGGACGAGGCGATGCCGGAGCGGGCGACGCTGGCCGAAGAGATCGAGCAGATGCTGATCTCGCCGTTCGAGATGTACTGGGAGCAACGCAACTTCATGCGCGTCTCGGTGTCACAGGCGGCGATCGATAAGGACGTCGGGCACGTGATCGGCGATCACATCAACGGCAACAAGGTGAAGTTTTTCGCCGCGCGTTTGCGGCGGCACCAGGATCGCGGCGAGATTCTCGCGGACGTCGACATCGACGCTGTCGCGCTCGCGCTCTCCGGCCTGAACATCTCCTGCGGCTTCTTCGCACAGGTCGCGTTCGAGGTCGATCGCGACGAGCTGCGACAGTCGGTGCGCGCGATGGGCGACGTGATCGCGCGCGGCTTGACGCCGGACCCGGTTCGGGATCCACGAAGGGCCACGAAGAGGCACGAAGGGACGAACGAATCTGTTGTGGCGGTTGACGATGCGCCCGTGATCATTGCGCGAGCGGGTCGGCGCGCGCCGGCCGCGGCGCGCCGAAGGCAGCGCGACGCGTCGGCGAACGAGCCCGCGGCGGCGCGCCGAAGGCCGCGCGATGCGTCGGCAAACGCGCGGGCGGCGGAGCGTGAGAGTTGAGCATGCTCGCAACGCTGGCAGGGGGTTGGTGTCGATTTCGCTTCGTCTCGATCGTCGATCTCTGTGTCCGGGATCGCGGTGGTGTGAACGATTCGATGGTGGCGGCGCCGGTAACTGCTGCCGAATCGTGTCAGTAGTCCTCCAAAATGAGTTCTCGCTCCTGACGTGATGGTGTCAGGAGCACGGGGATATGGTGAACGCGGTGAGACGAGAGCAACGATAGGAGAGATGAGATGAGCCGCATCGAATACAAGTACATCGTCGTGATGCTCGCCGTATTCGCGATCTTTATGGAGCTGCTCGACTCGACGGTCGTCAACGTCGCCATCCCGACGCTGGGGCGCGACTTTCAGGTGTCGTCGGCGAGCACGATCCAGTGGGTGATCACGGGCTACTTGCTGAGCCTCGCCGTCTTCATC
>JBBQVO010000168.1:0-7613 GCA_038211505.1 Dehalococcoidia bacterium | reverse complement strand
CGCGGCACGATCAACGTGGTCGCCGTCAAGGCTCCCGGGTTCGGCGATCGCCGCAAAGACAACCTCGCCGACCTCGGCGCGCTCACTGGCGCGACGCTGATCAGCGAAGAGCTCGGCCGCAAGCTCGACTCCGTCGCGATCGAGGATCTGGGCCGCGCCCGCCGCGTCATCATCTCGAAAGAGAACACGACCATCATCGAGGGCAAGGGCAAGAAGGGCGCGGTCGATGGCCGCGTCAAGCAGATCAAGACGGCGCTCGAGACGACGACATCGGACTGGGATCGCGAGAAGCTGCAGGAGCGCCTCGGCAAGCTCGCCGGCAGCGTCGCCGTGATCAAGGTCGGCGCCGCGACGGAAGTCGAACTGAAAGAGAAGAAGCACCGCGTTGAGGACGCACTCTCGGCGACGCGCGCGGCCGTCGAAGAGGGCATCGTCTCCGGTGGTGGTGTGGCGCTGATCAACGCGCTGCCGGCGCTCGACAAGCTCGTCCTCGAAGGCGACGAGCGCACGGGCGCGATGATTCTCAAGCGCGCGCTCGAGGAGCCCCTCCGCCGCATCGCCATCAACGCCGGCAAGGATGGTTCCGTGATCGTCCAGCAGGTGAAGGGCATGAAGAGCGGCGAAGGCTACGACGCCGCGAAAGACGAGTTCGGCAACATGATCACCAAGGGCATCATCGACCCGCTCAAGGTGACGCGCGCCGCGCTGGAGAATGCAATCTCGATCGCCGGCATGGTGCTCACCACCAACTGCCTCGTGACGGATCTGCCGGAGAAGGGCGCGTCTGGCGGCATGCCCGCCGGCATGGGCGGCGCGCCGCCGATGTACTAAGCGGCGGAACGGCATTGTACGAACACAAAGGAGGGCGGGCCATCAGGCCCGCCTTTCTTGTCGCCACATGGTCGCCACCGGAGCCGCGCTTAGACTGGATGATCCTTCGTCGCCTTGATCGTGAACTCGAGCGGGATGTCACCCATGCTCGGAGGCACGTACCAGAGCCCGTCGGATCGAGGCTCAAGGAACGGAAACGCCGGGAAGCAACAGCCGGGGAACTCATGGAGATGCTCGATGCGCAAGCCGGCATCAATCAGCGATGTCACCACGTCACCGATCGTGAAGGGGTAGTTGTAGGTGCGACGATTCTCCACCTTGGCGGATCGGTCCGCGTATGATCCGTCCTCCTCGTACATCGCTGGCGCGCCGGTCGGAAAGTACGGATAGCGCACGCGCAACTCGGCGGCGCCGGGCGTGTCGTCGAAGATCCACCCCATCGGATGGAACTCAGCGAGATACAAGGTGCCACCGGGACGCACAAAACTCGCGGCTACCCTGGCCCATCGTGGAAGATCCGGCAGCCACGTGAGCGCGCCGTACGCCGTGTAGACAATGTCGAACTCGCCGTGAAGCGCCTCCGGCAAGTCGTAGATGTTCGAACAAATAAACCGAGCGTCGACATCGATCTCTGTCGCAAGATCGCGTGCTGCGGCGATCGCGCTGTCAGAGAAGTCCACGCCCGTCACGCGTGCGCCGAGGCGCCCCCACGAGAGCGTATCCAGCCCGAAGTGGCACTGGAGATGAAGAAGTGACTTGCCCGCGACATCACCAAGCTCGCGACGCTCGACGGCTTTGACGCTGATGCGGCCAGCCTTGAATCCGGCGACATCATAATCCGAGCCTGCGCCGAGGTGAACGCCTACCAGTTCGTTCCAGTGAGCGAGGTTCACGCGGCTGTATTCGTCTGCCGTCACGTGCCGATCCTATTGCCGTGTGCCGAACCCAAAGGGCCGTGCAACCGCCCGTGTACGCGTTGCAGGTGCCGAAGGTCAGAATAGCGCAATCCCCGCCGGGCGGGCCGTATGTGATGCGCTCCGACGCGAGCGTTTCGCCATCTCCACCTTTCATCCTCTTCCCTCGGCGCGAAATCGCCGATCGTTGCCATTTACGTGCGCGCCGTCGTTGACAACGGAACGCATCAAACACCGCCCGAGGGATAGCCCGTAGCCACGACGTTCGCTACGATCGTGCCAACCGGGTTACCCCACCAACAGCACATCACAGGACGCGCGTGGACCTCACCGAGATCGAGACGATTCTTCAGGACGCCGACGTCTTTGCCGTCGGTTTTCGCCTGTTTCCCGAACGGCTGCTGATCGACAAGCGCTTCGACGACGATCACACGGGCGGCTGCGGCATGCCGATGGTGGCCATCGTCGATCCCGTCGAGACGCTGCAGGAGCGGTACTTCTGGCTCGGCCAGCACCGCCCATCGCTCGGCGTGCCGAAGAACTTTCTCTTCTTCCAATGGCCGCACAGCCTGCGCTATCTCGAAGAGAGCGGCGCCTGGTCGCGCATCCGCGAGCGCATCGTCCATCTCGGGTTCAACGGCGCCGCCGAGACCTGTGACGCCGCCCTGCGCGATCTCATCCAGCGCGAGCTGCGCGCCACCATCGATGCCATTCGCGGCACGCACTACCAAACGCTCTGGTCCGCCCAGGAAGTCTGAATCGACTCGCGGGATACGCCGTCGGCTTATGCCTGATGGTGCAAGGTTCGGTTCTGGCTGCTCGGCCCGGCGACCATGACAAGCGACAAAGCCATCAATTTGCGTCAATTCGCGTCTGACGAGTAGCCCAAACGCGATCACCGGCGTATAATCTCGCCGAACCTGTTGCGCGTGCAGGATGGCACCGAACGGGCTGCGTTAGTTGGAGGATTCTCGTGAAACTGAAGTTGCTCCTCATCCCGATCATCGCGTTGGTGGCCGTGCAGGGTGCGCGGACCGTCGTGAACGCCGCGCCGGCGCCGCCGTCGGTGACCGTGAATGTGAACGTCGGCGGAGGCGGCAGCGGCATCGCCGCCAACGGCTTCTTCCCCGACACCGTCGTCATCCACAAGGGTGACTCGATCCACTTCACGAACCCGTACGAAGAGATCCACACGACCACCTACCTACAGCCCAACGCTGAGCACCCGGCGCTTCTGATCCCCGACCCGTCGGGCGGGCCCGGATTGGTTTTCAATCCACTCGCGTCGGACCCGACGCACCCGGGTCTCGGCTCGACGGACTTCGACCCGCTGAAGTACTTCAACTCCGGCATCATGCCGAAGGGCGCCAGCGCTGATGTCGCGTTTAATGTCATCTCGACGCAAGAGCCGAACACCAGCGGCCCGATCGCGCAGTCCGCAACGTACACGTTCCTTTGTCTCGTCCACCCGGACATGAAGCTCAAGGTCGTCGTCACCAGTCAGCCCGTCAGCACAACCGACCAGGTCGATGTCGACAAGCTGGCGGCGACGCAAAAGGACGCGCTGATCGCCACCGGCACAGGGCTCGCGAAAGACACGATCCTCACGAAGGCGACGAACGCCAGCGGCACGGCAACGTACGATCTCCTCGCCGGCAACACGCAGGGTCGCGCCGACGTCATGCAGTTCCTGCCGGCTGGCCCGACGAACATCACCACCGGCGATAGCGTGCGCTGGTCATCGATCACGGACACGCCGCACACGGTGACGTTCCTTAGCGGCGCGCCGATCATTCCGCTTACGATCGACGGAAGCCACCCGGTCGCGTTTAACCCGGGGGCCGTGCTGCCGTCGGGCGGCAACAGCTACAACGGTAGCGGCGTTGTCAATTCCGGTCTGATCGATAAGACGGGCCAGGTGCCGGGCGGATCGAGCTTCACGCTCGCATTCACGAAGGCCGGCACCTACACGTACATTTGCCTGCTGCACTCCGATCAGGGTATGGCCGGCACGATTGTCGTCTCGGACAAGGTGGCGGCGCCGCCACCTCCGGCGAACAACGCCGGCCGGCCGTCGACGGGCACGATCGCGCCGCCGAACACCGGCAGCGGGCCGGATGCGTCGGGCAACGGATCGTTGTTCGCGACGATCGCGCTGATCGCCGCGGCGGGCTTCGGAGTGATCGTGGTCGGCGCGCGCAACCGCCGCGATCAGGACGCGTAGCGCCTCTCACACGGATTCGTTCGGGAGGGGCGCGCGCGCGTCCCTTTCGCACGTCAGTGACACACGCGGGCGATGACGTATCGCCAGAAGCAGGAATGGAGGAGCATATGAAGATCGGCAAGTACGTAGTCGCGGTGATGATCGCCGTCTCGGTGGTGATCGGCGCGACGGCACATAGCACGCAAGCGAAGGACGGGCCTACGCCGACGGCGGGCACGTTAGTTACAGGGGGCCTGCTGACTCCTTTCGGGATGAAGCTTGGCAACGACGGGATGATCTATGTCGCCGAAGCTGGAACGGGCGGCACGACGCCGTTCGGCGAAGGCGAAAACGCGACGACGATCGGCTTCACGGGTCGCATCTCACGCATCGATCCGTCGAACGGCAGCCGGCAGACGGTCGCTGACGGATTGCCGTCGAGCGGAAATCCGGAAGCAGGCGTGGGCGGCGTCGCCGACGTCGCGCTGCTCGGCGATCAGGTGTACTTCTTGATGACGTCTGGCGGCGCCGATCACGGCTTCCCGAATAATCCGAACGGCATCTATCGCGTCAACACGAACGGCACGACGACGTTGTTCGCCAACACCGGTGACTTCGTCAAGAACAACCCGGTCGCGGACGTGAAGAGCGGCAAGCAGCAAGACGTCGATCAGAACGGAAATCCGTATGCGCTGATCGTGCGCAACGGCGACTTCTACGTCGTCGATGGCAACCAGAACCGCATCCTGAAGGTCAACGGTTCAGATGGCACGATCAGCAGCGTCACGGAGTTCCCGGGACACCCGGTGACGACGGGCATCGGGTTTGCCGCCGGCGGTAGTGGTCCGTTCTACGTAGGCGGGCTTGGCGAAGGGCCGTTCATCCCGACGGAGGGGCGCGTCTTCAAGGTGGACTTCCCGGGCGGCGCGGTGACGGAGGTCGCCTCCGGCTTCAGCTCGATTACGGATGTCGATGTCGCGCCCGATGGTCAGCTGTACGCCGTATCGTTCGGTGATCCTTCGGGCGATGAGCAGGGGCTGCCGTGGGTGCCGGGCAGCGCCAAGATCCTCCGCGTCGACCTCAAGTCGGCGACGATGACGCCTCTGGTTTCGGGCTTCTCGTTCTCGACATCGATGCTGACGGTGCACGATAGCGCCTACTTCCTGAACGACAGCGTCGGATTCTTCGGCGCAGGCGAACTGTGGCGGGTCGACGGGCTGTCGACGTTGAAGGCGCTGCCAGCGACGGCCCCGGTAGCGGCAGCACCGGCTCCGGTCGCTCCAGCCGCACCTGCGCCACGACCTGTGGCGGCGCCGATTTCCGCGCCGGATACCGGGAGCGGACCGACGGCGGTCGTCAGTGACCGGCTGCTCGTCGCCGTGGCCGTGCTCGCGCTCGGCGGGTTCGCACTGCTCAGTGTCGGCTCGCGTCGTGCCCGCAACGGTCGGTAGTTCGGCCGAACATTCGTAACATCGCGAAGGGATGGGCGCGCTGCCCATCCCTTCGTCGTTCTCCGAGGATCGGCGGCGAAGGAGTCTCGCGGGAGCGCGGATATTCGCGCGAACCCTATATCTCCCAAAGCGGCGACCAGCGTATACTTGCCTTCGATTGGCAGACACCCATCCCGTGCGGGCACGGTGCATCAGGGCAAGACCCACCGCTTGTTGGAGGCTTTGTGAAGTTGAAATTGCTCCTCGTTCCGCTCGTCGCGCTCGCCGGGCTGCTCGGCATCAGCGGCGCTGTGCACGCCGCGCCGGCGCCACCGGCGCAGACGTTCAATGTTCGCGTTGGTGACGCCGTCGGTCAGGATCTGGCGAACCAGTTCCTGCCGCAGACGATCACGATCCACAAGGGCGACTCGATCCACTTCGTCGTCGGCGGCGACCTGCACACGGTGTCGTACCTGCCGCCGGGCATGGCCGACGCGCCGCTGACGATCCAGAACCCGGTGGGGCCGGGACAGGTCTTCAACCCGATCGTCAACGATCCGACGAACCCTTCGGCGTCGCCAACGGAGTTCGACCCGCAGAAGTACTACAACTCCGGCATCGTCTTCCCGGGCTTGACGGCCGACGTGCACTTCAACGTGATCGGATCGTGGACGTTCATCTGCCACATCCACGCCGGCATGAAGATGGATCTCACCGTGACGGGCGATCCGGCCGACGTGCAATCGCAGGCGGATCTCGACACGAAGGCCGACGCGCAGCGCGACGCGATCGTCGCGAACGACGAGGCCCTCGTCAACTCCGTACACACCACGAAGACGACGACCGGCAGCGCATCGACGTGGGAGCTCGCGGCGGGCATCGGCTCGCGCGATGACGTGCAGGATGTGCTGCAATTCCTTCCGGCGGAGCCGCTGAAGATCACGACGGGTGACACGGTGCACTGGACGAGTCACACGAACACGCCGCACACGGTGACGTTCCTCAACGGCGCGCCATTCCCGGACGTCACGGTGAACATTCAGAACCCGGGCAACCCGCCGCTGCTTGTCGGATTCAACCCGGGCGCAATCTTGCCATCGGGCGGGACGACGCAGGACGGCAGCGCGTTCACCAACTCGGGCTTCATCGATCAGAACGGCGCCTTCCCCGGCGGCACGAACTATGCGCAGACGTTCACGAAGGCCGGCACGTACCTGTACCTCTGCATGCTGCATCAGGGCATGGCGGGCACGATCGTCGTGTCCGATCGCGCGGCGGCGGTTGTCGCGCAGCCGACGGCGCCGATCACGGCTCCGAACACCGGCAGCGGGCCGGATGCTTCGGGCCAAGGCCCGTGGGCGATCTCGCTGGCGATGATCGCGCTGGCCGGCGCGGGCGTCGTGGTGGTTGGCGCGCGCGGAGTCTGGAAGCACGACGCGTAACGTCTTACACTGAGAGACGAACGAACGAGAGGACGGATCGCCTGATCCGTCCTCTCAGCTTGTTCGAGACGTACTGCGAAAGGCAATCCGATGAAGGTGATACCAGGCGTGTGTGCGATGTTGCTCGCGGCGATCGCTGCCGGTTGCGGCGGAGGCAGTAGCAGCAAGACGCCGACAGCCGCACCTTCATCAGCGGCGTCGATCACCGCCGTCGCGTCGCCGACGCGCCCGGCATCGACGGCGATCGCCACGACGACCGCATCCGCCGAGACCGCGCCGCCAGCTACGGTTGCGCCTGCCGCGATTGACACGCCGGTGCCCGCCGTGCCAGCGACGGAAGCGCCGGTTCCTCCACCGCCTCCACCCGCGGCGACCGACACACCCGTACCCGCGCCACCACCCCCGCCACCGCCACCACCACCGCCTCCTCCGCCACCTCCGCCACCGCCGGCATCGGGCGCGATCACCGTGCAGGCGGTCAACATCACCTTCGCGCCGTCATCGCTCTCGGCGCCAGCGGGCACGCCGATCACTGTGACGCTGCAGAATCAAGACAACGGGCTCGCGCACAACATCAACTTCTTCGCGCCGGGCACATCGACGAGCATCGGGGCGACGGATGTCGTTCAGGGCGTGAGCACGCAGACGCTGAGCCTCGGCTCGCTCGCGCCAGGCTCGTACCACTTCAAGTGCGATGTGCACCCGACGCAGATGTCGGGGACGTTGGTGGTGAGTTAGGTTGTGGGCTGTCGGATGTCGGATGTCGGATGTCGGATGTCGGATGTCGGATGTC
>JBBQVO010000167.1:0-7617 GCA_038211505.1 Dehalococcoidia bacterium | reverse complement strand
CGCTCGTCGTCCGCCAGCGCCACCGCCGTCGTTACGATCGCGTGCGCGATCCCGCGCCGCTCGTCGAGCATCTCCTGAAACGCCGTCTGCACGCCGCGCGCGAGCCCAAGCTTGCCGCGCTCATTCAGCAACCGCACGAGGTTCATGCCGAGCGGACTGACATGTGTCTTCAGACCGGCGTCGAGCAGCCGCAGCTTCTGGTCACGCGGCACGCGGTTGCTCGACAGGATCTGCGCCACGTCGTGCTCACCCGCGAAGTCGGCGATCGTCCGCAGGTCGCCGCTCCACTGCACCATCGCGTCCGCATCGACAGCGAGCGCGAAGACAGCTTCGGCGTAGCGGCGCGCGGAGAGTGTGCTCGATGGCACGCTAGTTGCCCTCCCCAAACGTCGACTGCGCGAGCGCCTCGTCAATCAGACGTCGGTGCGCGGCGCGATCGAGCGACGTGTTAATCACTTTCTCCGCCGTCGCGATCGTCATGTCGGCGAACTCCTTGCGGAGATCGGCGATGGCGGTGTCGCGTTCGAGCTTGATCTCATTGCGCGCGCGCACGAGCAGCGATTCGGCGTCGGCTTGCGCCTGCGTCTTGGCGTCGGCCTGGATGCGCGCCGCGATGTCCTGCGACTGCGCGATCAGGTTCTGCGCCTCGCGACGCCCCGCTTCGACCTGCTCCTGCACGCGGCGCTCGGACTCCGCTACCTGCGCCTTTGCGGCGTCGGCAGCCGAGAGGCTCTCCTTGATCCGCTCGCGCCGCTCGTCGAGCATCTTCGTCAGCGGGCCCCACGCCACCAGCCGCAGCACGACGAGCAGAATCGTGAAGTTCACGATCTGCGCGATCAGCACCGGCAGGTTGATGCCGAGATCGGCGATGCCAAGAATGATCATGTTCGTCTCCCGACGAAGAACTCAGAACTGAGAACCTGGAACCCGGACGCCGAGCGCTTCCTGGTTCGCTGTCTCCGTTCGTTCGTGCTGCTTGGTTCTAAGTTCTAAGTCCTAGGTTCTCGCTAGAACACGAAGCCGATCATGACCGCGACGACGAGGGCGTAAATCGCGATTGCTTCGGCGAACGCGATGCCCAGAATCATGTTGGTCTGGATGACCGGCTGCGCCTCCGGGTTGCGGCCGAGTGCTTCCATCGCCTTGCCCGTGAGCATGCCGATGGCGAGCGCCGGCGCGAAACCGCCGAGGCCGATCGCGATGCCGGCGCCGATGTACTTGAGGCCAGCGTCCGTGAACGCGAGCAGCGGCAAAATGACTGCGAGATCCAAGTTGACTCCTCCTTGTTGCCACCCGCTACCACGGGCGAACGCCTGTTGCTTCTCATGCACCCCCGGTTCGACAAGTCGACGAGGGAGTATCCCGTATTCACTGTGTCGCCGCGGCGACCGTACTCTGCGCGCGTCCTAGTGCGCCGGCGCCTCGATGCCCGCCGGAATGTTCTCGATGTGCACCGCGCCCGGCTCTTCGATGCCGTGATCTTCGTGATCATCGTGCGAGCTCACCGCCAGCACGGCGAACACCAGCGTCAGCATCGCGAACACGAACGCCTGGATGATCCCGACGAACGTCTCCAGTCCGTAGAACGGCAACGCCACCAAAAACGGCATCAGGAACGTCATCACCAACAGCAGGATCTCGCCCGCCAGCATATTTCCAAAGAGCCGGAACGTGAAGCTGATGATCCGCGCCAGCTCCGCGATGAACTCCAGGATGCCAACGAAGAACGCGATCGGGCTGCTGATGTTGAAGAACTTCGCGGCGTACTTGAACACGCCGAGCGTCGTGATCCCCCAGAACTCGATGAAGATCATCGCCATGATCGCGATCGACAGCGGCGAGTTGATGTCCGTGTTCATGCTGCGGAAGAACGGCACCAGCACGCCGAGCTGTTTGCCACCGTCGTTCAGCGTCACGATCGAATTTTCGGACGCTTTGACGAGGCACTCGTCGTACGCCTCATCGCCCGGCGACCCGGCGCCGCACGCGGCTCTGATGCGGGCGTCCGACTGCTGTGTCTTCGTCAGCTTCTCGCCGCTCGCGCTCTTCTCGCCTGTGTCCGGCGCATGCATGCCGTCGAGCTTCGCCGCGATCGCGAGGGCGCGCTGACCCTTCGTGCAGCTCGCGAGCTTCGCATCGAACTCCGCCGCGGGAGCGCCGACCGGCGGCGTCGAATACTGCGAGCACGTCGCCTTGATCGCGTCTTTGTCGAAGTCGACGGCCTTGTCGTTGAGGTTGATCAGGTTGAGGCTGCCGCTCTGGCTGAAGATCACCGCCGTCGACTTGAAGTCGTCCGCGTTGACCTTCTCGACGACGCCGATCGCGTTGAAGAACGGCAGCAGCGCCATCCAGTTGGCGATCCAGATAAACGTAAAGATCGTCATCACGACCGGGAAGAAGCGGCGGCCGTTCTTCTCGCCCGCCGTGCTGATGCAGATGTTGTACATCGCCTCCATGACGGCTTCGACGACGTTCTGCAAGCCCGACGGCACGATGTTGATCTTCCGCGTCGCCAGGAACGCGACGATGATCAGCACGACGACCACCATCAACGACGTCACGTACGTGTTGACGAGCGGAAACGGGCCGATGTCCGTGATCGTCTCGGCCTTGATCTCGATGATCGGCTTCGGCCCCTTGAAGAAGAGGAAGCCGACGACGAGCAGCGCAAGCGCGCCGATGACGATAGCCAGCGTTTTCGGGTTCTTCACGCTACTTCTTCTGCTGCCTCTGCGCCTCGCGCGCTGACCACTTGTTGATGTCGCTGATCGTGTCCATCAGCATGCGATAACCGCCATAAAACGCGGCCACGAGTCCCAGTCCCAATCCGCCCAGCGTCAGTAGTTTGCCTGTCCCGAGCCACCCATCGAGGAAATATCCGCCGATCGTGCCGCCAGCGATACACACCGCGATGTACGAGCCTAAGCCTAGAAGTTGAACCGCCGGGGTCAGGCGCATGACGCCTCCGCAGCACTCCCCCGGAACTTTGAGAATATTATCACGAACGCTCGAGAACGGTCAACGTGCTTTTTTTCACGAACGCCAAAACCACCGCCACCCCGCCGCGCGGTGCAGTATGCTCGCTCGCCCCCGCCAGAACAAGCATTAGAGTAGACAAACGGCGTTTGGGGGTTAGTCGCCGTTAGGGGTTGGTCGTTGGGGGGTTGCTGACGCGCCGCTATGACCCCGCTTGGGTCCGCAAGAGCTCGATCGCCCGCAGGCCGATCACCCTCACATCCTCAGACGGCGGCAGATCGACGCCGCAGGACGACAGTTGCAGATGCTCGTTCGTCCGCAGTTGCTGCTCGCTCACCCAGATGAAGCCGTGATCCTTCTCCGGCGCGATGTTCGGGACGCCGGCGCGGGGCCGCAGCGCATAGCTCATATCGATGTGCTGATGCGGCCCCTCGGCAACATCCGCGACGATGATCGCGAGCGGCGGCGGCAGCTGCGGGATGTTCGAGAACGCCAGCATCGTCCCCGCCGACGGCACGACGTCGGCCGTGATCCCCGTCTCCTCCAGCACCTCGCGCTTCACCGCCTCGATCGGATCCTCATCACGCTCAATGTGCCCGCCAGGCGGCAACCACAACTGCAGCTTCCGATGCCAGTGCAGCAGAGTGCGGTGATCTTCGACAACGAACCCGGAGACGGTGAAGTGGCGTTGCATAGGAGGAGTGTAGTGCGTTGTGAGTCGTGGGTTGGGATTGGCGTCGAATAAGGAGAGATTAGTCGCGTCCGGCGAGCCCTCACCCCGGCCTTCGGCCACCCCTCTCCCTCAAGGGGCGAGGGGGACCGCTCGGCGATTCGTGGCCAAAGTCGTGTGACCTGTCAGGCCACGAGGTCTTGCCTGACTACGACACTTCCGAGCGGAAGTGTCTGAACTCGCCTCATTCTTCGCACGAGTCCCCTCTCCCCCTAGTGGGAGAGGGGTGGCCGAAGGCCGGGGTGAGGGCTCGTCGTGCGCAACAACCCACGCCCTACGCCGCATCCAGAATCGACCGCAGCTTATCGACGTCCCCGCCGGGCCCGACGACCGCCATCGAGAACTGGCGCGGACCGAATATGCGCTGCGCTACGCGCTGCACGTCAGCGGGCGTGACGCCGCCGATGCCGGCGACGACGTCTTCGATCGGCTCGATCTCGCCCGTCATCAGCAGCGCCTCGCCGGCGCGCTGCGCGAGCGCCATCGTCGACTCCAGCCCGAGGCGAAAGTTGCCGATCGAGAAGTCGCGCGCCTTCGTGATCTCGTCTTCGGATACGACGTCATCGCACAGCTTGAAGAGCTCGTCGCGGATGACGCTCGTCGCCTCGTTGAGGTGCTCCAGCGTGACGCCGGCGCTGATGCTCATCGTGCCGATATCGTTGTAGCGCGACACGCCGGAGCCGACGGAGTAGGCGAGCCCGCGCTTCTCACGAACTTCCTGAAAGAGCCGCGAGCTCATGCCGCGGCCGAGGATCGTGTTCATCACCTTCAGCGGATAGCGATCGGGATCCTTGCGCGGTATCGCATGCAGCGCGATGCCCATGTTGCACTGGGCGATCTCGCGCGTCTCGACGACCACGCGCTCGTCGGCGAATTTGTGCTCGGCGGCGGCCTGCTTCGGCACGATGTGGTCGCGCATGCCGCCCATCGTCTTCTCGGCGAGTTGCATCACCTCCGCGTGCGTCGTGTTGCCGGAGACGCTGAGCACGCTGTTCGATGGCACGTACCACGTCGCGACGTGATCGACGAAGTCATCGCGCTGCATCGCCTCCACCGTCTCGAGCGTGCCCGCGATCGGCCAGCCGATCGGCTGATCGCCGTAGGTCGCGCGCGAAAGCAGCTCCGACGCCCAGGCGCCCGGCTGATCGAACGCCCGCCGGATCTCCTGCTGCACGACCGTCCGCTCGCGCTCGATCTCATCCTGCGCCAGCACCGAATGCTGGTACATGTCGGCAAGCACATCGAGCGCCAGCGCCAGCTTGTCGAACGGCACCTGGTTCCAGTAGCAGGTCAACTCCTTCGACGTGTACGCGTTGAGCACGCCGCCGGCGCCTTCGATCGCCTCGGCGATCGTCGTCGCATCGGGCCGCTTCTCGGTGCCTTTGAAGAGCAGATGCTCCATATAGTGCGAAACACCGTTCGTGCGCGGCGTCTCGCCGCGCGAGCCGACGCCGACGAAGATGTTGACGCTGACCGACTGCGCCGTCGGGATCGGCGTCGTGACGACGCGCAGCCCGTTCGCGAGCGTAGATACCTGCCATTCAATGGCCAATGCAGCTTCCTTTCAGGCGGATTGGGGGGAGATCGTGCGCACGCAGTATAGCGCCTCCGCATTCGACGGGCCGTCTTCGTCCGCGCACCTCGCCGCAATAACGCGCACTTCGCGATCACGACGGTCATTCTGAACGCAGTGAAGAACCGCAGGTGCCCTGGGTGGTATCTCTCCGATGTCACCAAGACTGCAGTGCCATAGACGTCCCGCTGCAGATGCGCCGTCGCCGTACCTCTGACCACCCACTGTTCACTCCGCACCCCTCGAACCTCGAACATCCAACATCCAACATCGCCCCAAAACCCGCAGAACGCCGCAACAACGACTGCTACTATGCGCGCATGTCGCGCCTGTACTTCGAAACTGATGCCGGCGAGCCATGTCCGGTGGAGTTTGGCGGAGCGAATGACGTGGTTGTGCATTTTCTCTCGCTCGCGTTCTCCACGCGCTACGGTTCGCTGCACCCGCTGTCGCAGTTCGCGCTGCTGTTGCGAGGGGAGCGCAAGATCAACATGACGCCGCTGACGACGTTCGCCGATCGCAACGTCGAAGTTGAGGAGGACGCGATCGAACTGGAGCGCGTCTGGCAGGATGCCGCGCCGCTCGCCGCAAACATCGCCGACGTCATCGAAGCGTTGGAGTCGGACGATGAGCGCATCGCCGAACTAACGGCCGACGCGCCCGATCTCGCCGCCCGTCTCCGCGATCTGCTGCGCATGACGGAATGGGCCGCCGCGCACAACGCGCGCGTGCGCCTATCCTTCGATCTGTGATCGCACGCATCAGCCAGCTGCGCGGCTACTACGACGAGCATCCACGCGCGCTCGACGTGACGCTGCTGATCTTCGTCACAGCGTGCGCCGCCGCGATCCGGCTATCGCTGCTCGGCGGCATTCCTTACGGCGTCCACAGCGACGAGGCGCAGCTCGGCACCGACGCGCATCAGATCCTGCATGGCGACTTCATCGGCGTTTATACGCACGCCGTGCTCGGGCAGCCGTCGGGCCACGCCTACTTCACGCTGCCGTCGATCTGGGCGCTTGGCGACACCGCCTTCGCCATGCGCCTGCCGCTCGCGCTCGTCGGGCTCGCCGCGATTCCGCTGCTCTACCTCGTCGTGCGCATCTCGATCGGGCGCGCCGAGGCGTTCTTCGCCGCGGCGCTGCTGACGGTCTCGTACTGGCACCTGTTCTACAGCCGCGTCGCGCACTGGTCGATCTCTTACGGCACGATCACGCTCGCGGTGCTCCTCTGTTTCATGCTCGGCATCCAGCGCCGGCAGCGCTGGTGGTTCTTCGCCGCTGGGCTGCTGTTCGGCCTCGGCTTCTACACCTACAACATCTACCCGATCGCCGTCATCGCGCTGACCGTCGCGATCGTCATCATCACGTTCCTGCATGAGCGCGGCGAGCGCTGGCGCTGGTGGCGCGGCTCCGTCGCGCTGATGTACGTCACCGGCTTCATCGTCGCGCTGCCGATGATCATCTACGTCGCCAACCCCGACTCCTACTACTGGTTCCACGTCAACAACTACTCCGAGGTCGACGTCACGCGATCGAAAGAGTTCAAGGACGCCGGCTTCAGCGGCAAGGCGCAGCTGCTCGGCGAGCAGGCGAAGACGTTCGCCGGCGCCTATCTCTGGGACGGACACCTCGACGACGTCGACGGCAACGGCCTGCGACCGATGCTCGACCCGCCGACGATCGCGCTGCTCGTCGCCGGACTCTTCGTCGCGTTCCGGAAGCGCCGCGAGCCAATGGTGATCGCCGCCCTGTGCTGCCTGATCATCATTCCGCTGCCCGCGATCCCGCAACGCGGATCGATCATGCGCCAGCCGCTCGCCGCCGCGCCGTTCGTGATGTTCATCGCCGCGCTGCCGCTCGCCGCCGTCTGGCGCGGCGCGTCCGGCACGCGCGCCAACTGGCGCTTGCCGGCGATGTCAGCTGTCGTCGGCATTCTCGCGCTGATCACGCTGATCACCGTGCACGACTACTTCTGGACGTGGCGCAAGGACGGCTGGCCGCGCCTCATCTATTTCTCCGAGGAGACGACGGCGAGCACGTACATCCGCGATCTGCCGTCGGGCGCCAACGTGCTCTTCTACAGCAACCGCGCGCCGTTCGATCTCGAGACGCGCCAGTTCATCGCACCCAACGCGCACGGCAGCGATCGCTCGAGCGAGTTCAGCGGCTTCGACGGATCGATCGACGTCTTCGACCGCTCCCGCCTCACCGTGTTCGTGCTGCTCGATGATTATCTCGGGCTGCTGCCCGATATCGAAGCGCGCTACCCCGGCGGCACAGCCCGCACCGCCGAGCGCGACGGCAAACTAGAGTTCTCGTCGTATGAGCTCCCACCG
>JBBQVO010000166.1:0-7671 GCA_038211505.1 Dehalococcoidia bacterium | reverse complement strand
GATCATCGAGCGAGAGCGCGGTCGTGATCACGGTCGAGAGCCGCGCGGTGTGGCGGTAGTTGAGCAGCTGGAAGAGGCGATCGTGCACCCAGGCGATCGACGCCTGCGCGTCGAGATCATCGAGGATCAAGAGCGGCGCGCGCTTCGTCTCGTCGAAGGCGTCGTGCGAGGTCCGCTGATCGTCGCCCGCAAAGCCACGGCGCAGGTAGTCGAGCAGATCCGGCACGACGACGAAGGCCGGCGTCTCGCCGCGGGCGCGACGATAGTTGGCGATGGCGGCGGCGAGGTGCGTCTTGCCGGAGCCGTGCGGCCCCATGAACAGCAGCCAGCCGTCGGGAGCTTCGGCGAAGGTGATCGCCTGGCGGTAGGCGTTCTCAACACGCTTGCGATCGTCGCCCATCAGATGCGGCCCGCGCGCGTCGAAGCGCTCGAACGTCATGTCGCGGATCAGCGGGTGATCGAGCACATCGAGCGCGCGCATCTCCGACGGCCGCCGCGCTTCGATCACGTAGACGTGGGCGATGCTCGCGTCGGTGAGCCGCGTACGCAGGCGTTCGTCGATCTGATCGGGCAGAAGGTTCGTCGTGACGACGGTGGGCAGGCGCGTGTTGAAGCGGTGGTTAATCAGCTGGAACAACTTCTCCTGCGCCCACGGCGTCGGCGCCTGCGTGCCGAGATCGTCGAGCACGAGCACCGGCGCGTTGCGAACGCGCTCGAACAGCTCGTCGTAGCCGATCTCGGCGCCGGGCTGGTACGCCGCGCGCAGATGATCGAGCAGATCCGGCACAACGACGAAGAGCGCCGCTTCGCCGCGCGCGATGACGCGGTTGACGATCGCCGCGGCGATGTGCGTCTTGCCGCAACCGCTGGCGCCGGAGAGGACGATCCACCCGTCCGGCCCGTCGGCGAACGCGCGCGCGTCATCGGCGCAGCGCTTGTACTGCTCCTGCTCCTTCGCGCCGGCGCTGCGGCCGCGGACGATCAAGTTCTGAAACGTCAGCCGCGACAGCGCGCCGATCTGCGAGTAGCGCGCGAGCCGATCGCCGCGCGTCTCCGTCGACTCGTCGGAGGCGCAGCGACAGGCGATCGCCGTCCCGAAGTCTGCATCGCCGAGCGTGGCCTTCGCGCGCACGTAGCGCGCGCCGTGGCAGTACGCGCAGACGTCGCCGAGGTCAGGGCCGGAGACGCTCCTTGAGGATGCGGCCGTACTTGCCGCTGAAGTATCGCTCTCCGGCAGAATCTCGTTCAGTCGTCGCATGATCGGGGCCCTCAACCGCCCAGCGTTCCAGGATGCGTGATACGTATCGCCAACTGCGTGCGTTCTGCGCCGCCGCCTCGCGGAACGCCGCCTCCAGCCACTCGGCCGGATAGAGGCGTTCGGCCTCCGTCAGCTCGCCGGCGATCAGCGGCGACAGCGTGCCGATCAGCGACTCGTAAAGCGTGAATACCGACGATCGCGCGGCCGCAGGCGACTCGTCGCGCAGCACGCGGCCGATATCGACGGCGCCCGATCGCACGGACTCCATGCCGCGACGATCGGCGGGCGCGTTGAGGAAGTAGAGTTCGCGCCGCTCGCCTTCGCGCTCGACGGCGAGCATCAGCAGCACGCCGACATCGATTGATCGCCGCAATGCGCCGGCGATCGCTTCCGGCTGCACGTGCGCGTTCGTGAGGAATGACGTGAGGCCGGGATCGCTCGCCAGTTCCGCCGCCGTGACGTAGCGTGGCGAGCCGCGCTTTGCCTGCAGGAGCTTGAAGGCGTACAGCGCGACGCCGACGGCGGCGGTATCGTCCGCCAGCTGCGGCAGCAAGTCGGAGAAGAACACCTTCGGTATGGCGGTCGCTTCGGCGCTCGCGGGGAAGCCCGCGAACTGCGCGCCTGCGGCCACAACGTCCTCATGTCCGGCCCGCCCGGCCCCTTCGTGTTTCTTGATGTTCCTGCGTGGAAGACCCGTTGTCACGCTGACTCTTCCTCGATCACCATCAGGTCTTCGAAGCGCGAGAGGTTGTTGCGGAAGCGCAGGTGGACGATGCCGGTCGGGCCGTTGCGGTGCTTGGCGACGATCAGCTTCGTGATCCCTTCCGGGTACGGCTGATCGAAGTTGCGCATCTCCCACTCCTCGCGCGTGACGTAGACGTCCTCGCGATAGATGAACATGACGACGTCGGCGTCCTGCTCGATGCTGCCCGACTCGCGCAGGTCGCTGAGCATCGGGATGTGCGGCTGGCGCATCTCCGGCGCGCGCGAGAGCTGCGCGGCGGCGATGATCGGCACATCGAGATCGCGCGCCAGCATCTTGAGGCCGCGGGAGATCTCGCTGACCTCCTGCACGCGGTTGTCGCGATGACGGCCGCCGCCCTGCATCAGTTGCAGATAGTCGATGAGCACGAGATCGACGCCGCCGATCTGCTGGGCGAGGCGGCGCAGCTTCGTCTGCAGCTGGCCGGGCGTGACGACGGATGAATCGTCGATGTAGATCTCGAGGCCGGACAGCTCACCCGTCGCCGTCATCGCGCGGCGTTCTTCGACCTCAGTCATCTGGCCGAGGCGCAGCCGCGAGGCATCGACGCCGGACTCGGACGCGAGGAGGCGTTGCGCCAGCTGTTCGCCCGACATCTCGATCGTGAAGATGGCGACGCGGGCGTTCTGACCGACGGCGGCGTTGCGCGCGAAGTTCAGCAGCAGCGACGACTTGCCAACGCTCGGCCGGGCGGCGCAGATGACGAGATCGGAGCGATGGAAGCCGCCGAGCAAGGTATCAAGGTCCATGAAGCCGGTGCGGATGGCGCCGATCGTGCCGGCGAAGGGCGAATCGATGCCGGGTGTGTCCCAGAAGTTCTCGAGCAGCGTCCGCAGCGGGACGAGATCGCCCATGCGCTGCGACTGCCGGACGCCCATGAGGAGGTTCTCGGCGCGGCCGATGGCGCCGTCGAGATCAGGGCCGCCCTGGTAGGCCATCTGCACGATCTGCGAACCGACGGTGATCATCGTGCGATACGTCGCGTCGCGCTTGACGATGTGGGCGTAGTGCTCGACGCCGACCGGCGTCGCCAGCTCGGCAACGATGCGCGATAGGTACGGGATGCCGCCCGCCTCATCGAGCTTCTCGCGACGGGAGAGCTCGTGGGCGAGCGTCACCTGGTTGATCGGCTCGTTGCGCGACCAGAGGGCGAGGCAGGCGTCGTACGCCCAGCGGTTCTGGTCGCGGTAGAAATCTTCCGGTTGGACGATCCCCTCGATACGGCCGATCGCTTCCTCGTCGACGAGGAGCGAGGCGATGCAGGCTTCCTCCGCCTCGATATCGAATGGCGGCAGATTGTCGGCGACGGAGACCATCGGCTAATCCTGACCTACGATGTGCTTCGCGCTGAGTTCGGCGGCGGAACGGCCAAGCAGAAGACGCCCGAGCGTACGGTGCCCGAGCGTGCCCATGTACTTCTTCCAGGCGTTGCGGATGTCGCCGGCGGTCTGCGCGTCGCGCAGCGCCTTCTCGGCCTCGCGGATCGTGAAATCGTAGTCGACAGCAACGATCGGCATGCGCGCCTCCTTGCGTACTCGTCGTCTCGATCTTTGTCCGCGACGCGGACCTTACGACGAGCCGGGAAGCGCTGCCGAAACGGCGGCTACTCCTCGGCGGTCTCTTCCATCGCGTCGTCGTCGGTGCCGATGTCGCGGGCGTCTTCGGAGTCTTCCGTGTCGCTGTCGTCGGACTCGGCGTCGTCGCCGTCGGCGTCGTCGTCGGAGATGTCGGCGCGCGGGCTCGACTTGCCTTCGGACTTCGCCTTGATGTCGGCGGCGGTCGTGCCGTCTTCGCCAACGACGGTCACGGTGACCGTCGCGCTGACGTTCTTCGTGAGCTTGACGACGACCGGGTAGTCGCCGAGATCTTTGATCGGCTCGGCGAGCATCACGTTGTGGCGCTCGAACTCGCCGCCGACCGTCTCGCCGACCTTCGTCGCGATATCGGCCGTGCCGACGGAGCCGAAGAGCTTGCCGGTCGAGCCGGCGCGGGCGGTGAAGGTGTAGGTCACGCCCTCGAGCCGGCCGGCGACGGCGCGCGCATCGGTGTCGCGGGCGTCCTGCAGGCGCTCCTCGCGCACCGCCCGCTTCTCGGCCGACTTCACGACGGAAGGCGTCGCCGGGAGCGCCAGGCGGCGCGGCAGCAGATAGTTGCGAGCGAAGCCGGGCTTCACCGTCTTGATCTCGCCGATCTTGGCGGTACCGGGCACGTCTTCGAGAAATACGACCTTCACGGCAATCTCCGTTCGCGTCCGGCCGATATTGACATCTGCCGAACAAAGAGACGCCGCTCGAACGTGCCTGCGGTGTTGGTGGAGAGGAACCGCAAACAGGTCAGAGCGCCGTCGCTGGTTGATACTACGCTTGTTGCTGTCTGATGCGCATAGTAACAGGTCAAGAGAGGCCACGAAATCTGCCCACGAATGCCGGTTAGGCGCTTCGAGTGGTGGGAAGTCGAAGCGAACGCAGCTTCGCACGTATGTTCTGGTTTGTCAAGAAAATTAGCGAAGCGGGCGGCTCGCGGTTTGCGCGCCGCCCACTCAGGTCTCGTTCAGAGGGCGAGGATTAGTCCGGTACGCTGCCGCAGGTGCCGTCCGGGTTGGCCGGGATGATGTCGTCGCCGTGGCCCATGTGACCCTGGCCGTTCTTGTTGCCGCTGCTGCCGTCGTCATCGACGGTGATGATGATGTAACTGCCGCCGTGCGCCGGTACGAAATGGCACAGCGTCACGGGCGTGTGGCCGGCGCCCGCTGCGCCAACGCCAGTCACGATGGCGACGCCGACAATGGCGGATGCCGCGCCCGCAGCCAACATTCGTGTGATTCGGTTCATGGTGTCACTCCTCGTTGAGGCTCGGCGGCGTAGTTCCTGTCGTCAAGTTCAAACAGGCGTCCGTCAAGTTTGTTGCACGTCGGTGATTCTAGTATCGGCCGGAGATAGCGATTCAGTGCAGGCGAACGCAAAGAAGAGGTCGTGAATCGCGACCTCTTCTTACGTCATTACGAGTGTACTTACGCGAGCGCGGGTTCCGCGATCTTGATGCCGGCGCGATCGAGCACACCGGCGCTGATGTCGCGATCGTCGAGGACGCGCACCCAGAAGCTGATCTCCAGCTGCACGCCGTCGGGATCTTGAAAATAGATTGACTTGCAGAAGCCGTGGTCGATCATCGGCGTCACCTGGATGTCCTTCGAGCGGAGGTGATCGCGCCAGACCATGATCGCGTCTTCGCTGTCGACGCGGAACGCCACGTGATGCATCGATCCGTGGGCGCTCATCGCGGCGAAGTTCTTCGGGTGCGCTTGCTCCGGCAGTGCCGCCGGCGCGTCGCGGAACCAGAAGAAGGCGAGCTGGTTGCCGCCGCCCATATCATAGAAGAGGTGCATCGCCTGCTCCGGCGGGATCGGCGGCACTTCAATGGCGGCCGTCAGGCGCATCTTCATCGCGTCGCTGTAGAAGTCGTGCGTGGCCTTCATGTCCTTGCAGACGAGCACCATGTGGTGGACGCCGCCGGTAGTGAGATTCATCGCTGTACCTCCGACAAGAATTCCGGCTTGTGGCAAGTATCATACCACCGTCGCCATGCACCCCGAGCATAAATTCGGCGTAATCTCGTCAATCTCCGGCCCCCTATAACGTACCGGCGGTCGCCTGTAACCTATCCCCCATGACACAGCAGCCGATCGAACGCGGCCGCCGATTGCCCTTTGCCTTCACACATCTCGACGCCTCAGTTCGGCGCGACGTCGTGTATCTCGAGGCGACAGATACGGGACAGAGTTTCGGCATCCTGTACCGGCCGGCGGGGCGCGAGCCGAAGACGGCCGTGTACCTGATGCACCCGCGCGGCGAGTTCACGCGACATTACGTCGTGCCGGGCCTCGTGGCGCGCGGCTACGCCGTATTCGGACACAACAGCCGCTACCTCAACAACGACACCGACATGGTGCACGAGCGACTGCTGTTCGACATCGCCGCCGGCATGCGGCATCTCAAAGGCGCCGGCTTCGAGCGCATCGTGCTGCTGGGCAACAGCGGCGGCGGCTCGCTGCTCGGCTTCTACCAGTCGCAGGCGTCGCGGCCGTCGGCGGAGCGGCTGACCCAGACGCCGGGCGGCGAGCCGGTGCCGCTCGCCGCGGAGAACATGCCGGCGGGCGATCTCTACGTCACGGTGGCAGCGCATCTCGGCGAGGGGCGCTTCATGCTTAACGTGCTCGACCCGAGCGTGGTCGACGAGCATGATCCGCTGGCGGTCGACCCCGACTGGGATATGTACGCGCCCTCGAACGGCTACTGTCCTATTCCCGAACCGAGTTCGTACGCTGCAACGTGGCTCGCGGCGTATCGGCTCAAGCAGCGCGAGCGCAATCATCGGCTCGACGTGATAGCGCGGGCGTACATCGCTGAGGTGGAGGATGCGCGCCTCCGTTCGCGCGCGCCGGAGTTCGCTGCGCTGTCCGACGATCAGCGTGGCGCGATCACACGGCAGCGCTGGCTCGGACGCTTCATGATCATCTACCGGACGCTGGCGAACCCGGCGTACCTCGATCCGACGATCGATCCGAGCAACCGGCCGCTCGGTAGCATCTTCTCGCCGGGCGACCCGATCATCGGCAACTACGGATCGTGGGGGCTGGCGCGGGTGATGACGCCGCGGGCCTGGCTGAGCACGTGGAGCGGGCTCAGTAGCCAGGCCGATCTGCCGGACACCATCCAGCACGTCGCGATCCCGACGCTGATCGTCTACGCGGACGGCGACTGCGATATCTTCCCGGCGGAGCAGCAGGAGCTGTTCGAGAAGAGCGCCGCCGCCGACAAGACGCTGCTCGAGCTGCCGTGGGCGAATCACTATCTGCATCCGGTCGGCGAAGAAGGCGCGAAGCTCGCCGATCCGCGCGAGCGCGTGCTCGATATGATCGTGCCGTGGATCGAGGAGCGCATCGGCGAGCCGTAGCAACGACGAGATGCCCGTTCGGCGTCGTACCAATATATGCGTCGGTCTCGTGACGACCGGGGCCGCGGCGAGCAGCGCCCCTACAGTGCCTGCGGCTTCGTGGACGATAGGAGGCAACATGCAAGACGGAGGGTATCGCGGGTTTGAGGTGGCGATTCATGATCCGGGCATCGCGCTGATCACATTTAACCAGCCGGATCGCCTCAACGGTATGACGCAGGGCATGAAGCGTGATCTCGTCGAGACGCTGCTGCAGGCACAGATGGATGACGGCGTGCGCGTCGTCGTCTTCACCGGCAGCGGCCGCGGCTTCTCCGCCGGCGACGATATCACCGGACGGCCGCCGGGCAGCGGTGGCGCAGCGCTCGTGCCGCCGATCGGCGCCGGGCATCACAATGCGATCGGCACCTACGACGGCTTGCGCGCACTGTCGCAGCCGCTGAATCTCGCGATTCGCAACCTCGACAAGCTGAGCATCGCGGCGATCAACGGGGTGGCGATCCAGACCGGGTTCTCGCTCGCGCTGTCGTGCGACTTTCGGATCGCCTCGACGGCGGCGCGGATGGGCAGCGGCACGCTGCGCTTCGCGCTGCTGCCGGATGAGGGCGGGCAGTATCTGCTCGTGCAGTTGCTGGGCGTAGCGAAGGCGATGGACTTCCTCATCCGCAACCGCATCGTCGATGCCGACGAGGCGATG
>JBBQVO010000165.1:0-7673 GCA_038211505.1 Dehalococcoidia bacterium | reverse complement strand
CCACTTCCTGATCCACGCGGCCGCGTTTGTAGATCGCGACCACGGCCGCCTTGGTTTAGTTCTGCCAGCCGAACTCCTGCACACCGATTACGCAGCTCCGGTTCGGTTCTGGCTGCTCGAACACTTCAAAAGCGTCGTCCTCGTCACGTTCGACCGATCCGCTTTCAAGGAGGCCCAGGTCGATGCCCTCCTCCTCCTTGCGTCGAACGACGGGCCGAAGGGACTACATGTGCTGCGAGTCAAAGACGAAACGGCTCTCGCTTCGCTCGATTTGAAAAAGGCGGCTTGTCGGCCGGCTAGTGGCGAGATGAAGCGGTGGAGTGGTGCGATTGACGCGCGGGCCGAGGCCGTCTATTTGGCATTTGTCGCCGGCAACGGAGTGCAGCGGCTCGGTCAGGTGGCCAGCGTCGACATCGGGGTCGTCACAGGTGCAAACAAGTTTTTCATCATGACCGCCGAAGAAGCGCAACGGCGTCGCATCCCGCCCCGCTTCTTGACGCCGATCTTGCGAACGACATCCGACACATCGGGGATGAGGCTTCTTTCGGGTGAGACGAGTCGCCTCCTGCTCATCCACGGTAAGAACGTCGGCTCGAAGATGGTCCTGCGTTATCTCGCAGAGGGCGAGAGGAATCTCGTGACCGAGGGCTACAAGTGCCGGACACGCACGCCGTGGTACCGAGTCCCACTACCGCGAGCCAAGCCTGACGCGTTCTTGCCGTACATGAACAACCGGGCGCCGCGGCTCATCGTCAACGCGCAACACGCGTGGAGCACGAATCTGGTTCACGGCGTGAAGTTGAAGCCAAAGGCGCCCAAGGTGATGGCGTTAAGCGCTGCGATGCTGAGCTCGGCCACAATGCTGTCAGCGGAGATTGAGGGACGTGCCTACGGCGGCGGCGTCCTCAAGCTTGAGACCAAGGAAGCCGAACGTCTGGCTATTCCAGCAATGACTGCCGCGCAAGAGGCGCGGCTTGTCAAGTTGTTTCCAGAACTCGACCGCTTGGTGCGTGCGGGCCGCGTAGACGAGGCGTCCGCCAAGGTGGACAAAGTGCTTGGGTTAGACCGCACGCGCTTGCTCGAGGCGTACAGCGTGTTCCGCTCCAGGCGTCTCGAACGCAAGGCTGGCTAGCACTGCATCGAGTAAGTCGATGACTCCGTGAGTAGAGGCGGAGCCGAGCACGCCGCTCAGTTACGCGCACGTGAGCGCGATCGAGTTCGAGCTTAGCCTCCGTCACGATTCGATCGGGTGACTCTGTCTAGATGCCGCGTTCCTTGAACTCGCCGCACTGACTGCTCACTCACGTCGATCCATGGAATACTCGCCCCATGCCAGCCGCACCGAGGCAGACGCGCCGCCGAACTCCGGCACCCAGCAGCGATCTGTACGCGCGCGTCGGGGTCTTGGTGCGCGACGCGCGAAAACGAGCGGGGCTGTCACAGACGGAGTTGGGAGCGCCGTTCTTTACCCGCGCGTACGTGAGCGCCGTGGAGCTCGGGAAGATCAGTCCCGGACTCAAGAGCCTCAAACACTTGGCAACGCAGGCTGGCG
Organism: Dehalococcoidia bacterium; assembly: GCA_038211505.1. Classification (GTDB taxonomy): domain Bacteria; phylum Chloroflexota; class Dehalococcoidia; order DSTF01; family JACRBR01; genus JBBQVO01. The sequence continues at coordinate 6,121 of JBBQVO010000165.1, read as the reverse complement.
TGAAACTGCGGGACCTCGTCCCCGAGGACTAGGGCCCCGGGGCGCTGGGGTCATGAAACGGGCAGAGTCGCTCGGCCTCGCTCGTAAAGGTGCCGGCGTCAATTCAATCTTCGAGAAGCCGATTGGCGATCGCCGCGGAACAAGCGAAGCCATGTAGCGAATCAGGCAGCCAGCTTCCCAATTCTTGTCTCAGGGCTTCTGTCTCAGGTCGTCAATCTCCCGCTGGGACGCAGCCTGGGCGTCGAGGAGGTCATGCACGGTTAACCGCAGTACGCCGATCTCCGCGCGAAGCCACTTGATGTAGGCGCCGTCCTGGATCGCATCGTTGCGTTCATCGTGGAGATCGTCCTTCAACTCCGCGATGTCCCTACGAGCCGCGCGCAGCACGTCCACGAGCCGAAGGATGAGCTCGCCAGCGGGGCCACTACGGTCGCTCCGCGCGTCTTGCTCGATCGCCACGAGTTCGTCGTCGGTCAAAGCACTGCTGTACTTCATCGGGGGAGACCCAGGCTACTCACGTGTGCCGGGAACGAGGGAGTCACTCGCACCGTGGGCTGCGAGGACTTCTGACGTGCCGTAGACGAGCGAAGAGCGATGCGCCTGGAGCCGTCCAAGGCCGACATTCGCTCGCACCTCCGGTTCATGTGTGCCACCTACTGGTCGCCTTCACGAAGCAACACTCGGAGCCAATCACCGCCGAGGACGAGGATGGTCGTCGATCCCTGTGCGCGTCCCTCGAGGATCCGGAGGTCACGGAGCGCATCGATGGCGACGCGCCCCTTTGGGTAGATTGCGCGGATCCCCTCCACCGCATCGCTGATGGATTCGAACTCGCCGATCAGATTGCGGTCCGCCCACAGCTCGTAGGTCGGCGTCCAGCCCATCAGGCGCTCGCGGATCAGCGCGCGGAATGCGTCGTGGGTGTCAGCGACGATCTCCACGTCCTCTCCGGTAACCTCGACCAAGCGAAGGCCGCCGAAGCCAGTTTCGGCGAGGTGCTCGATGTGATGCTCGATGTCATCGAGCGCCGCAGTGACCGAGGCGTACGACCGTGACAGCCTTCGTGACCCGCGCTCGAACTTGAACTGAGGCCGCAACTGTGTCGCAGCCATCAGCGCGATGCCCGCAGGAGCGTTCGCAGCGCCCTACCGCCCGCGGCAATGACCGTGGTCGCAGCGGCACGACGTTCAAGGATGCGCAGCGTCTGAAGTGGATCGACGCCACCTAATGCGCGGAGTTCGTAGCGCGGCGGCGTTGCTGCCTGCGGCACCATCAGAGCGACTCGATGACGAAGGGTGGGCGGACCGAGGCGTTGTAGCGAGATGCCGCCTGCAGCGCCATCTCCAGACGCCGCTGGGGTCCGAGGCCTGTGCCGACAGTGCTGTGCAGCGAACCGAGAGCGATCATCTCCCCCGCCCCGGTCGCATCGAAAGGATCCTCACTGACCGCGACCTGGTAGTCGCCGTCGACCTTGTATAGGCAGCCCCGGAAGCCCACAAGGAACGCGGCGCCGAACTGGCTCTCGCCGTGAACGTTCATCTGGGCGCCGTACTCGCGCAGACACGATCGGACCACTTCGACGAAGCGGGTCGACATGAACGCGAGCGCGTGGTCGCGGTTGGCCAGGTCCTCCCAGTCGTAGGGCTTGGGCGGGTCGAGCCGAAAGCGCAGGAGGTTGTTCACACGCGCAGACCCGCAACCGCCGAAGATGAAGTCGTCCTTGCGAAATACCTTGCGGTCGCTGCGGACCTGCTGGCCGTAGCGGCCGTCGGTGCCGGCGCTATCGCCGCCGATGTAGACCCGACCCTGCTCGACGATGCCTGCGATTGCCGTCATGACCTCTCCCGTGCCGGAAGGTGCCGGCACGGGTGTCATGGCGTGTCTAGCTCGATGTTGAAAGCCGGCGGGACGCTACCTGTTAACTGCGTGCCTGCGGCTCCGTATTTGGCCACCGCCAGGCACAGGAAGATGCTCGCCGCAATAGCGGTCTGCTATCCAGTGAGACCGCGAGAGGCCTTGGCCCTTGAGCTTGGCGCGTGGCGCCGCGCATCAGGACATTGGCGTTTCTTTCCAAGCAGCTCGGTGTCCCGCTGCGCAGTTTGATTCCCACTAGTATCGCTGCTTCGGTATGGGCGGCGACGCTCGCTTAGTGCGCGTTCTCCGGACGGTGGCAGACTCGGCACTCTTTGTCGTTCATGCCGAGACCATCCCTGTTTTGCTCGTAGCCGGAGCACTCGATCGGCTTGGCTGCATCCGCCTTGCGAGCTGCCTCTGCCTCAAGCCAGCGCTTCTGTCTCGGAGAGAGTCCGGGGTCGGTCATTAGGACCCCGCGCGCCGCCTTGCCGCAGGGTACGCATTTGAAGACGAAGGTGGCGTTCTCGACACCCGCGAGAGACTTGCGCCTCTTTTGGTCCACTGAGTCCGAAACCGGGTGGTAGCAGATCGGACATGTGGCCGTGCCCGCACGAAATGCCTCAGCGGACCTGTCGTTCGACATCGCGGGTCATCTTGCCGTACCGCGGCGAGTCGCGCATTTCGTGCTACGACACAGGGGTGGCTAGGCTCTTGACTGGCGCGGGCGCGCTCAATCGCATCCTCAGTTCGATACGCATGGCCGATAGGCGCGAGATGTTCCCGTTCACCCGTTCGGAAGTGCCCCACGGTGTAGGCCAGCGGCTCTATTCCGCCGTGGCGCGCCTGTCCCCGCAGGTGCTCATGAAGGAGCGTACGAAATACCGCCGTCGTCTTCTAGTCAGCGAACGTGCGGTGCGTCGCGCCGCACACGTGCACAGCCGCAGACTCGCAGAACGCGATGCGCGCGCAGCGATGATTGACTTGATCGATGATCGTCTAGCGAATGATCGTCGTGCCAGGTCACGAAAGCGGTGGCTGAACCGAGGTGTGTCCAGTCCGACTCGACTCGATCGCGTGCTCTTCGCGCCCAACGACGCGAATACCGCACACGGCCACATTGGCGGGCTACGCCTGATAGCGGCCGACAATGAGCTGGCGCAAATCACGCGGGCCACACACAGCACGTGGACCGATGGGCCCCAGGTCACTCATGAGCTGTCGGAAACTCTGGATGGCCTAGCCGCCGCGTACCGCGCCGGGTATTGGATCTACGTTGAGTTGCAGCTGCGCGACGGCACGGCGCTCAGTTTCGGCTCCGAAGATCGTCCGCCTCTAGCTCATCCGTTTACGGAATTCACTCTCGCCCAATTGCCTCGTCGTCCAGCCAACCGAAATCGAGGCGCGTAAAGGAACCCTCCACCTAGTGGGGACCCTTCCGGGGTTTAGCTCAGGACATCGGCGAGCGAGCCGGAGCTCATGAGCAGCTTACAGAGCAGTTGACCAGCGGCTGAAGTCCAACGCTTCATCGCAACCGGAATGGGAGGAAAATCCTCCGCTGTCACCTCGAGTCGTACGCTGAAGGGTAATTGCGGGTTCAGCGGCATGTTGTCATCGGCGATCGCCGCCGAGCATGTCATTAAGGAGACGTTGGCCAGGGCGCTAGCGAATTTCAGGTATGCGCTTGAAGCAGTCAGGGCGACCATCGACACGCCGTTTAAGCCCGACGAGATCGTCCGGCTGACTGGAAACCCGATGGGTGCACCCTATGTCCCGCCTCCTGCCCGCGGACTCAAGTAGGACCCCGCTCGGCGACTTCTGATCCACTTGTCCGATGGCGCGCCCCGTGTTCTCGTCCGAGGAGGTCCGGCGCGTGTTCAAGGAATACGTGTTTGGCTTCATGACTCACGACCTTGAGCGCGTGATCGCGCGCGCCGACACCGGTCCGAGCGAGAACGTGCTCGCCGCGCTGGGCCTGCTGACGTTCACCGAGTTCATGGGTTGGTTCGTCAGGCGGATCACGAACGTGAAACCTGTGAAGCACGAGGAACGGGCCAGTTTCGAGTTCTTCTTCCGCCGCCTCGGTCCGGCCTACGCGGAGCTGCTCGACGGGGGCCTCAACGTGTACCGAGACTTCCGCAGTTCGCTGGTCCACCAGTACGCAATTCGCGAAGCCTTCGACGTAGATCTGCCGGGGCGGCGGGCCGCGTGTGGCATTTACCTCGACGCTGCCGGAGGTCGGTATCACATCGCGTGTGGCCGGTACTTCGCGGACTTTCGTAAGGCCTGCGCGGATGCATATCGCGAACTGACCGGAAGCGAGCCGCCCACGGGTGTAGACGGAGGCGTGTGATCGCGACCGCGCGGGAGTCAGTAACGTCCGCGGGTCGGCGTTTTCGACGCATACTCAGGGCATGTCGATAAGCACCGACCGCTACCCACAGATCGAACCGTACGATCACGGCACGCTCGCGGTAGGCGATGGCAACCACATCTACTGGGAGACCTGCGGGAACCCTTCCGGAAAGGTCGCTCTCGTCTTCCACGGCGGCCCCGGGTCCGGTGCCGCAACGTGGTTCCGGCGGCTGTTCGATCCCCGGATCTACCGCATCGTTCTCTTTGATCAGCGGGGATGCGGACGGAGCACGCCGCATGCGAGCGAGCCAGAAACGGAACTCAGCGCGAACACGACCCAGAACCTCGTCGCCGATGCCGAACTGCTTCGCCGCGAACTCGGTGTCCAGCAATGGCTGGTGCTCGGCGGGTCGTGGGGCAGCACGCTCGCCCTCGCGTATGCGGAGGCGCACCCGCGCCACGTAAGCGAGATGGTGCTCTTCGGCGTCACGACCGGACGACATTCCGAATTCGACTGGGCCTTCCGCGGCGGCGTGGCCGCGTTCTTCCCCGAGCAGTGGGATCAGTTGTGCGCTGCCGTGCCGCCGGAAAGCCGCGGCAATGACATCGTGGAGTCGTACCACCGGCTGCTCAATGACCCCGACCGTGCGGTCAGACAGCGCGCCGCTGACGCCTGGTGCCTCTGGGAGTCCGCGACGCCGCACTGGCCACCGCGCACCGGGCTGGACCGGCGCTTCCGTAACAGCGCGTACGCGATCGCCTTCGCCCGTCTCGTCACGCACTACGTGCGTCACAACGGCTTCCTGGAGGACGGGGAGCTGCTACGAGAAGCCGAGCGACTGGCGAGCATCCCGCTCGTCCTGGTGAACGGACGGTTCGACTTTCAGGCCCCGATCGGCAACATGTGGACGCTGGGGCAGGCGTTGCCACACGCAAGAACGGTCGTCGTCGATGACGAAGGCCACGGTGGCGGGGGTATCACTGTGGAACTCGTCCGCGCTACCGATGCGTTCGCCCGTTCTGTCTGAACGGGGCGATCGGTTCCGATTGGCGCCAGCACGTCTCGCAAGACAGAACTCGGAGCACCATTTTCACGCTCGCGCACGTGAGCGCGGGGGACTCGGAAAGATCAGTCCCGGACTCAAGAGCCTCGGGTATCTGGCGATGAAGGCGGCGTGACCGCTGCGTGAGCCTCTCGTCCCCGAGGACTAGAAGCCGGGCGGGAGTAGATCGCGCATGGTGACGCCCAGGCGCGACGCGAGATAGTCGAGGGTCTCTAGCGTCGGCATCGAGGCGCCGGACTCGATCTTCGAGATCGCGAAGCGGGTCAGCTTGTCGCCCGCGAGCTCTGCCTGACTCATGCCGGCATTCTGACGGAGCTTGCGGATGCGCGCGCCGAAGGCGGCGGAGACGGCGTCCCTGCGCGTGCGGCTTCGTACGGGTCGGTCAACCGCCGCCCGCATCTTTCCCGTTGAGTCCCTCTTCCCCAGTGAGCCGCCAGTGGAACGGCGCGACGGTGTCATGCGGCGTAGTCAAGCAGAAGGCGGCGGGCGCTCGGGTGCCGAAGTTGGCGTAGTCCCTCTGCCTTGAGCTGATAGAGGCGCTGGGTCGTCAGGTGCATCTCTGCGCTAATCGCCCGCATCGTCATGGCCGGGCGTCCGATGCCGTAGTAGCGCGTCAGCAGTTCGCGGTGCGCGGGACTCAGACGTGACAGCACCCCCAGTACGACCACACGACGATCGTCCAGCTGCGCCAGCTCGTCCGGACCCGGAGCGGTATCGACAGCGACCGCTAGTGTTGTGTCCGTCTCCGTCGACGCTGCGAACTGGCTCGCACGAATCGCCTCGACCTGATCTACGGGCAGTCCAACCTCGGACGCCACCGCATCGAGGCCGGCACCGGTCTGCTCTGCCTC
>JBBQVO010000164.1:0-7785 GCA_038211505.1 Dehalococcoidia bacterium | reverse complement strand
TCGTCGCCGATCGAGCGCAGTCTGATCGATCGGAGCGCGCGCGGTGGAGGCACAACGAACGACGACGTCGTCGTGTGGGCGGAGTCCGGCGTGCCGTTCGCGGCGCTTTCGCGGCGGATGGCGCGGGAAGGCTACGCCGGCATCGAGTGGGCGTGCGGCATCCCCGGCACGATGGGCGGCGCGGCCGTCTACAACGCCGGCGCGTACGAGGGATCGCTGGCGGATGTGCTCCTTGCTGTGACGCTGCTCGATGACGCCAACGAAGTCCGCAGCGTACCGGCAGCTGACATGGAGCTTGCGTATCGGTCCAGCATGATCCTGCGCGGCGAGTGCGCTGGCTGCGTCGTGCTGGCGGTGGAGCTTGCGCTGCGTCGCGGCGACGCGGCGGCGCTGACGGCGCGCATCGCCGATCTCGATCGGACGCGGCTCGGTGCGCAGCCGCGCGGCCGCAACTCCGGCAGCACGTTCAAGAATCCTGCTGGCGATCACGCGTGGCGGCTGATCGACGCCGTGGGCATGCGCGGCGAACGGCGCGGCGACGCGCGCGTGTCCGAGAAGCACAGCAACTTCTTTGAGAATCTCGGCGCGGCGCGCGCGAGCGACGTCGCGTGGCTGATGCGGGAGGCGCAGCGGCGGGTGAAGGAGCAGTTCGGCATCGAACTGGAGACGGAAGTGGAGCTTGTGGGCGAGGGGTTCGCATGAGCGATCGCACGCGCCTCGGCGTCGTCTTCGGCGGCCGGTCGGTCGAGCACGAAGTGTCCGTTGTCTCGGCGATGGAGCTGCTGGCGGCCGCTGATCCGGATCGCTTCGAGACGGTGCCGTTCGGCGTGACGCGCGACGGCCGCTGGCTGACGCCGGCCGAGACGCGGCGGCAGCTCGATCGCGACGACGCGCTCTTCGAGAAGCGCATCGAGGCCGAGGTGCCGCCGCTGCTCGAGCGCGGCGACGTGCTCGACGAGCTGCGCTCGATCGACGTCGTGTTTCCGCTGATTCACGGCGTCAACGGCGAAGACGGCACGCTGCAGGGGATGCTGGAGATGTTCGACATCGCCTACGCCGGTTGCGGCGTCGCGGCGAGCGCGATCGGCATGGACAAGGCGCTGCAGAAGCAGCTGTTCAAGCAGGCGGGGATCGATGTCGCGAAACACCTGACGATCTTCGAGCGCGAGTGGGCGGGCGATCGCGACAGCATCGCGCGCGGCATCGAGGCGCAGCTGGGCTATCCGGCGTTCGTGAAGCCGTCGAACGGCGGCAGCAGTCACGGCGTCAGCAAGGTGCGCTCGCGCGAGGATCTCGGCGCCGCGATGCAAGCGGCGTTCGCACTTGACGGCAAGATTCTCGTCGAAGAAGCGCTTGACGTGCGCGAGGTGGAGTGCGGCGTGTTGGGCAATGACTCGATCGAGACGTCGCCGATCGGCGAAGTCGTGGCGAGCGGGGAATACTACGACTACAACGCGAAGTACATCGACGACAGCGCGCGCATCGTCGCGCCGGCGGATCTTGATGACGGCGTCGCGAGCGGCCTGCAGCGCGCGGCTGTCGAGGCGTTTCAGGCGATCGACGGCACGGGGTTCGCGCGCGTCGACTTCTTCCTGACGGCGGAGGGACGGCCTTTGATCAACGAGATCAACACGCTGCCCGGATTCCGCCCGGTGAGCATGTTTCCCACGCTCTGGGGCATTGCGGGTGTGTCGTATCGCGATCTGATCAGCCGCATCGTCGATCTGGCGCTGGAGCGCTGGCACGGGAGGAGGGCGCATGGCTAACGCGCGCACTCCGGGCAAGTGGCCGTACCGGGCGGCGAAGCCGTCGCGCATGCGGCGCGTGATCAAGATGCGATCGGCCGACGACACGCCGCTCGGCGTGCAGCGACGCAATCAGGAGCCATCGCGGCCGCTGATCACACCGATGCGGGCGCGGCTCGTGCTGCTGGCGGCGATGATCAGTGCGATCGTCGCCGGCGCCTGGTACGCCTACCACTCGCCGTGGCTGACGGTGCAGCGGGTGACCGTCACCGGCACGTCGACACTCGCCGAAGACGACGTGCGGGCGGCCGCCGCGCTCGATGGCCAGAGTACGTTCGGCCTCGATGTCGCGGGCGCGAATGCGCGCGTGTCTGCGCTGAACGGCGTGCGCGGCGTCACCGTCACGAAGCACGGCTGGAGCGCCGTGACGATCGCGGTGGACGAGCGCACGGTGTGGGGATCGTGGCAGATGAACGGCGTCAACGTGCCGATCGACGACGAAGGCTACGTCCTCAGCAACGTGACGCCGGCGTACGGCACGCCGGCGATCGTCGAGATCGATCCGAAGCGCGTCGTGAACGCGGGCGATCGGCTTGACGGCGGCGCCGTCGATCTGGCGGTGCGGCTGATGCGCGACTCGAAGCGATCGTTCGGACGCAACGTGCTCGGCCTCGTCTACCGCCAGGACTCCGGTCTGACGGCGATTCTCTCGGCGGCGGACGGCGACGCTGAGGGTCATCCGCTGTGGGTGACGTTCGGCGATTCGCGCGACTACGACTACAAGGTGGCGGCGCTGTACGCGCTGACGGAGCAGGCGCGGCAGAGCGACATCGCGCTCAACGTCGCCGACCTGCGCTTTGGCGACCGGCTGAGCTTCAAGTGATGAGTGGATCGATGAAGGGCAATGTGATAACGCAGCGACGAACGACGGGCAACGCACAACGAACCGGGAGGCAGCCATGAGCCGTGGGGGAACGTTCGCGTCGATCGATATCGGCACGACCAAGATCTGCACCGTCGTCGGCGAGGTGGCGAACGAGAGCGAGATGCGCATTCTGGGCGTCGGCGTGGCGCCTTCGGCCGGCCTGTCGCGCGGGATGGTCGAGAACATCCGCGACGCGACGGAGGCGATCAAGACATCGATCGACAAGGCGGAGAAGTCGAGCGGCACGCGCATCCTCTCCGCGCACGTTGGCATCGCCGGTCAGCACATCAGCTGCCTCAACAATCGCGGCATCGTCGCTATCCCCGACCGGACGCGGCCGATCATGCCCGACGACGTGACGCGCGTGCTCGATGGCGCGCGCGTCGTCAGCATCCCGACGAATCGCGAAATCATCCACGTCATCCCGCGCTACTACGTCGTGGACGGGCAGGATCACATCTCGGACCCGGTCGGCATGTACGGTGCGCGGCTCGATGTCGAGACGCACATCATCACCGGCGTCGATGCCTCGATTCAGAATCTGACGAAGTGCGTCGAGAACGTCGGCGTGCAGGTCGACGGGCTGATCCTGGAACCTCTGGCGAGTGCCGAGGCGGTACTCGACGAGGAAGAGAAGGAGCAGGGCGTCGTGCTCGCCGATATCGGCGGTGGCACGACGGACATCGCACTGTTCATCGACGGCAGCATCTTCCACACGGGCGTGATTCCAGTGGGTGGCAACCACGTGACGCGCGACATCGTCGTCGGGCTGCGGGCGCCGTACCAGGCGGCGGAGGAAGCGAAGCGAAAGTGGGGGCACGCGATCCCGAGCATGGTGGATGCGCGCGAGGAGATCACGATCGACGCCTTCGGCAGCGAAGGATCGAAGACGGAACTGCGCCGCCGCCTCTGCGAGATCGTGCAGGCGCGGACGGAGGAGATCCTCGAGATGGTGATGGCGGAGGTGAAGCGGGCGGTGCACGACGACGTTATCTCGGCCGGCATCGTCCTGACCGGCGGCAGTGCCAAGCTCACGGGCATCGATCTGCTGGCGGAGCAGGTGACGGGATGGCCGGCGCGCGTCGGCGTGCCGCGCAACCTGCACGGGCTGACGGACACGCTGATCGATCCGGCATACGCGACGAGCGTCGGGCTGTTGCAGTGGGCGGTGAACGAGGCGGAGGCGAGCTCGTGGCATCACGCGCCGCGACCTTCGTTGAACCTTGGGAGCGTCGGGCGGCGTCTCGCGAACTGGGCGCGGGTGTTGTTGCCGGAGTGATCGTCGTTCGGAAGGGCGGCGTTACGAGTATCGGTTGAGTCGAATGAATGGTTCGAGGCGTGAAGGGGGAAGGCGATAGGTGAGAGGTTACAGGTGATAGGCCCGGTTGCGGACGCTATCACCTCTCGCCTGTCACCTATCACCTGAACAGCAAGGAGGCAGGATGGTGGAGAGCTGGAGTGACATGGGCCGCGGAGGCGATGCGCTGCCGCGCGCGCCGTTACCGGCGGCGGGCGACGTGCTACCGACGTACACGCAGACGGCGATGTTCGAAGAAGAGCTGAAGGAACTGAGGCAGGAAGAGCAGCGAAGGGAGGCCATCGTGAGCAATAGGACGTATTCGGACGGGCTGCCGCCAATCAAGGTCGTCGGTGTCGGTGGAGGCGGCTGCAACGCCGTCAACCGGATGATCGCCGAGCAGATCGCCGGCGTGCAGTTCGTCGCGGTCAACACCGACGCGCAGGCGCTGCAGCTGTCGCCGGCGGACGTGAAGATTCGCATCGGCGACAAGCTGACGAAGGGCCTCGGCGTCGGCGGCGACCCGTCGCGCGGGCTGCGCGCGGCGGAGGAGAGCGAGGACGAGCTGCTCGAAGCTGTGCGCGGCGCGGAGATGGTCTTCGTGACGGCGGGAATGGGCGGCGGGACGGGGACGGGCGCGGCGCCGATCGTCGCCGAAGTGGCGAAGGACGCCGGCGCGCTGACGATCGGCGTCGTCACGAAGCCGTTCAGCTTCGAGGGCCAGAAGCGCCGCACGCAGGCCGAAGAGGGCATTCAGCGCTTGCAGGACAAGTGCGACACGCTGATCGTCATCCCGAACGACCGCCTGCTGCAGATCTGCGACGAGAAGGTGACGGTCGAGGAGGCCTTCCGCACGGCGGACGACATTCTGCTTCAGGGCATCCGCGGCATCAGCGAGATCATCACGTTGCCGGGCGAGATCAACCTCGACTTCGCCGACGTGCGCAAGATCATGTCGGAGGCCGGGCCGGCGCTGATGGCGATCGGGCGCGGGAGCGGCGCCAACCGCGCCGAAGATGCGGCACGGATGGCGATCGAGAGCCCGCTGCTCGACGTGCAGATCGACGGCGCGCGCGGCGTGCTGTTCAACATCAGCGGCGGCAAGAACCTGGGCCTGCACGAGATCAACGCGGCGGCGCAGGTGATCGCCGACGTCGTCTCGCCGGAGGCGGAGATCATCTTCGGGACGGCGATCGACCCGAAGCTGGGCGACGAGGTGCAGATCACGCTGATCGCCACCGGCTTCGCGCGACCGGTCGCCGTCAGCGCGATCCCCGAGCAGTTCCGCAAGCGGAATCCCGACGACGACGGTCTCGGCGGCGATTCGCCATCGCAGCCGTCATCGGGTCGCGAGGCAATGCCCTCGCAGCCGACATCGGGTCGTGAGGCGATGCCGTCGCAGCCGGAAGCGATGCACGCGGCAGCGCTGACGGATCCGGCGGACACAGAGTTGCCAACGTTCCTGCGCCGGACGGTAACGGCGCGGTAAGGATCGTTTGGAGGAGTTGGAGAAAGGAGGAGCCTGTCTAGCCTAGCCGTCCCGGGTAGAGGTGCCCGGGAGCTTTCCCCCACCAGGGAGAGAACGGACCGTGAGCTGCACATTGGGAGATGGTGCAGCTCACGGTCTTCCCTTTTGTCCGTGGCGTTGAGATACCGGTCCACAGAGGACACAGATGGGCACAGAAGGGTTCAGGACCCGGCGGAGCCACGAAGGGATCCACGAAAAAAGTAGCCCGACCCGGTGAGGTGGCACGGGCAGTTGCCACAAAACCGGGAGCATAGGCTACTTGACGGGATTATACACCTAGTCGCGGTTTTGATGACGGGTGGGATCCACAGAGGACACAGAAAGCACAGAAAGGGGTTCGGGTGGGCGCGCGGGCGCTCGGAGACGGAAACGATGCGTTGGCGCGGGCGGGGCGACCTAACCCCTGCCCCCTTCCCGACGCAGGAAGGGGAGATTCAAGGATCCATGACCCACGACCCGATCAGAACTATATCTTGTGCTATTTCCCGGTTGTGGTGATTGACAAGCACTAGATGTGGTGGTACGCTCGCGCTTGTCGCCTGTCGATCACACCGGTCGATGGGCGTTCGAGGGGGCACTCCGGGCGATGCGCTGTCCATATTGCGACTGGCAAGACTCCAAGGTGGTCGACTCGCGTGACGTCGATGACGCGATCCGGCGCCGTCGCGAGTGCCTGAACCCCGATTGCGCCGGCCGCTTCACTACGCATGAGCGCATCCAGGCCGTCGCCCTCTACATCGTAAAGAAGGACGGTCGCCGCGAAGAGTTCTCACGCGAGAAGCTGCTGGCCGGCATGCGGAAGGCGTGCGAGAAGCGGCCGCTCGCTGCGAACGCCGTCGAGTCGCTCGCGGCCGGTATCGAATCGCAGCTCTACGCCGCCAACGCGGCCGAAGTGCCGTCGACGACGCTCGGCGAGCTGGTGATGGAGCAGCTGCGGCATCTCGACCCGATCGCCTACGTGCGATTCGCCAGCGTGTACCGCCAATTCGCGGATCTGGCTGCGTTGCAAGAAGAACTCCGCCGCCTGAACGATGGCACGACGCCCGAGGCGCAGCTGCCGTTTATGGATCCGGAGTTCACGCCGTCGGCCCTGAATGCGGGGCTTTCTCTTCGGCTGCGCCCGGCCGCACCGATATCACGAACCCGTACCCGCCGCCCGGTGCGGCCGGTGCAGACTCCCGTCCCGATCGCGGACGCGGCGCCGGCGCCACGGGATCAGCCGAAGAGACGCAAGCGCGGGTAAGAAGGCGAATGAACGTGTGGGGGCGGCGCCATGTAGCCGCCGCCGGACCGCGGTCAATCAACGGGAATCGACCCGCATGGACGCGGGCGACGGGCAGGACGAGGGCATAGGCAAGGAGCTTGACCGTGCGGATGGAAGGCAAGCTGACGAACGCAGGCGGCGAGTTCATCGCCAGCGGCCCGTGCGAGGTAAACCTCGATCGCGCCGAAGTGACGATGTGGCCATCGTGGGAGATGCACATGCTGGAGCGCGAGCGCGGCGAGCTTGCGCTCTCGCTGGCCGACGGTACGGATATGCGGATCAGCGACAAGCACCTGACGTTCAAGCTGCAGGGGCCGACGGAGCAGCGGATCTCCGTCTACCGGCTGCGCATCCTGCCGTCGGTGCCGGAGCACATGGCGGCGGGATACAGCGAGCCGGGCGCGGAAGATGCGGAAGTCGCGCCCGAGCCCGAGACGGCGCCGTTGCACATCGTGACATCGAAGACGACACCGGAAGGGCGATAGCAGGCAGTAGCACCCCCTGGGCAATGCCCGGAATTGGGTGTGTGGAGGCAGGGAATGCCGAACGTCGAAGTCTTCATGGATGAAGTCGTGGCCGACTACCGGCGGCGTCTCGCGCTGCTGGCCGACAACGGTGATCGTCGTGCGATCGAGGATGGCATCGCACTGCTCACCGACTACCGGCTCAGCGGCATGGATGAAGCGTGCTTCGAGAAGCTGCTCTCGCGGCTGCGTTCGGGGCGCTCGCCGGTTGGCCTCGCTGTCTTGCGGCCGGAGATGATCGCGCGCGAACTCGCGCAGCGCTGGTCGGCGTATCAGACGGGCGCGTACGCCCGGAACTGAAGGAACGGGAAGCACGGCGTCGCCGCGTCACGAATGCGCAGCGGCGCCGAATCATTTGTAAGGCGAACAGAGACGACGTACGGGCGAAGGTTTGGCGGTTCTACGTTCTGAGTTGTCCCACCGCGGTGGAATAGCGGCTTCGAGAGGTGGAATGAACACTGTTGCGACGGACGTGCAGGTAGATCAGGCTGTGGCATATCTC
>JBBQVO010000163.1:0-7801 GCA_038211505.1 Dehalococcoidia bacterium | reverse complement strand
TGAGGCGGCTGACGTCGACTTCGAACTGCGTCGGGATGTCGCCCGGAAGCGCCTCGACGGCGATCGACTCGACCATCTGGAGCAGAATGCCACCGAACGTCGCGACGGCTTCGGACGTGCCGATGAGGACAACGGGCACGTCGGCGCGCATCTTCGTGGTCATGGAGATCTGATAGAAGTCGACGTGGAGCAGCTGTCCGGTGACGGCGTTGCGCTTGAGATCGCGCACGACGACGGTGCGCGATGACGCCTCGCCGTCGACGGTGACGTTGATGATGGCGTTGCGCGTCGAGGCGCGCAGCAGGTGCGTGAGCGCGACGGTGTCGGCCTGCACGGAGGTGGACTCGATCTTGTTCCCGAAGATGTTCGCCGGTGTGACACCTGTGCGGCGCAGCTGCGCGACCTTCTTGCCCAGCACGGTGCGCTTTTCGACCTGGAGTTCGCTGTTTGCCATGATGCTGTCCTGCCTTACCGCCGGCGCAATCGCCGCACTATGCCGATACCTGTGACGACGCCGAGACCCAGCGCGAAGGCGGCGATCGGCGTCACCACATTGCGGCCATCGCCTTCGACCTTGCGGGCGAGGATGATCGCCGCCGACGAATCCCGCATCACGACGTGCTCGCCGAACACACCGAGGCTGGCGCAATCCTTCATGTTCACTTCCGTCGCGCGCATCGTGAACACCGCGCTATCGACGACGTCCATCGTTTCGCCGCGGACGTTCTGCGCGGCCGCCTGTCGAAGCTCGACGCGTTCGGCATCGACGGAGCGAATGGCGCTCTGGTCGATCTCGACGCTCTCGCCGGTCACGGCCGAGATGACGCTGCCGGTTTCGCGACTCACGTGGCATCCTCGAAGTGGCTAACGGCTCAATGACGCAATAGAGCGGCATCAGCGAGCATCGCCGTTGCAAACAAAACGGCCTGTCCAGATGACAGGCCGCGTTGGGACTACTTCTTCACCTTTGACTTCACGGCGTCGGACTTCGCCTGGCGCTTCGTGAAGCGTTCGACGCGGCCGGCGGTGTCGACGATGCGCTGCTGGCCCGTGAAGAACGGGTGGCAATTGCTACAGATGTCGATGTGAAGGTCGGGCCGGGTAGCACGCGTCTGCCAGCTGTTGCCGCAGGCGCAGTGGATGGTTGATTCGACGTAGTCGGGGTGAATTTTCGCTTGCATCTCGATGGACTTTCTCGGGGCTCCTCAGATCGGACGGTCTCGTTGTTTTGGCTGTTAGGTTGCGGCTGCGGCCTCCATGGCTACGATGCTGACTTTCTTGCGCCGGCCCTTGGCGAACGGCTCGAACTTCACGGCGCCCGGTTCGAGCGCGAAGAGCGTGTGGTCGCGGCCGACGCCGACGTTGCGGCCGGGGTGCACGCGCGTGCCCCGCTGGCGCAGGATGATCGTGCCCGCGAGCACGAGTTGCCCGTCGGAGCGCTTGACGCCGAGCCGTTGGGAGTTGCTATCGCGCCCGTTGCGTGAGCTGCCTACACCTTTTTTGTGAGCCATCGTTACTCTGCTTTCTTGCGGCCGAGACGCCTGCGTGCGGGAGCGGCCGGCGTCGCTGGCGCTTCTGGAGTAGCATCGGCAGGCGCGGTTACGGTTGCGTCGTCGTCAGACGAAACAGAGGCTGCCGGCTCGACGACGGCAGCGGCGGTCTTGCGGCCACCGCGGCGGCCCTTCGGCGCTGGGGCGGCCTCCGGCTCAGCAGCTGCGGCGGCCTGCTTCGGCTTCGGTTGCTGGCCGGGACCGAGGATGTCATCGACCATCAGCATCGTGAACGGCTGACGATGGCCGTTCTTCTTGCGCGCGCGCGTCTTCGCTTTGTAGCGGAAGACGATGATCTTCTTCGAGCGGCCCTGCTCGGCGATCGTGCCGACGACGCGGGCGCCGGAGATCGTCGGGGCGCCGACGGTGATCGCGTCGCCCTCGCCGAGCAGCAGCACATCGCCGAGCTCGATGGTCGAGCCGACATCGCCGGGAAGGCGCTCGATCTTGATCGGACGGCCCTCGCGGACGCGGTATTGCTTGCCACCGGTGCGGACTACGGCGAACACAGAATCCTCCAACACACCAGAATGCCCGCCGTGCGGCAGGCATCGGGCGAAAGTCTATGGGGCTCGTTTGGCGGTGTCAAACGGAGCGGTACTCACAACTATACCACAGAATGCGCATTTCCAGAGTCGGTCGCCCGCGCTTCCGTACGACAGCTCAACGCGCTGGATGCGAATTGAGGCGTGAAATGGCGTGTTTCGCGACTAAAGCCACGTGGCGTCACGCCGAACATCGAACTAGGGATATCACCTAAGGCGATCCCTGATGCGACACCGGCCCGCCGCCTGACGCGGATAGCGGCGGACTTTGAGGGGGAGCGTTGAGCAGACTACGAGCGCTTGCCGCCCGGATTCGGGCGCTGCATGAAGAGGACGGCATCACCGGGCTGGAGACGGCGATCGTGCTGATCGCGTTCGTCGTCGTCGCTTCGGTCTTCGCTTTCGTCGTGCTGAGCGCCGGGCTGTTCAGCTCTGAGCGCGGCAAAGAGGCGGTGTATGCGGGCCTGGCGAAGACGCGCGGCACGATGGAGCTATCGAGCAGCGTGATCGCAAACTCCACCGGCACCAGCCTGACGACGGTGCAGTTCGATATCACGCTGGCGGCGGGCGGCGATTCGGTGAACCTCGACCCCACGGCGACGACGAACCGCACGGTGATCAGCTATATCGACGATACTCAGGTCGTCAACGATATTTCGTATACGGCGACTGCGGTGACGGGCAACGCGAATTCGCTGCTGGAGCCGGGCGAGCTGATCCGCATCGACATCAATCTCGCGGGCGCCGGCGTGACGTTCGGCGTCAACAATGTGTTCACGCTCGAGGTGATGCCGCCGACCGGATCGTACAGGGTGCGGCAGCGGATGACGCCGCCCGCGCTCGCCGTCGTCAACAATCTCAACTAGGAGGACGTGGCGCGTGCCCAGGTATGGCTACAGGTCGCGTTAAATCTGCTGACGATGCGTGCCCGCGCCGTGGCTACTGACAGGGGCAGCATACGCCGCTGTGTTACCTGACGATGGGGCCACGAATAAAGCGGGCTCGGTCCTCTCCGTTGACGGCGCTCAATGCCCGAATACAAGAAGTGCGAACACAATTACGGGTATCGCAAGAGCCGCTACGACGCCGCCCACTCCGACGGCTACAATCCAGTCGGATCTGTAGCTCGTCGAATCGGCAAGGCGATGCGTGGCCCATGCCATCGGAACGAAGAGTATCGCTCGTCCCATGAACCAGAGCACCCCTAACCCCAAACCGGCTCCGCATTGCTGCTGTCGAGGACCATTTCCGCCACAAGTCGCCTCGTAAAGGACCGCGCCTCCTAGCACCAGAGCTGTCCATGCGCCGTTAGCGACAGCCACCAAAAAAGCCATCGTGAGACTGTCCGAGGATGGGGGTTTGCATGACAAATGAGCCCAGCTTTGAGACGCTCTCGTGTATCCGTAGTCCAGTATTCACGACAGTCCAGTATTCACGACGCCGAGTTTCGCGAGAGGCTACTAATCACGTCGGCTGCATCGCTTTTCCGCTGTTTCCCGCGGACGGTGGCGATCCGACACTCGCGGGACTGCAGATCACGCCGGAGATCCTCGGCTCCGCTCGGAATCACAATACCCCTCGCCTATCGCGCCTTCGGTGACTCCTCCAACGCGAGCCATCGTTTGTAGAGTTCGTCGATGCGCGCGCGTTGCTGTTCGAGCGAACGAGCGGCGCGTGTGCCTTCGCGGTGGTCGCCGCTGGTGAACGCGTCGGCGACGCGGCGTTCGAGTGCGACCGCCTCCCGCTCCGCTTCGGCGATGCGCGCCTGGATCTCGACGGCTGCTGCCGACGCGCGCGATGATGACGCGATCGGCTGTGACGGCGACGGCCCGCGTTCGCGTTCGTTGCGACGGGTCGTAACTCGTGCAGCCGATGTGCGAGAGGCGGGTGGGCGCGAAGCCCAGAATTCGGAGAAGTTGCCGGCGAAGGATGCGAACTGGCCGTCACGCACTTCGATGACGCGCTCGACTGATTTGTCGAGGAAGTAGCGATCGTGCGAGACGACCAGGATCGTGCCCTTGAAGTCGGCGAGCGCTTCTTCGATCGCCTCGCAGGCGGGGATATCGAGATGGTTCGTCGGCTCGTCGAGGATCAGAAAGTCGGGCTGCTCGATCATCAATCGCGCAAGCTGCAGTCGATTGCGTTCGCCGCCGGAGAGATCGCCGACGCGCTTCGTGAAGTCGTCGGGACGGAAGAGAAACTGGAGCAGCACGCCGAAGGCGCCATCGCGCGTGACGTCGCGAATCGCCATGATCTCGCCGAGGACAGTGCGGTCGTCATCGAGCACCTCCTGTTCCTGCGCGCAGTAGCCGACGCGCAGGCTGGGGCCGATGCGCAGATGCGGATCATCCCAGGCGCCGTGATCGATGACGTCGCGAAGAAGCGTCGTCTTGCCGCAGCCGTTGGGGCCGAGCAGGACGACGCGTTCGCCGCAGCGAATCTCGAATGAGGCGTCGTCGAACAGTGTGCGATCGCCGAAGGACTTGCTGTAGCCGCGGACCTGTAGCGCGATATCGGCGCGGCTGCCTTCGGACGTGAAGTTCATGCGGATCCCGGACAGCTCCGACGCCGGCTTGTCGACGGCGTCGTCACGCTCGCGGGCGAGCTGCGACTTACGGGCACGGAGGCGCTTGCCCCACGCTGGATCGGCGGTGCGGCGGGCGATCTCTTCAAAGCGCTTGACGAGAGCTTCGAGCTGAGCGAGGCGCTTCTGGTTGACGTTGTAGTCCGCCTGCTGGTTCATCTTCTCGCGGAGCTGCGCGGCTCGATACGCCGAGTAGTTGCCGGCGTACGTCTGCACACGGCCGCCGTCGAGTTGCAAGATCGTCTTCGCGACGCGATCGAGGAGATAGCGGTTGTGTGAGACGATGAGGACGGCGCCGCGAAACTTCGACAGGAACGCTTCGAGCCAGGCAATGCCGGCGAAGTCGAGGTGGTTGCCGGGCTCGTCGAGCACGAGCAGATCCGGCTCCGCCAGCAGCGCTTGCGTCAGCGAGAGTACGTTCTTCTCGCCACCGGACAGGCGGCCTACGAGTTGATCGCCACGTCCGGCGAGGCCGAGCGCATCTAGCATGGCGATGGCGCGGGCGCGGAGTTGCTCGCCGCCGGCGACCTCGTACGCTTCGCGCGCGTCTTCGTAGACGTCGATGGCCACAGCGATGTCGTCGGGCGCGGCGAGCGCGAGCGCGTCTTCTCGCTCACGCAGCGTCGCGCGGGCGCGCGCGTTGGCGGCGAGAATGCTGTCGAGAACGGTGTCGCCGTCGGCGTAGTCGACGTGCTGCGGCACGTAGCCGATGCGGAGGCCGGGCGCGCGCGTGATCGCGCCGCCGGTCGCGGGCTCCTCTCCGGTGAGGATGCGGACGATCGACGTCTTGCCCGCGCCGTTCGGCCCGATGAGACCGTACTTTTGGCCGGCGATGATCTTGAAGTTGACGTCAGTCAGCACCTCGCGATGACCGAAGTCTTTGCGGACGTTTTGGAGGCGGATCAGTTCCATGTTTCGTCATCCGTCGCGGCGCGAATGCCACGTTTGCGCATCAACGAGAAAGGCTCCCCGAATCGGGGAGCCTTCGCACAATCTCGTTGGTGTCGCGGCCTAGCGTTTCAGGCCGTCGTCATCCAGTTTGATGTTCGATTGACTTCCCCAGGCGAGGCCGGGCGGGCCGAGCTTCGGCTTCGGGCCGGCTTTGCCCTCGATCTCGCGCTGCTCTTCCGCCAGCTCCTCTACAGGAATCGGCGGCGCGGGCGGCGCGGTGGGCGTATCGCTGTCGAGGCCATCGAGGATGCGCTTGAGGTCGTCGCCCTCGATGTTTTCGACTTCGAGCAGAATCTTCACGAGACGATCCATGCGCGGCCGGTTCTCGATCAGCAGCGCGCGGGCGGTCTGGTAGGCGTGGTCGACGAGGCGGCGTACCTCTTCGTCGATCTCCTCGGCAACCTTCTCGCTGTAGTTCCGCTGTTCGCCGATCTCGCGGCCGAGGAACACGAGCTCCTGCTTGTTGCCGAACGTGCGCGGGCCAAGCCGCTCGCTCATGCCCCACTGTGTGACCATGTTGCGGGCGATGTTGGTCGCCTTCATCAGGTCATCGCTCGGGCCGGTCGTCGCCTCGCCGTCGAGGATCAGCTCTTCGGCACAGAGACCGCCGAGACTTGTCGCGAGCAGGTCCTTGAACTGCGAGCGGGCCATCAGGTGGCGATCTTCTTCGGGCAGGAAGCGGGTGAAGCCGCCCGCCATGCCGCGCGAGACGATGCTGATCTTGTACGGCGGATCGGCGTTCGGCAGGAAGTGCCCAACGAGTGCGTGGCCTGCCTCGTGGTAGGCGATGATCTCTTTTTCCTTCGGCGTAATGACGCGGCTCTTGCGCTCCGGACCGGCGATGACGCGATCAACGGCTTCGTTGAACTCGTTCATGCTGATCTTCTTCTTGTTACGACGCGCGGCGAGAATCGCCGCTTCGTTCACGAGGTTCGCCAGATCGGCGCCGGAGAAGCCGGGCGTCTGCTTGGCGAGCGTCGGCAGATCGACATCCTTCTCGAACGGCTTGCCCTTCGTGTGCACCTCTAGGATCATCGCGCGGCCCTTGCTGTCGGGGCGGTCGAGGATCACTTGGCGGTCGAAACGGCCGGGGCGCAGCAGCGCCGGGTCGAGAATATCGGGGCGGTTCGTCGCCGCGACGACAATGACGTTCGTGTTCGTGTCGAAGCCGTCCATCTCGACGAGGATCTGGTTCAGGGTCTGCTCGCGCTCGTCGTGCGATCCGCCAAGTCCGGCGCCACGCTGGCGGCCGACCGCATCGATCTCGTCGACGAAGACAATGCAGGGCGAGTTGCGCTTCGCCTGGTCGAAGAGGTCGCGGACGCGGCTCGCGCCGACACCGACGAACATCTCGACGAATTCAGAACCGCTGATCGAGAAGAAGGGCACCCCCGCTTCGCCGGCGACGGCGCGCGAGAGCAGCGTCTTGCCAGTCCCGGGAGGGCCGACGAGCAGCACACCGCGCGGGATGCGCGCGCCGAGCGACGCGAACTTCTCCGGGTACTTGAGGAACTCGACGACTTCAGCCAACTCTTCCTTCGCCTCATCGACGCCGGCGACGTCGGCGAAGGTAACGGTGGTTTTGTTGCCGGTGAACATGCGGGCGCGGCTCTTGCCGAAGTTCATCGCCTGACTATTCGATCCCTGCGCCTGCCGCATCATAAAGATGAGGATGGCTCCGAAGACGAGGATCGGCAGGAACGTGACGAGCAGCGACGTCCAAGCGCCCCACTGCGACGGCTCTTTGTACTTGACGTCGACGGACGTATCGGTCGAACCGCCGATCTTGACGCCGTTGTCTTCGAGCACCTTCTCGACATCGGTGCTGTTGCCGATCCGCGACGTGTACTTCTGGGCGTCGCTCTTGAGCTTGACGTTCAAGCTCTGTCCGGAAATCTCGATGCTTTGCAACTTGCCGTCGCGACCGGCGCTGACGACGTCGCTGAACGTGAGGTTCTTCGTATTATCGCCGCCCCGGAAGAAGGAGAAGACGATCGCCACGACGGCGACGAGGATGAGCAGATAGATGAAGCTGTTCCGCAACCAGCGAGAACTCATGAAAGTAACCTGACCTTTTCCCCGGAATGGTAAATCGGGGTGGGGGGTGTGCGTCGGCCCATTATATCAGAGCCTACGATCCAGTAACGCTAAAGGCGGTACAGTCGTCGCAG
>JBBQVO010000162.1:0-7833 GCA_038211505.1 Dehalococcoidia bacterium | reverse complement strand
TATTGCCGGTATACGAGAGGCCCCGCGTCGATCGCGGCCTGCAGATTCGCCCACCGGAAAAAACGCCGGCTAGCGATAAACTCCCCGCATGAACATCGAGATCGACATCGCCGGCGACATCGTCGAGCGCCAAGAGCTGCTGAACGGCTCCCAGATCCTGACGCTGGAAGGCGCCTCGGCCGACGGCACGTGGACGATGTCCGGCCTGCTGACCTGGAATATCGGCCTCAAATCGAACACTGGCGAAGGTGACCTCACGCTCGTCCGCGAAGACGGCGACGAAGTCTTCGCGACGCTCGTACGCGGCGATGTCGCGGACGCAGCCGACGGCGACGACGCCGACCACACATTCGCCCTCGCCTACGACATCGACGGCGGCAACGCCCACTTCGACAACGCATCAGGCTCGATAACCGCGACCGGCACACTGACCGGCGACGTCTTCCGCGGCCGCTGGTCACTCACTCTCGCGGACTAGCGCGCCGTCCACTCGCGCGAGACTGTTCCGGGAAAGAACTCCGGAGCAGCGCCCGAACTCCCCTCTCCACTGCTTGGAGAGGGGCCAGGGGTGAGGTGCTCGGCCGCCACGAATGTCCGCCAGACCCCGTTGTCCGACAGCCCCGCTCTCGCCGCATAATGCAGACATGCCTGATCGACCCGCGCCCGATCTCGACGCGCTCCTCCGCTATCGCCAGAAGCGGAAGTTCGACGCCACGCCCGAACCGGAAGCGGGCGCCCCGCCCGAAGCCGGCGACCTGACGTTCGTCATCCAGCAGCACTCCGCCACGCGCATGCACTGGGACTTTCGTCTCGAAGTCGACGGCGTGCTCGTATCGTGGGCGGTGCCCAAGGGGCCGTCGCTGAACACGAAAGACAAGCGCATGGCCGCGCACGTCGAGGATCATCCGTTCGACTACGGCGGCTTCGAGGGCGTCATCCCCAAAGGCAACTACGGCGCCGGCCAGGTGATCGTCTGGGACAACGGCACCTACACGCCCGATGAGGGCGGCGAATACTCGTGGGGCGACAAAGCCGCCGGCAGCGCCCGCATGCTCGAAGATATCGCCGCCGGCAAAGTCTCGATCACCCTGCGCGGCCACAAGCTGCATGGATCGTGGACGCTCGTCCGCATGAAAGATCCGAAGGCGTGGCTGTTGATCAAGCATCGCGACGAGTTCGTCTCGACGCGTGACATCCTCGAAGAAGATCAGTCGGTGATCAGCGGTCTGACGATCAAGGACCTCAAAAACGGCCGCATGCCGTCGATGTCCGCGACGACCGACGGCTCACCGCACGCCGCCGCCGTCGAAGCCGCATTCCCCAGCACGAAGACGCTGCGGCCGATGCTTGCGACGCCGGTCGCCGAGCCCTTCGCGCGCGCCGGTTGGATCTTCGAGCCGAAGCTCGACGGCGTCCGCGCGCTCGCATTCGTGCGCGGCGCCTCAAGTGGCGACGGCGGCGATGCAGCGGCGAAGGTCGAACTGTACTCGCGCCGTGGCAACGCGCTCACGGTGCAGTACCCCGAAGTCGTCGACGCGTTGCGATCACAGCCGGTGCGCGACGCCGTGTTCGACGGCGAAATCGTCGCTCTCGACGAACACGGCGTCCCCGACTTCCAGCAACTACAGCAGCGCATCAATCTCTCGCGCCCGGCCGAGGTGCGCCGCATCGCCGAGACATCGCCGGCCTACTACTACGTCTTCGACATCCTCTATCTCGACGGCTACGATCTGCGCCAGGCGCCGCTGCTCGATCGCAAAGCGATCCTGCGGCGGACGCTGATCACCGGCGACTGCATCCGCGGCGTCGACTTCGAGCGCGATGACGGCGTGGCGATCTATGAAGCGGCGACCACGCTCGGCTTCGAGGGCGTCGTCGCGAAGCGCGGCACGAGCACGTACGACGCCGGTGCCCGCAGCCCGGCGTGGCTGAAGATCAAGAAGGTTAACGAGCAGGACTTCGTCATCGGCGGCTACACCGAAGGCGAGGGCTCGCGCAGCAAGACGTTCGGCGGCCTCCTCGTCGGCTACTACGACGGCGACGATCTGCGCTTCGCATCGAGCGTCGGCTCCGGCCTCACTGACGGTATGCTCACGCGCATCAAGAAGCAGCTCGAAGCGCTCCGCACCGATACGCCTCCGTTCGTGAATCCGCCGACGACGATCGGCGGCCGCTGGGCCGGCGGCAAGTCGGCACGTTGTCTCTGGGTGCGACCGGAGCTTGTCGCCGAAGTGAAGTTCAGCTCGTGGACGCGCGACGGCAACCTGCGCGCACCCGTCTTCCTCGGCCTGCGCGACGACGTCGATCCGCGCACGATCGGCCGCGAAGCGCCGGCGGCGCATGCTGTCGACGTCATCACCGATGAGCCGGGGGTGCCGGCGTCGTCCGTCGAGCGCGCCGTCGCGTCCATCGTCGAGGAGCTCGATGCGAACACGAAGGCGGATTTCACGCTCGATGTCGACGGCGTGCCGATCAAGCTGACGAATCTCGACAAGGAGTTCTGGCCGGCGACGGATGATCACGGCCCTCGAACGAAGCGCGAGCTGATCCGCTACTACGCGCGCGTCGCGCCGTACATGCTGCCGCATCTGCGCGACCGGCCGCTGACGCTGACGCGCTATCCGAACGGCATCTACGGCACGTCGTTCTACCAGAAGCACTGGCCGTCCGCGTTTCCGAAGGAGTTTCACGTGGAACGCGCGTCGATCTACTCATCGAGCACCGACGCCAGCGGCGACTACATCCTCGTCAACAATCTACAGACGTTGATCTGGCTCGCGCAGCTCGCCGATCTCGAAGTGCACGCCTGGATGGCTCACGTCAATCCACAGCCCGACGCCCGAGACAAGCCCGTCGTCTTCTCCGATTCCGAAGACAACCTCGATCGCAGCGTGCTGAATTATCCGGACTTCATGGTCTTCGACCTCGATCCATACATCTATGCCGGACACGAGAAGAAGGGCGAAGAGCCGGCGCTCAACCGCAGGGCGTTCGAGAAGACGCGCGAGATCGCCTTCGCGCTCAAGGATCTGCTGCAGCAACTGCGACTCTCGTCGTTCGTCAAGACGACGGGCAAGACGGGGCTGCACATCTACGTCCCGATCGTGCGGCACTACACCTACGATCAGATCCGCGCCGCGAGCGCCACCGTCGGCACGTTCATGACGCAGCAGTTCCCCGATGATCTGACGATGGAGTGGGTATCGAAGAATCGCACCGGCAAGATCTTCTTCGATCACAACCAGAACACGCGCGGCAAGACGCTGGCGGCGCAGTACTCGCTGCGCCCGTCGCCGCAGGCCGCCGTCTCGGCGCCGATCACCTGGGACGAATTGAAAAGCGTCTATCCCACCGACTTCGACATCGATACGGAGCCGGAGCGCCTCGCCCGCATCGGCGATCTCTGGGCCGACATCCGCGAATCAAAGCAGGATCTGCGTGCGCTCATCGAGTCGTGATCGCGACGAATCTCGACCCTAAGCGGGCGCGGTCGCGAGCGCGTCGTCGCTGGTTGCCATCGGTGCGTCCGTCGCGGCCGGTGGCCGCGCGGGTTTCGCCTGCCTCCCGAGGCCGAGCAAGCGGGCGATCGGCCTCGCGAGGAAAAACGTCATCGGGAAGTACAACACGAGGAACAGCCACCAAAACGCCGTCGGCACCTGCTCGACGCGCAGCAAGCTCGCGACCAGTCGTATCGGCTCGCTCGCAATGAGCACCGCGAACGACAGCGGCCCCACCCACGCCAGGAGACGTCCCGGCGCCGATACTTCCAGCCGCCGCGCCGGCGCCAACATCATCGGCAGCACCAGCAACGCCACGCCCAAGACGACGATCGGCGCTCCGACGGCGCCGATATACGCATCGCGCTCGTCGACAAGCACGCCCGTGATCTCCATAGCGAAGCCGGCGACGACCATCAGCGCGATGATTGCCGGGCGGGAAATGATCTCCCGCAAGCGCTCGCGATGATGCACGAGCAGGTAGCCGAGCGACATCCCCAGCGCAAACTCGAAGAAGCGGAACGGCACGAATGCGTGAGCAAAGTAGCGCGCCGGATTGTCACCGATCGGCCCGACGAACACGATCAAGGCCAACCTCGCCGCAATTGTCGCAGCGAACGCCGTCAAGGCGAATCGCGCGACGCCGATGCGTCCGATCAGCCGCAGGAGGAACGGAAAGAGCAGGTAGTACTGCAAGATCGGCACGACGAACCACATCAGTGGCGGCGGCGATGACAGCCACTCACTGCTGAACGCCCGCGGAATCAGCAACACGCTCGCGACGAGTTCCCAGTGCCCCGGAGCGATGTAGTCGTAGCGTCCCTCCGTCACATGGTGGTACTGATAGGCGAACCCGCCGCCGTGAAGCGCGACCTGGATGATCGCGATGGCGATGATCGTTGAAAGCGTCAACACCACCGCGAACCAGTACGGCACGATCAATTGGCGGAACCGGCGGCGATAGAACGTCGGGATATCGAGGCTGTCCGGCTTTCGCGCCGTCGCCATGTACAGAGACAGGCCGCTCAGCATCATGAACAGCGGCACGAGGTAGCCGCCGCGCAGAATCGCCTCAAATAGCGCCGTCGGGACGCGGCTCCATTCGCCATCGCGAACATCCCAGCCGACCCGTGCGTAATACCAGTGCGCTGGCACC
This sequence comes from Dehalococcoidia bacterium, assembly GCA_038211505.1. Taxonomy (GTDB): domain Bacteria; phylum Chloroflexota; class Dehalococcoidia; order DSTF01; family JACRBR01; genus JBBQVO01. The sequence continues at coordinate 3,180 of JBBQVO010000162.1, read as the reverse complement.
GCGTGGTTCCGAATGTCGTCCCAGAGATGATTGAGCACGACCCCAATGATCGCGAAGCCGCGCAGGATGTCGATCGCCGCGATGCGATCGAGCGATGGCATGCGCCGGGAAGTTTCTGCCGGAAGGGCGGCCGATTGCCTCGCCAAGATCCCCCCATGTGGCGCCAACATGGCGCTGAAAACTATCTCATCGGTAGCGCGTGCACGTCAGCCGTCGGTAGCTGCGGGCGTTCGGCCATCTGCAACGCGTACGTCAGCCATCTGTTGCGCGGGCGTTCAGCCATCGGTAGCGCGGGCGTTGCCCCGATCGATAGCGGGGCGTTTCAGCCCGCGGGGTGCAACTGCGACGCTCGACTCGCCCGCCACCCGATCGGTTCGCGAGCAGCGACGTTTTCAGCACCGGCTTTTTCAATACCCGCTAAGGAATACGAAAACATAACATGTGGAGTCGAAGGATGTGACGGCAGACGGCGGGCCCTTGACGGTTTTTCGTCAAGAAGACGCGATCTCGTGGCGACCCGTCTGAGCGCGTCGGCATTCGTGCCAGCGCGGGGGGTGGCGGTTCACAAGATCGGTCAGCGCCGATCCAGCGTATCCTACGATGAGACCACCCGATGCACATCGGCCGCTTCGGCCGTGGAGACTCCAGACTGTGACTCAACCTGCCGGCTCGAGTTCCCCCTTCTCCCGCGCCCTGGACCGTCGCCACTTCCTCCGTGGCTCATGTGCGACGATCGCCGGCGGCGCCGCCTTCTACGCCATGGGCTGCGGCTCGAGCGGAAAGAAACAGCCGACTCCGTCCACCGCCGATAGGTCCGCCGCGCCCGCCGCGACCGCCGCAACCGGCCCGATCAAGCCCGTCCTCCTCGGCTCCGAGTTCATCCAGGGCGAGGCGAATCGCTTTCCCATCGGCCTTCTCACCGACGGCAACAAACTCGTGAAGGACGCCGACGTCCACCTCAAATTCTTTACCATCGATGGCACCGGCAACAACGGCAGCTTTCGCGGCGAGGGCGATGCGCAGCTCTACGAAGTGTCCATCGATAGCGCCCACGCCCACGACAGCAGCCCGCAGGGCGCATCCGCCGACACGATCGCCTTCTACGTCGCCACCGCGCCGTTCGATCAGGCCGGCCGCTGGGGCGTCGAAGTGACCGCCACCCCCAAGAGCGGCGGCGCGCCGATCACGGTGCAGGCGCCATTCACCGTGCTCGATCAACCGCACGTCCCCGCCCAGGGCCAGATCCCCCCCGCCAGCAAGAACGACACGTTTGCCACCAACTCCGCGATCGAGACGCTCTGCTCGCGCACCCCCGCCTGCTCTCTGCACGACAAAGTAATCGGCGATGTGCTGGGCAAGGGCCGCCCGCTCGTCGTTCAGTTCAGCACGCCCGCCTTCTGCCAGACGCGCTTCTGCGGCCCCGTTCTCGAAGTGCTCCTCTCGCAGGTGCCCGCATACAAAGATCGCGTCGACTTCGTCCACATCGAAGTCTGGCAAGACTTCCAAACTCAGAAGTTCCGTCCCGCCATGGCCGAATGGGGACTGCAGACCGAACCCTGGACCTTCTTCATGTCCAGCGACGGCAAAGTCGCCGGCCACTTCGAATCCATCTTCAGCGAAGTAGAACTAGTAGACGCCCTAGACCAACTAGTAAAACTCTAACTTGAGCGGCGCTCACCGATCGCCGCTCGCATTCCGAACCGAGAAGGTAGGGACGCAGCTTCAGCTCCGTCCGTCCCCAGATCACGATCATCGCCCCGGATCCGACACTATCGCCGCCCGAGAAGGTAGGGACGCAGCTTCAGCTACGCCCGTGCCCGGATCGCGAACATCGCGCCGAACCCGGCTACCCCAGCTTCCCTACACGACCACATAATCCGCAAACATCCGCCGCCCTCAACACCCAAAGATGCCGACAATATCTATACTGAGAGACCCGCCCGGAGGCCGCCCATGAAGCGCACCTTGCTCGCCACCCTCGCAATGATCGCGCTTCTCGCCGCCTCCTGCGGCAGCGACAAGCCGTCGTCACAACCGACTGCCACGCCAGCCGCGACCGAAGCGGCCGCCACAGCGGCGCCGAGAGCCACAAGCACCTCGCCCGCGACCCCGACCCGCACAGCCCGCACCACCGCCACCCCCGCGAAATCGACATCCGGCACCTCCAGCGAAAATACCTTCGGTCGAGTCTTCGGCTCCGTCTTCGGCGGCGCCCTCAGCAGCAGCGCTGGCGCAACTGGATCGCTGACAGGCCTCGGCGCCGGCGATCCCACCCTCGAGCAGTACCTCCCCTCGAACTCCCAGATGCCATCCGGCTATACGAACTCCCCCGCCTACAGCTTCCGCGCCCCAGACGGCATCACCAGCACCGGCGGCATGAACATCTCCGCCCGCATCGCCAACAGCGGTGACGCCTCCAGCGGCGACTTCTCCAGCCTCGGCGTCGTTGCCGCCATGGTCATCAAGCCCGACGACCTCCAGGATCTCGGCAATGCCTTCGCCTCCTTCAAGGATCTCAGCCAGCAAGATCTCGAAGACGCGATCGCCTCGTCGAGCGGCGGCGGTGCACTGCCCTTCAAGCTCACCAATGTCAGCAAGCTCGATGCGCCCGGCCTCGGCGATGGCGCCGCCGGCTTCCAGATGACGATCGACATCAGCGCCCTCGGCGAGTTGATCAGCGGCTTCGCCGGCGGCTCCGGCGCCGACGTCCCGAAGCTCAACGCCATCACCATGCGCATGTACTTCTTCGCCCGCGGCGACTACGCCGGTGCCGTCCTCCGCCTCGCCTTCACCGACACCCTCCCCACCGGCGTAGACGAACTAGCCCTCGCGAAAATCATCGATGAGAAGCTGAAATCGGCACACTAAGTAGTGTGTCGCGGATTTGGCGATCCCGTCGAGTGTGGCTTGTCCGCGGGGCGACTTGTCGAGGACCTCGTCGGCGGGTTCGGTCCGGACGACCGGCTCGGGGTTTTTTCCAGTGAGAGGTCCAGCAGCCGATCCGGTTTCCAAACGGACACATCACGTAACCCATCGGCGGTATTCTTGTGAGATGCGACCGCTTCGGTACTCCATTAACGTGACATTGGACGGCTGCTGCGATCATCGTGCGGGGATAGTGGACGAAGACTTGCATCGTCACGCAGCCGAGAACCTCGAGCGGGCCGATGCCCTTCTCTT
>JBBQVO010000161.1:0-7970 GCA_038211505.1 Dehalococcoidia bacterium | reverse complement strand
CGTCGTGACGGGGATCTTGCGCTTGCGGTCGACCTTCACCGACATCACGTCTTTGTTGCTCGTCTCGAACTCCAGCCAGGCGCCGCGGTTCGGGATCAGCTTGCCGTAGCAGAGCTCGCGGCCCGTCGTCGGGTCGGTCTCAAGCGTGAAGTACACGCCGGGCGACCGCACCAGCTGCGACACGACAACGCGCTCGGCGCCGTTGATCACGAAGGTGCCGTTCGGCGTCATGAGCGGAAAGTCGCCCATGAACAACTCCTGCTCCTTCACCTCACCGGTCTCGCGCACGATCAGATGGACGATGACGCGCAGCGGCGCCGAGAACGTCATGTCGCGCTCGCGGCACTCCAGCTCGCCGTATTTCGGCTCGCCGAAGGAGTAGTCGCCGAAGCGCAGCTCCATCCGCGTGCCAGTGAAGTCCGAGATCGGCGAGATCTCGTCGAACAGCTCCCGCAGGCCCTCCTGCTTGAACCAATCGAACGAGGTCAGCTGCATGCTGATCAAGTGCGGGATATCCAGCACATGCGCGATTTTGGCGTACGACTTCTTGCTGGCCGGAACCAACGATCGGCTACTAACGATGTCTGTGGAGACAGTCATTCTTCGCGCGCTCCTAGCAATGCGTTACGAACGGTGATCACCCAATGACACAAATAGTCCCGCTTGGGGACATGCATGAGGTTTCGAGGACAAGGGGATTTGTCTAGCCTGAGCTGAGTATACAAATAGATCGAAGGGGTGTCAACCAGCGGATGCTACTCCACCCGGCCGGAAAAAGCAACCCCCCGCCGTCACCCTCACACCATAATATACGTCTCAAACCCCGTTTCCGTTCCCACGCGATTCGTCAAGGGATCACTCTCCTTATGTCGAGATCGGGCCTGTTCCGTAGGGGCGGTCCCGTGTGGCTGCCCGCCGTCGGCCGCCGTCGACAAGTGCAACGAGCCCCGCGCCACCACCGCACTACAAACCCTTTTCTGCCACCTCGATGCTCGTATGATCCCCTCGCCCCTTGAGGAAGAGAGGGTGGCCGGAGGCCGGGGGTGAGGGGCTCGGCGAAGGCGTCCAGACCCGGCGCCCACGCGCGACGCTCGGTCTAATAGAACATATGTTTCACATGAAACATGCCCCGCTGCGACCCGAATCGCGCCGAAGCGCAATGGAACCAGGAAACGATGCGCCGTCGCCTATAGCGGCAGGTGCAACGTCGGCTCGCGGCTCCAAAGGCGGTGGTTGGCGAGCGCCTGGGTGAAGCGTTGTGCGACGGAGCGGCTCATCGTCGTCGCGACGATCGTCGCCTCGTCGGCGGGTTTCGGGTTCGTCTTCGCGCCGACGGCGATGCCCGCCATCTCGAGCACGGCGATGCCCTCGCCCGTCGCCGCGACGGCCTTGCAGTGCTTGTAGCTGTCCTTCACGAACTCGATGGCGTCCGCTTCGTCGAGCCACGTCGCCGCGCCAGCGCCGCCGGCGACGTAGACGCCGTCGAATAGCACCGACGCCGCATGGAGGATGCTGAGATCGGGCTCGTACACGTCGCCGTTGTCGGCGGCGATATCGCCGAGCACCGGCGCGATCAGCATGCCCGATGCGCCCTCTGCCTGAAGCGACTTGAGCATCGCCGCGACGCCCGCGCCATCGAACCCAGGGGCGACGAGGATGGCGATCTTGCGGGTGGCGATCGAGCCGGGTATCGACGCCGTCATGCTCAACGCGGGCGAGATCGCCTCGCTGTCCGTCACCTGACGATGCTGGTACGCCTTCGCGTTGCCGTCCGCCGGCACGTTCATGTTCGGCGGCGGCGTCGACTTCTTCGGAACCTCCAGCCCGAGACCTTTGGCGACGAGCGCGGCGAGCGTTGCGTCGATCTGCGCGAGATGGCCGACCATGCGCTCGCGGATGGCGGGCGTTTCGACCTTGCCGAGCTCGAAGCGTAGCGCCTTGATCAGATGCTGCTGCTCCGGATCGGACTGGCTGCGGAAGAACATCCGCGCCTGGCTGTAATGATCGAAGAAGCTCTCGCCGCGCGCGCGCACCTTCGCGCCTTCGATGGGTTGTGGAAACGTGACATAGCCGCCCGCAGCCTGCGTGGACTGCATCGGGCAGCCGCCGCCGACCGTGTTCGGGTTGTAGCTGGCGGCGCCGCGATTGATCTCCTGCCGCATGTGGCCGTCGCGCTGATTGTTGTGCATCGGCGCGACGGGGCGGTTGATCGGGATCTCGTGGAAGTTCGGGCCGCCGAGCCGGATCAGCTGTGTGTCGGTGTATGAGAAGAGACGTCCCTGCATCAGCGGGTCGTTCGAGAAGTCGATGCCGGAGACGACGTTGCCGACGTGGAACGCGACCTGCTCCGTTTCGGCGAAGAAGTTATCTGGGTTGCGGTTCAGCGTCATCTTGCCGACGCGCTGCACCGGCACGAGTTCTTCGGGGATGATCTTCGTCGGGTCGAGCAGGTCGAAGCCGAAGGCGAATTCGTCTTTCTCCTCGACGATTTGTAATCCGAGCTCCCACTCCGGGAAGTCGCCCGCCTCGATCGCTTCCCAGAGGTCGCGGCGGTGGAAGTCGGAGTCTTTGCCCGAGATCTTTTGCGCTTCGTCCCAGGCGACGGCGTGGACGCCGAGCAGCGGCTTCCAGTGGAACTTCACGAACCGCGATTTCCCCTTCGCGTCAACGAGGCGGAATGTGTGGATGCCGAAGCCCTCCATCATACGCAGGCTGCGCGGGATGGCGCGGTCGGACATCACCCACATGATCATGTGCATCGATTCGGGCGTCAGCGAGATGAAGTCCCAAAACGTGTCGTGCGCGGACGCCGCCTGCGGCATCTCATTGTTCGGCTCGGGCTTCACGGCGTGAACGAGATCCGGGAACTTGATCGCGTCCTGGATGAAGAAGATGGGCATGTTGTTGCCGACGAGATCGAAGTTACCTTCGTCGGTGTAGAACTTGACCGCGAAGCCGCGAGCATCGCGGGCGAGATCGCTGGAGCCGCGCGAGCCGGCGACGGTGGAGAAGCGCACGAAGACCGGCGTCTCGTTCGAGGGGATGATGAGGAATTCCGCCCTCGTGTATCGGGCGAGCGAGTCGTACACCTGGAAGACGCCGTGCGCCGCCGAGCCGCGAGCGTGCACGACGCGCTCGGGGATGCGCTCGTGATCGAAGTGCGTGATCTTCTCTCGAAAGTGAAAGTCTTCGAGCAGCGACGGCCCGCGGGCGCCGGCCTTCAGCGTGTTGTGGTCATCGTTAATACGCAGACCCTGATCGGTGGTGAGCTGCGTGTCGTCGGCGTCTTTCGTGTGCGCTTCAAGCTGCGCGCGTTTCGCGTTCGAGCCGCGAACGTTCTTCACTGAGGCGTTCTTTCGGCCTGGGGATTGTCGTTTTGGCACGCGACCTCCGGTGTGATGAAAAAAACCCACGGTGCGTGGGCAAGGGGTTGCTGTGGCGACGGTCGAGCGTCCGCGGCGGTTACGCCTGGCTGCTCGACCGGCGACGAACTCGCGACTGCATGACTTCGTCGCGTCTCCGACGGCATCGTACGGAGAATCGAATCGCGCGGCGTTGCAACGTCGGGGATGTGTGTAACGGTTGTATCTCGCCGAGTCGCGCCACGATTCGTCGCGGATTCCGTGCGCGAGGTCGCGATCCTGAACCGCACGTGAACAGGGGGTTCGGGATGGAGTCCTTGCGGACGACGAGCCTCTGATGCCGGGCGCGAGGCCGGTGGTGCGACGTCCGCGGGGTAGCGGAGGACGCCGACGCGCGGGTAACTCGCCAAGCCGTTCTTATGGAGCGTCGGCAGGCTCTACCAGCGATTCGTCTACCGTTCCGTCCATCAGCCTCCGGCGATGGCGGGTAGGATGTGCACCTCGCCGGCCGAAGGCACGGGCGCATCGAGATCACGCACTTCGTCGGCGTCCACGGCGACCATGACGTCGGGGCGGATGACGCCAGCGTCGATGATGCGGCCGCGCAAGGCCGGATGTTGGCGTTCGAGATCCTCGATCACGTCTCGCAGCGTCGCGCCCGTCGTTTCGACCGACGACGCGCCACCGGCGAGCGGCCGCAGCAATGCGGGAAGCATGACTCGCGGCATATCACCCGATCCCGAGCGTCGTCTCGAGGATGCGGCGCGGCGACATCGGCAGCTGCGTCTGCCGCACGCCCGTCGCATGACAGACGGCGTTGGCGATCGCCGCGAGCGGCGGCACGATGCCAGGCTCGCCGACGCCGCGGACGCCGAACGGATGCAACGGATTGGGAACCTCGACGATGATCGTGTCGATCATCGGCACGTCGAGCGACGTCGGCAGGCGGTAATCGAGGAAGCTCGAGTTCGCCATGCGTCCGCTCTCGTCGTAGTAGTACTCCTCATTGATCGCCCAGCCGATGCCCTGCACCGCGCCGCCCTGCATCTGACCTTCGACGTAGGCCGGGTGCACGGCCGTGCCGGCGTCCTGGATGGCGGTATAGCGGAGGATCGTCACCTTTCCGGTCTCCGGATCGACTTCGACATCAACGATTGCGTGCGCGAAGCCGCCGCCGGCGAGGAAGCCGGCGTTCACCGAACCGCTCACCGTCAGGCCGACGCCGCGACCGACGACCTGCGTGGCGATCTCCTTGAAGGTGCCGGACTTGGCGCCGTCCTTCGTCTTGAATGTGCCGTCCTCGAATTCGATCTCTTCGACCGGCACCTGCCAGGTCGGTGCGAGCCGCGTGGTCAATTCCTTGATCAAGTTCTTACCGGCCTCGTGCACGGCCATGCCGGAGGCGAACGTGACGCGGCTGCCGGCGGTGACGTCGTTGACGCCGACCGAGTCCGTGTCGACGACGCCGGGCTTGATGTCCTCGAACGCGACGCCGATCGTCTCGGCGAGTTGCATCGCCAGCGATGCGCGCGTGCCACCGATATCGGTGTTGCCTTCGTTGAGGTTCACAGTGCCGTCCGGCTGCACGCTGACGTTGACGCTGGAGCGCAGACCGACGTTGAACCAGAAGCCTGATGCGACGCCGCGGCCGCGGTTCGGGCCTTCGAGCGGCGGGTTGTAGTGCGGCGAGTTGAGCGCGGCCTCGAGGCACTCCTCGTGGCCGACGCGCTTGAAGGGCATGCCCATCGGACCGCGAGAGCCCTCCTTCGACGCGTTCATCAGTCGCAACTTCAGCGGGTCGAGCTTGAGTTTCTCGGCGAGCTCATCGACGAGCTGCTCGAATGCGAAGGCGGCGGCGGGTGCGCTGGGGGCGCGATAGTCCTGCGTCCGGGGCTTATTGACGACGACGTCGAAGCCGTCGAGCTTCACGTGCTCGATCTCGTAGCCGGCGGTGATGACCATCGTCGCGTACATCGCGGCGGAACCGGCGAAGGCGCCGTTCTCGTACGCCATATCAGCGTAGGCGGCGCGGAATTTGCCGTCTTTGGTGGCGCCGAGCTTCACCTTGATCGACGTGCCGGGCGTCGGGCCGGTGCCCTCGAAGACATCGATGCGATCCATGCGGATGGCCACGGGCTTGCCCGTTTTGCGAGAGAGCAACGCGGCGACGGGCTCGAGGTAGACGCTGATCTTGCCGCCGAAGCCGCCGCCAATCTCGGTTGGGGTCACCTTGATCTTGGAGATCGGGTGGTTGAGGAGCTGGGCGCATGCTTCGCGGGCCGGGAACGATCCCTGTGTCGTCGTCCAGATGGAGAGCTGACCGTCGGGGGCCCACGACGCCGTCGCCGCCTGCGGCTCGATGTAGCCCTGGTGGACCATCTTCGTTGAGAACTCGTTCTCGACGATGACATCGCACTCGGCGAAGCCCCTCTCGATATCGCCGAAAGCCGCCACGGTATGCGCGACGATGTTGGTCGCGCCGTCGCCGGGGTTCGGGCCGCGCGTGCGCATCGTCTCGTTCAGGATCGGCGCGTCGGGTCGCATCGACTCGCGGACGTCTAGGACGTGCGGCAGCACTTCGTACTCGACTTCGATGAGCTTGACTGCTTCTTGCGCGATGTGATCGTTGATCGCGGCGACGGCAGCGACCGCCTGGCCGCGGTAGAGCACCTTACGGCTGGCGAGAATGTTCTGCGCCGCATCCGGCAACGTCGAGACGTCGCCGCCGGGGCCGGCGAGATCCTGCGCCGTGACGACGGCTTTCACGCCGTCGAGCGCGAGGGCCTTGGATACGTCGATGTTCTTGATGATGGCGTGAGCGTGCGGGCTGCGCTTCATTCGGCCCTGCAGGGCGCCTTGCATGTGGATGTCGGCGCCGTACTGGGCGCGCCCCGTCACCTTGTCGATGCCGTCCGGGCGGACGGGCCGCGTGCCGATGACTTTGTATTTGGGCTTGTTCTCGATGACCATCGCTGATCGCTCCTTCGGTCCGTAGACCTTCGCTAGACCTTCGCTGGCGTCTTGCGCATCACGTCGGCCGCATCGAGCACGGCGTGCACAATCTTGTCGTAGCCAGTGCAACGGCAGAGGTTGCCCGCAAGCCAGTGCCTGATCCGCGCTTCGTCGGCATCGGGTTCTTTGTCGAGCAGTGCCTTGGCCGCGACGATGAACCCCGGCGTGCAGATGCCGCACTGCAAGGCCGCGTCATCGAGGAAAGTTCGCTGCAGTGGATGCAAGTCCTCGCCTGATGCGACGCCTTCGATCGTGACGATCGTGCCGCCCTGCGCCTCGACGCCGAGGACACAGCAGGCGTTGACGAGGACGCCGTTCATGATCACGTTGCAGGCGCCGCAGTTGCCGTTGTTGCAGCCTTCCTTGGATCCGGTCATCCCCAACTCGTCGCGCAGAACTTCTAACAGACTCTGGCGGGGCTCGCAGAGGAAGTCCATCTGCTCGCCGTTGATCTTCGCGCTGACGTACGTACGTCCACTCATCGTCTCAGGCTCCTCTTGCTCGTTCTACCGCTTTGTTGATGACGCGCTTCGTCAGCACGCCGGCCAGGTGCGTCCGCTGCGGCGCCGAGCCGCGCATGTCGGTGATCGGTTTCGCCGCGGCAGATGCGGCCGCCGCAGCGGCATCGATCGTGGCCGCTGAGACCGGCCTACCGGCGAGCGCGTCACCCGCGGCCTTGACGAACAGCGGGGTGGGCGCGACGGCGCCCATCGCGATGCGCCCCGACTCGAACGTCGATCCGTCGGCGGCGAGTGTCACGCTGGCGGCGGCGTTCACGACGGCGATATCCATCTCGTTCCGCGGGATGAAACGCTCGAATGCGGCGCCGCTGTGGGGCTTCGGCGCCGGGAAGGTGAGCGCGACCAGCAGTTCGCCCGGCTGCAACACGTTTTGTCCGGGCGCCGTGCAGAAGTCCTCCACCGCAACCGATCGCTTGCCGCCCGGGCCGGCGATCTCGCACGTCGCGGCAAGCGCGATCAGCGTCGGGATCGAGTCAGCTGCCGGCGAGCTGTTGCAGAGGTTGCCGCCGAGACTGGCACGCGACTGGATCTGAATGCCTCCGATGAGCGACACCGATTCGATGAGCGCCGGAAAGAGACGCGCGACCTCGGCGTTGTCGTAGATCCGTGCGCATGATGTGGCGGCGCCGACGCGGAGGGATCCGTCCGGGGAAAGCGAAAGCTCTGTCGTTTCGGCGATGTGCTTCACATCGACCATAACGCTGACGTTTCGTCGTCCTTCGCGCGCCTGGATGATCACGTCGGTGCCACCGGCGAGGGCGCGCGCGGCGCCGCCGTGATGTGCGAGAACCTTGATGGCCTCGGCGAGCGAGGCCGGGGCGATGTATTCGATGGCCTGCAAGAGACCTCCTGTGAATCGGTGTGTCGCGTTATGCTGACAAAGGCATAGCGGACGCTCAGCTTAGATTCAAGCTGAACGGGTAGGATGGAAGCATGCAACTCGAAGTTACGACGGAGTTGGCACGCCTCGTCGAGAACGGCGAGCGCTTCGCGATCGCCACGCTCGTGGACGCTCACGGTTCGACGCCGCAAAAGGTCGGCGCGCGGCTACTCGTGCGAGCCGACGGGAGCACGG
>JBBQVO010000160.1:0-8158 GCA_038211505.1 Dehalococcoidia bacterium | reverse complement strand
GCCTTCTCAGAGCAACAATCGTCGTGAACAGTCGCGAGGGCCCCGCCCCTCGCGATTTTCTTTTTGTCCTAACCCCCCAGCCCCTTCCTGGTGCGGGAAGGGGAGCTCAGGACACGGAGCACCGGGCTGTCGGCCGATGAGTATGATTGGCACAAGCGGTGCGCGGGTCTACAGTCGGTGCATGCCCTTTGCGGCGATCAGTGGCATCGAGTTGTACTACGAATCACACGGCAGCGGTCCGGCGGTCGTGTTCGCGCATGGTGCGGGCGGCAACCATCTGAGTTGGTGGCAGCAGATCCCGCTGTTTTCGCAGCACTTCCGCTGCATCACGTTCGACCATCGCGCCTTCGGGCTCTCGCGCGATGGTGAGGGCGAGGCTCAACGCGGACGGCGCGGATTTCATGAGGATCTGCGCGAGCTGCTGAATCTGCTCGAGATCGATGACGTGCGGATCGTCGCGCAGTCGATGGGCGGGCGGACGGCGGTCGGCTTCTCACTGCTGAACCCCGGGCGCTGCAAGGCGATGGTGCTGGCCGGCACGACGGGCGGCGCAATCGACGACGACGTGCGCGAGATGCAGGACACGTATCGCGCGACGGAGGTCGGTCAACTGCCGCTGGGGAAGCGATCGGTATCGCCGGAGCTGAAGGAGCGCGCAGCCTCGCAAGAGTTTCTGTACCGTTCGATCGGGCGGCTGAATCCGCCGCGGCCGAAGGACTTTCTTGCGCCCCCACCGGGCTATCGCGGTAGCTCGGCGGAGCGGCTGGCGGCGGCGGACTTCCCGATCCTGTTTCTCGTCGGCGATCACGATGCGGTGACGCCGCCGGAGATCATCGAAGGCTGCCACCGCGCGACGCCGGGATCGCAGTTTGTGGTGATCGAGGACAGCGGGCACTCGACGTACTTCGAGCAGCCGGATGCGTTCAATGCGGTGGTGCTGGCGTTTTTGATGTCGGCGGGCTAACGGCCGCGGTGCATCGGAGCGAATCTTCGGAGGCGTGGACGGCGTCGTCAGCGTACTCGCGCCGGCTGGAAAGCCCGCGCTACGAGTCGGAATTCAGTTCGCGCCTGGCTGCCCCGCGCTATCCGACGCCGAGCAGTTCGACGTCGAAGATGAGGGTGGCGTGGGCCGGGATGACTGCGCCGGCGCCCTGGGCTCCGTAGCCGAGCTCCGGCGGGATGGTGAGGGTCCGCTTGCCGCCGACCTTCATCGACATGACGCCTTCGTCCCAGCCCTTGATCACCTGGCCGACGCCGATGGCGAACTCGAACGGCTGGCCTCGATCGACGGAGCTATCGAACTTCTTGCCGTTGGTGAGCTTGCCGGTGTAGTGAACTTTCACCTTCTTGCCCTTCGCCGGGGAGTCGCCGGCGCCGACGACGTCGTCGGTGTACTTCAAGCCGCTGGCCGTTGTGACTTCTTCTGCCATTGCGTAATGCTCTGTTCTATCTCGCGCGCGAGAACTACGGCTGGATGCTGAGGAGTTCGACGTCGAAGATCAGCGTGGCGTTCGGCGGGATCTTCGGTGCGGAGCCGCGGGCGCCGTAGCCGAGCGGGCCGGGGATGATGAGGCGGCGCTTGCCACCAATCTTCATCGTGGCGACGCCGATGTCCCAGCCCTGGATGACACCGCCTTTGCCGATGACGAAGTCGAAGGGTGTGTTACGGTCGCGCGAGCTGTCGAACTTCGTGCCGTTGGTGAGCCAGCCCGTGTACTGGACGGTGACGTGGCCGCCGGTCACCGGCGATGCGCCGTCGCCGACCTTCTCATCGATATAACGCAGCTGGCCGTCGGTCTTGATGTCTCCGGTGAGTGGCGGGATGCCGGGCGCGTTGCCGTCAGTCAGCGGCTCGGCAGATGTCACGGCGGCGACGGAGGGCGCCGACTGCGCCGTAGCTGCGGCGGACTGTGCCGGCTTGACGCCGGCGCTGATCGGCGTCGGGTTCGACGAGGGCGTACGCGGCTTCGCTGCCGGGTCGCTGCTGTTGTCGCCGCAAGCGACGAGCAGCGCGCTAAGGCTGAGCGTCGCGCCGATGATGATCTTCAGCTTCATGCGGGTATGCCTCCTGTAGACGCGTCATTGTGCGGTGTGCGGGTATCGGGTGCAAACAGACGCTGAATTCGGAGCCACGCCTTGGAAACGTCTCACCGTCGCCGCGCCGGTGATGGAGGTTTATTCGGGCGCATGGACGAGGCAGTCGCCGCGTCCGCAGGCATCCATCACGCGGTCGGCTGTTTGGTCGGCGGTGAGTCCGCCATTGTCGATGGTGCAGCCGGGGAGTGGCTCGGCGGGGGTGAAGACTTCGTAGGCGCGGCGGAACTGCTCAGCGTCTTCGGTTTCCGGCACGCGCTTCGGTCGATCGAGCGCGCGACGCCGCGCTTCTTCGATCGGAGGCAGGAGAACGACGTAGTGGATCGGGACTGCGGCGTCGCGGAGTTCGTCGATGTAGACGTTGAGATGATCGCGGCCGATGACGCCGTCGATGAAGACGCCGTAATGTCCGGCGGCGAAGGCTGAGGCGGCGCGGGCGGCGGCGCGCGAGACCATCAGGTTCTGTTGCGTCGAGCCGCTCTTCCATGGCGAGATGTAGCCCATGCGGATCCATCCGTAGATGTCGTCGGTTTCGAGATGGACGGTGCGGTCGTAGCGTTGGCAGAGCGCTTCGGCGACGGTGCTTTTGCCGGCGCCGGGAGGGCCGCTGATGATGACGATCTGCGACATCAGCCGGTACCCACCTCGAGGCTGATATCGAGGGCGGGCGCGGAGTGCGTGAGGGCGCCGATCGAGATGAAGTCGACGCCGGCTTCGGCGATCGCGCGCACGTTCTCGCGCGTCACGCCGCCCGAGGCTTCGACGATGGCGCGGCCGTCGACGATCTCGACGGCAGAGCGAATCTCATCCGGCTGCATGTTGTCGAGGAGGATGATGTCGGCGCCGCCGGCAAGCGCTTCCTTCAGCTCGACGAGATTCGTAACTTCGATCTCGATGCGCATCGTGTGCGGTGCGCTGATGCGGGCCTGGGCGATGACGTCGGCAAGATCGTCGACACCGCGCTGTCGGGCGGCGGCGATGTGATTGTCCTTGATCAGCACGCCGGACGAGAGATCGAAGCGATGATTCTGGCCGCCGCCGCAACGGACGGCGTAGCGTTGCAGATGCCGCAAGCCCGGGATGGTCTTGCGGGTATCGAGCAGGCGGGCGCGCGTGCCGACGACGGAGTCCGCAAACTCGCGGGTCAGGGTGGCGACGCCGGAGAGCTGCTGGAGGAAGTTGAGGGCGACGCGCTCGGCGGCGAGGATCGACGCGAGGGAGCCTTCGACTTCGGCGAGCTCGGTACCGGCGGAGACGCGCTCGCCGTCGCCGACGAGCGTATCGAACGTCACTTCGTCGTCGATCGCGGTCATGGCGGCGGCGGCGATGGGCAGTCCGGCGACGACGCCCTTGTCCTTGGCCGTGAAGACGCCGCGTCCCCAGAGATCGCGCGGGATGAGGCCGCGCGTCGTGACGTCGTCGTCGGCGCCGTCCTCTTCGAGAGCGGCGAGCACGAGGTCATCGATGATGTGGGGGGCGATCGGGATGAGGCCTTCGGGCATGTAGCGTGTTCCTCTGTCGACGGAAAAAATTTGCGAACAATAACGAGTCAAGTCGAGCGGCATCTACGTCCGGCAGTCAGATTGTAGGAGATCTTCGGCGTAGCGGACGTGCGTGTTCCTTTTTTGAAGTGTCCGTATCTGGTGGATGACTGAGGTTCGTTTGGTAGTTTTGTCTTTCGCGCGGCGGGGCGGGTGTTGAAACCTGTCCGTACGGGTTCTCGGGGTGTCGCCCCATCGGATGGCAGGACGTGGCGCTTACTTCGCGAAGGTGATGTTGTGGCGCCAGGCGTCGCTTGGGGTGGGGTAGTCGGTGCGGTAGTGGGCGCCACGGCTTTCCTCCCGGATCAGCGCTGCCTCGGCCATCATCTGGCCGACGAGGAGCATGTTGGCGAGCTCGTGCGAGTGACGGTCGTGGGGCGGCGGCGCGGCGGCCTGCCATGCCGCTAGCCGTTGCGTCGCTGACGCCAGCGCGTCGCCTTCGCGGACGATGCCTACGTTATCCCACATGAGCTGCTGCAACGAAGCGCGGTCTGTCACCGCGGCGCCTTCGTTGGCGTGCGACGGCAGCGGCTGTGAGTCGGGCGTCGGTTCGGCGGCGCCACCGGGGGCGTCGATGGTGCGCTGAACGATCCGCTTGGCGAAGACGACGGTTTCGAGCAGGGAGTTACTGGCGAGGCGGTTGGCGCCGTGGACGCCGGTGCAGGCGACTTCACCGCAAGCGTAGAGGCCGGGCAGCGTCGTCTCGCCCCAGGTGTTCGTGCGGACGCCGCCCATCATGTAGTGCGCGGCGGGTGAGACGGGCACCGGCTCCTTCGTGATGTCGACGCCGTGATCGAGGCAGTAACGGTAGATCTGCGGGAAGCGCGCGGTGATGCGCGCGGCGTCGAGATGCGTGATATCGAGGAAGACGTTGTTCGTGTGCGTGCGCGTCATCTCGCTGACGATGGCGCGGGCGACGATGTCGCGCGGCGCCAACTCGGCCTTGTCGTTGTAGCGCGGCATGAACCGCTCGCCGTCGCTGTTGCGGAGGACGCCGCCCTCGCCGCGGACGGCCTCGGAGATGAGGAAGATCGGCACGCCGGGCAGGCGCAGCGCCGTCGGGTGGAACTGGATGAACTCCATGTCGCGGACTTCGGTACCGGCGCGATAGGCGAGCGCGATGCCATCGCCGGTCGCGACATCGGGGTTGGTGCTGACGCGGAAGAGCTGGCCGACGCCGCCGGTCGCGAGGATGATCGCGCCGGCGTCGTAGCGGTCGGTCGTGTTGGTGCGCGTGTCCAGCGCGAGGAGCGCCGTCGCGCGGCCGTCCTCGACGACGATCTCTTCGACCTGCACGAACTCTTTGATGGTGATGCGCGACATGCGGGCGAGGCCGCTGAGGGAGATCTCGATGTGAGCGCCGGTGGAGTCGCCGCCGGCGTGGAGGATGCGGTTGCGACTGTGCGCCGCCTCGCGGCCGAGCGCGACTTCGCCGTCGGCGCTGTCGAACGGCACGCCGAAGGACACGAGATCGTGGATGCGATCGGCGGCGGCATCGACGAGGATGCGCGCGGCTTCGGGATCGACGAGGCCGGCGCCGGCATCGATGGTGTCCTTGAAGTGCAGTTCGGGATCGTCGTCAGCGCCGACGGCGGCGGCGATGCCGCCCTGGGCGTATTTGGTGTTGCACTCGTCGATGCCGCCCTTGGTGAGGACGCAGACGGAGCCGTGCTGACGGGCGAGGAGCGCGGCGTAGAGCCCGGCGATACCGGAGCCGACGATGATGTAGTCGAAGCGCTGTGGCATGTGCGGTGCCTCCGTCGGTGTAGTTAGTGTCACTATGACACTAACACCCGTCGCAGTCAAGAGATTTGTCAGCGCAGCTGAATATCGAGGAACCGACCGAGCCCATGTACGCCAATAGCGGGACTGTCGTTGATCGTAAACGAGAGCGCGCCTGGCGACGTGCATGATCTGCCTTCCGTCCGGTTGTCGAAGAGCAGCATATAGCCGCCAGCGTCGCCAACCGGAGCGATCGTTGAGTGAGCGCATAGCCGAGCGCCTGCATACGCCGAGACCGAGGTTCCCGGTCCGAGGCGTTGGCCTCCGACATCGAGAAGGTCACCGCTCAAGAACGCGACCGTGTCATTGGCAGAAGTGAATGAAACGTCGAGCTTAGCGTCGTGCGCCAGAGTAGACCAGTCCAGCTTCTCGTTTGACTTGACAAGATCGCCGGTGTTCTCTAATTGCGTGAGCAGGATGAGTGTAGCGCCAGCCCCGCCGCACCCAGGCACCTCGCTGTCCGGCGCGGCGACGGCGCGAAAATCCCCTTGGCCTCGAAAAACGGTGCCGTAGGTACACGCAGTTATGAGCCCATCACGTTCAACGGCGAGATCGAGATTTCGTCTCGCGAGAGGTACGCCATCGACGGTTGCCGTCCCCATCAACGTCACGCGCTCGGACGCATGGGGCATGTGTTCAGCTGTGTCGGAACCTACACGTGGTAGGAGAGTGAATTGCTCGCCAATGTGCGTAAGGTCCGACGAGAGCACATCCTCACCGGCGGGCCGCACCCCACGCTCGACCCAACTTACGAGGTCCTGAAACGATGCCTCCAACTCCGCCGGGGTAGAACCGCAGTGCTCCGGGCTCTGAACAGTCCTCTGTACAAGAAGGGTTTTCCGGCCCGCGTTTTCAACTCTACGTCTAATCGTCTGTGCCGCCCGCAGCGGAACGTTCGCGTCCCCCGTCTCGTTCAACGTGAGAACAGGGATCTTGATGTCGCCGGTGGGTTGGTTTAAGGCGTTCGTAACCGCGGCCGGCGATTGCCCTCGCTTGATGCGCGCGACGTTCGCATTTAGGCCAGCCGAGTCGACAGGCGTATTTCCCGGAAGTGTGTACTGACGCTCGGCGTTATCGAAGAGGCCTTTGTCGAAGTCCCCGGTGGACCGGGCCCAGAGCGCCGCGATGAAGTCTCGGAGACCCTCGTGCGCGAACGGACGCTCGCCTCCCGTCAGCTGAACCCAAAGCGATTCAAACAGTACGCGTTTGGCGCCGTCCGCGTTCAACGGAGGAATGATGACGTTCTCGAGCAACGGCCCTGCCGGGAGTGCGAACTTCTCCTTGGGAAGACCGACGGCGAAGGCGGCAGCAATGACTGCGTCACCGTCAGTGTCTACGACGTCCTCGTCGCCTGAAATGCCGCACTCGACGAGTGCGCCGTCAAATCTGTCGCCGTATCGTTCGGAGGCAAGTAATGTGCCAGTGCCACCCTGGGAGACTCCCATCAGATATGCTCGCTTCGGCCGCCCAAATTGAGCCGTGAAGTCATCCCAAAGGGCAGCGGTCTGATCGGCGGCGTCCGTTCCGGTGAAGTCGACTCGATCGAAGCTCGCCGCAGCCCACGCGTAGTGATGCTGCGTCAGATACGATCTTAGACTCGGTGGTGAGGCCGCAAGCGCTCCCAAGCTGCCGCCGTGAATGTAAAACAAAACGCTGCCGTTCCAGTCATAGGGCATCTCGATGCGATACACACCGCCGTGCGCGTCGCCAAAGTAGGCCTTGGCGCCGGGAAACGCGTCGAAGTTGGGCGGATACGACGCGGGTCGGACTCCCGCATAAGGAGGCAGCTCAACCGGAGATACGACGGCGGTTTGATATGGGCGGCCGTGGTTCTCGTTCGGCGAGCCACACGCAGCCACCAGTGCGCCGAGCGCCACGATCAACGCGCAACGAATCGCCGGAGCGAGGCGGACCGCACGAGTTCCCATTGGCGTGAGAATACCAACTCACACCCGCGATTATCACTTGCGGCGGCAAGCGGGCGTGTGGAGGGCTCGGACTAGATCGCGGAGGTCGATGGTGCCGTCTCGATTCAGGTCGAACTTCTCGTGGTAGCGGCGGTCGTGGGCGTGGGCGCCGAAGTGGTTGAGGATGCCGAGTATCAAGCGCAGTCGCTGACCTCGTGCGATGCAGGTGGGTGCGGGCGTCGCGGTTGGGGCGGCGGTGCGGGTCGCGACAGCCGTGGTGGTTGCATGCGACGGTGTGCGTGATGCGATCGGTGTGCTGGCGCCGCGCGTCGGGGTTGGTGTTGTCGTCGCAGTGGCGATCGTTGTTGGCGTGCTGATTGTCGTCGCTGTTTGAGTTGGGGTGCTTGTGTACGTCGACGTCGGCGTCGCCGTGCTCGTGTTCGTTGCTGTCGGCGACGGCGTTGGGGCGGCGTCGACTGTTACGGATCCATCGAACGCGGTGACGCCAATATCTGTCGGCAGACAACTCCCACTTCCCTGGCACACTTCGACTGAGGTGAGGCTGGTGTGGGGTTCGCCCTGGTCACGGACAGGGGTGATGGGCATGCTGGCGAGGCCGATGAAACGGAGGTCGGTGGCGCCGGCGGCTTTTGGCGTGAAGTAGACGTGAGCTAGTACGCCGTCGCCGTCGGGGCCGCGCGTGCCCTGGCCGTTGTCAATCAGTCCGGGGGTTGCGCAGCCGAGATTGACCTCGCCCGGCGCGATGTTCTGGATCGTGATGCAGTTCGCCGTGCGGCCGGTCGAGCCGAGGAAGCCGGCGTCGCCGACGCCGGT
>JBBQVO010000159.1:0-8173 GCA_038211505.1 Dehalococcoidia bacterium | reverse complement strand
CAAGTCGGGACGGAGATGGCGTGGAGCAACGCCGACCAGGTCACGTTGCCGCGGATGATCTTCATCAATCGGATGGATCGCGAGAACGCGAACTACGAGCAGGCCGTCCTGCAATTGCAGACGCGCTGGGGAAAGAAGATCGCGCCGCTGTTCCTGCCGATCGGTTCGCAGGATAGTTTTTCGGGCGTTATCAACCTGATCGAGAACAAGGCCTACAGCGGCGAGAAGGGGGCGGAAATCGAAGTGCCCGCCGACATGGCCGACGCCGCGGCCGCGGCGCGCGAGCAGTTGGTCGAGGCGGTCGCCGAGGCCGATGACGATCTGCTGGCGAAGTATCTCGACGGCGAAGAGCTAACGATCGAAGAGCTGACGGGCGCGCTCAAGAAGGGCATCGCCAGCGGCATCGTCTGTCCGGTGTTCGCCGGATCGGCCGGAAAGAACATCGGCGTCGCGAACTTTCTCGATGCGCTGATCACCGACTGCCCGTCGCCGGTCGATGTCGCCTGCCGAAAGCCAACGGGCGATGACGCCGCCGAGTTGAAGTCCGATCCGGCGGCGTCGCTGGCGGCGCTCGTCTTCAAGACGTCGGCCGATCCGTTCGTCGGGCGCTTGACCTACCTGCGCGTAATCTCCGGCACGTTGAAGGGCGACTCGCACGTCTGGAACGCCAACCAGAAGGCCGATGAGCGCATCGGCCAGATCAGCGTCCTCAAGGGAAAGACGCAGGAGCACGTACCTTCGCTGGCGGCCGGCGATATCGGCGCCGTCGCGAAGCTCGCGCATACGGTGACGGGCGACACGCTGTGCATCAAGGAGCATGCGCTGACTTTGCCGCCGATCGTCTTCCCGAAGCCGCCGTACAACGTGGCGGTTTCGCCGAAGGGCAAGGGCGACGTGGAGAAGCTCGGGCCGTCGCTGCACCGCATCGCCGAGGAAGATCCGACGCTTGTTGTGCACCGCGACGAGACGACGGGCGAGACGATCCTCTCTGGCATGGGCGAGACGCACGTCGACGTGGCGGCGGAGAAGATGCGGCGCAAGTTCAGCGTCGAGGTCGACCTCCACGCGCCGAGCGTGCCGTATCGCGAGACCGTCACCGGCAAGGTCGATTCGGAGTACATCCACAAGAAGCAGAGCGGCGGCCACGGCCAGTACGCCCGCGTCTCGATCAAAGTCGAGCCCAACAAAGGCAAGGGCTACGAGTTCGTCGATGCGGTCGTCGGCGGGTCCGTGCCGCGAAACTTCATCCCGGCCGTCGAGAAAGGCGTGCACGAGGCGCTGACGGAGGGGGCGCTCGCGCACTTCCCGATGGTCGATCTCAAAGTGACGCTCTACGACGGCAAGGAGCACCCGGTCGACTCATCGGAGATGGCATTCAAGATCGCGGGCTCGCAGGCGCTGAAGCAGGGCGCGCTGAAGGCGAACCCCGTCCTGCTCGAGCCGATCTTCGCGATGAAGATCCGTGTGCCTGACGGCAACACGGGCGACATCATGAGCGACCTCAACGGCAAGCGCGCGAAGGTCCACGGTATGAACCCAGAAGACGGCGGCACGACGGTCATCGACGCCGACGCGCCGCTCTCGGAGGTGCTGCGCTACGCGACGGACCTGCGATCGATCACGCAGGGCCGCGGCACGTTCGAGATGGAGTTCAACCACTACGAAGAAGTGCCGCAGCACATCGCGCAGAAAGTGATCGCGGATGCGCAGGCGAAAGCGGCCGCCGCCCACGCGTGACGGCCGGCGGCGCGTAGCCCGACGAGGTGGAGGCTTGAATGGCAGACATCCCAACGTTCACTGGAATGCATCTCTTCGTGCGCGACATGGCGGCGTCGCTCAAGTTCTACGCGCTGCTCGGCTATGAGCCCAGTCGCGCCGCTGATGATTTCGCGAACATCGACGTACCCGGCGGCATTAGCTTCGCGCTCGGCACCTACGCATTGACCCAGGGCTACGACCGCAACTGGAAGGAGCCCACGGGCGCTGGGACGAACGCGATGCAACTCTCGCTCGCTTCACGCGACGCCGTCGATCAAATGTACGCGCGCATCACCGACGCGGGATACCTCGGGCGGCTCCCGCCGTTCGACGCGTTCTGGGGGTCGCGATACGCGGAGGTCTGCGATCCCGACGGCAATGTGCTCGGCTTCCACAGCCCACCGGACGATGCGCGACGTTCGCCGCAGCCGGCGTGATGCCGTAAGTCTATGCTCGGGCAACCATCGCCATGCATCGCGCAACAGGTGGCCGTTCGACGAGGGAGGAGCTAAAGCTGCGCCCCTACGATCTGTTCCGCACGGTTGCGCGCCACAACCGCCTTACACCGTGCCGAGATCCGTGACCTTCCAGGCGCCGTCGATTTCCTTCCAGCGGGTCATCATCGTGGCGCCGCCCGTGTCGGCGGTGACGACGAGGTTGTAGACGTACTCGCCGTTCTCTTCGCTCTGCTTCTCCGCCTTGATGTCGGTGACGCTGCCGGGAGGCGGCTGCGAGCCCATCTGCGCCATCGCCTTGGCGAGCGCTTCGGGGGTCAGCGTCGCCATCAGCGTGCCGATGTCCATGTTGCGGATGGCGGTCACGTAGCTCGCGACGGCCTCATCGATGGTGGGCATGGTCTTGCTCCTTTGGGAAACTACGCCTTGACGATATTGACAATCTTCCACGTTCCGTCCATCTGGCGGACGGTCTCACGCCACGTCGGGACGGCGCCGGCTTCAGCCTTGTACGTCACGTCGAACACGTGATCGTCGCCGCTCTCGCTCACGGTCGCAACCGTGTTGCCGGTGAACGGCTGCGGCACGCCGGCCATCAGCGCGCCGACCTGCGCCAGCGACTCCGGCGTCAGATCGCCCATGATCTCGGCGACGCGCCCGCTCGATGCCTTGTCGGCGTGCTCCTTCATGAAATCTTCGGCGTTCATCGATGCTCCTTCGCTAGTGTTGGGTTGTGCCAGTTCTGTGAGTGCGATCGTGCGGCGGATCCCGGCTGCACGAACATCGCGGCCACCGTGATGTTGACGCTTTCGCGCGGGAATGCAGCGGATCATAGGATTGACGCAGCCTGAGTGTCAATCCGCTGTTACAACTTCATGCTTGACATCGTCGATCAACGCCCGTTACGCTCGTCTCCAGTGTCAAACGGTTCTCCTTCCCCAGCCGCACGTTCCACGCGAGGCCAGCGCGCACTCATCGGCTCGGCGATCGTCCTGTTCGCCGTCCTCTCCGCGTATCTGGCGCTGATCATCATCACCCGCGTCGATAGCATCTTCTTCCCCGGCCACCAGCTGACGCTGCCGAGCGCCGTCGGCAACGTCCTGCCGGGCGTCGATGCCAAGGGCGACAGCGGCATCAAGGATCGCATCAACATTCTCGTCATGGGCCTCGATCGCCGGCCCCGCGAGGGCGATGCGCCGACGCGCACGGACACGCTCTTCGTCATCACCGTAGACCCGAAGACGAAGTCGACGGGCATCCTCGGCATCCCGCGCGACGGGCTCGTCGATATTCCGGGCAAGAACGGCGGCACGTTCCAGGATCGCGTCAACACCGTCTACGTCAACGGCGAGCTGAGCAAGTACGACGGCGGCGGCGTCGGCCTGATGAAGCAGGTGATGCAGGACGACTTCAACATCAAGATCGACAAGTACATCATCATCGACTTCTCCGGCTTCAAGAGCGTCATCGACGATCTCGGCGGCGTCGATGTCGACGTGCCCGACGAGGTGTACGACCCGTACTACTCGGAGACCGAAGCGCCCGGCGACTATCTGCCGCAGCATTTCTACCCCGGCAACCAGCACATGGACGGCACGACGGCGCTCGCCTACTCACGCATCCGCTTCAGCAGCGACGACCTCGACCGCATTCAGCGGCAGCAGCGCGTCATCTTCGCGGCGATTGACAAGGCGAAGGGGCTGAACGTACTGAAGAACGCGCCGTCGCTCTGGTCGAAGTACAAAGACGCCATCCACACTGACATCAGCGACTTCCAGATCCCCGGCTACGCGCTGCTCGCGAGCGAGACGGAGGACAACCTGCACGCCGTCTCGCTCGGCCCGGCCACGGCCCCGTACACGACGCCGCAGGGCGCGGCCGTGCTGATCTTCGACAAGGATCGGGTGTCCGAGATCGTCCAGTCTCTGTTCAAAGACAAACCCACCGGCGTCAGCGTGCAATCGCAAGCGACGGCGGCGCCCGATCCGATCAAGATCGAAGTGCAAAACGCGACGGGCGTCGAGGGGTTGGCGAAGCGCGTCGTTGATTACATCGCCGGCAAGGGCTACCTGCAGAACGATCTGAGTCCGAACAATGTCTTCGACAATTCGGCGCACGCCAAGTCGGAAGTGATCGATCTCGACGGCACGCACGATAAGAACGGCTACTTGCTGACGACGTGGCTCGGCCTCAAAGACTCCGCCTATCGACAGGCGACGCCCGCTGAGCGCGCCGCGATGACAACCGCCGACGCCAAGATCATCGTCATACTCGGCAGCGACGACGCCACGAACTTCGACCAGCTGATCAAGTCGCCCACCACCGTCGTCCCCGGCGGCTAGGTCGCGACCTCATCCACTGAGACCGCGGATAGCGTACTCTTCGCGTCAATGGTCGTAGGGGCGGCCCCGCGTGACCGCCCGCGGCTCGGTCGAGTATCTCGTGTGTTCACCAGACAATCGTCGTCTGACCTATTCTGTGCTCTCTGTGTCCTCTGTGGATTACCCGGCCCGTGGAGCGCAGATCGCGGCGAGGGCATCGCGCACCGCCAGCGAGCGTTCGAGCACCGCTTCAGCGTCGTCGGCGACGACGAAGTTCAGGTGCGCGCAGCCGGCCTCGATGTACGGCGCGATAAACTCGGCGATTTCCGCCGGTGTGCCGTACGGCGTGTACTTCTCGAACGACTCGAACGGCAGGCGGTAGAACGCCTGCATGCTCGCGGCGACCTTCTCGCGGGCACGCGCCCGGTCATCATCGACGCCCATCCAGAATTGCATGCCGCGCGGGAAGGCGACCTCGCCGCGACCGGCCTCTGACGCCGCTTCGGCGATCTTCTCGCCCGCCTCCTGAAAGCGGCGGACGGAGACCCAGATGCCCGACCAGCCGTCGGCGTAGCGGCCCGTGCGCCCTAGCGCCGCATCCGAGCGGCCGCCGACTTGCAGCGTCACGCCGGTCGCGCGAAACGGCTTCGGCCGCATCTTCACGGCATCGAGCTTGAAGTACTTGCCGTCGAACGTTGTCTCGTCCTGCGTCCACAGGCTGCGCAGGATCTGCAGCGACTCATCGGTGCGGCGCGCGCGCGTCTTCGGATCGACGCCGCACGCCCACCATTCGTTCGGATCCTCGCCGCCGATCCCGACGCCGAGGATCAGCCGCCCGCCTGAGAGCTGATCGACCATCGCTGCCTGTAGAGCGACGGGCGTCGGATGCCGCAGTGCGAGCAGGTACACGCACGTCTGAAGCTCGAGACGCTTCGTCACGGGCGCGATCGGCGCAAGCTTGATCAGCGCATCGCTGCCGGAGCCGTAGAACGTCACATGATCGCCGACGAAGACGCCGTCGACGCCGGACGCCTCCGCCTCCTGCGCCCAGGCGACGACGCGGTCTTCGGCGCCGCCGGCCGGCACGAATATCTTCGGCATGATCAGTGTCATCGCGTGCTCTCCCAATTCTTGCCGAAGCGAAGTGCGTCGCGCCTCAATCGTAGCGCGGGCTTTTCAGCCCGCGCGGGGTACTCGAGAAGATGTCGAAGTCGAGCACCTTTCCGCTTGCTCACGCGCCGTCCGCCTCCGCCGGCGTGTGCATCGGCCCGACGACGCCGGCCAACGTCAAATCGCTGATCTCGTCCCACGTGTAGCCCGCTTCGAGCAGCACCGCTTCCGTATGCTCGCCGTGGTGCGGCGCCAGTCGCTGGATTGTAAGCGGTTCACCGTTGGCGGCGATGCCCGTGCCGACGAGCGCCACCGGGTCGCCGCCCGGGCGCTCGACCTCGTGGATGTAGTGGTTGGCGATCACCTGCGGATCGCGCTGCAGTTCTTCGTAATCCTGCACGAGCGCCGCAAACATGCCGATGCCGTTCAGCTCGTCGACCCAGTGACGTGCCGGCGCGCCGAGAAACGCCGCATCGAGGATCGCGATTAGCGCCGGCGCGTTCTCGCCGAGACGTCTACGGAACGTGTCGAAGCGCGCGTCGTCGAGCAGATCGATACGGCCGATCAGCTTGCAGATGTCGGGCCAGGCGCGATCCAGCAGCATGCCGATGACGAACCATTTCTCGTCGCCGCCCTGATAGAGCTTCCAAAACGGCCTCGATCCGCCACGCGTCGCGCGGCCACGCAGCTTCTGGCTGAACAGATAGTTCGTGATGTCGAACGACTGCAGCGACAGCTGACTGCCGAGCAGCGATGTATCGAACTTCATGCCCTCGCCTGTCGCGTGTCGGTGAGCGAGGCCACTCAGTACGGCGATCGCGGCGTG
Organism: Dehalococcoidia bacterium; assembly: GCA_038211505.1. Taxonomy (GTDB): domain Bacteria; phylum Chloroflexota; class Dehalococcoidia; order DSTF01; family JACRBR01; genus JBBQVO01. Next base: position 1,703 of record JBBQVO010000159.1, on the reverse strand, counting down.
CAATGCGCCCACCTGATCGGCGACGGGCACTTGCGCCGGCAGCGGCGGATCGTCCGGCTCACCGTTGGTGCTGGCAAAGCCGCCGCGCGCTTGCGCCAGAAAGTCGAAGGCGCCGAGATCGTTGTCCGGCCCCTCAGCGCCGTAGCCCGACGCCTGCACGTAGACAAGCGCCGGGTTGACGGCCGCAACCGCATCGTAGTCGAGGCCCAGGCGCTTCACCGCCGCCGGCCGAAAGTTCGTCACCAGCGCATCAGCGCCGGCGACCAGCCGGAGACACACATCGCGCCCGACGGCATGCTTCAGATCGAGCGCGATCGATCGCTTGCCGCGGTTGTGTGCCTCGAAGTAGCTGCTGAGGCCGAGACGTGGCTCGATCCACGCATGCCGGCCCGGATCGCCGGAGAGGCGTTCTTCGATCTTGATCACGTCGGCGCCGAGATCCGATAGCACGGCCGTCGCGTACGGGCCCTGCTGCCAGATCGTCAGGTCGAGGATGCGAATGCCTTCGAGTGGTCGACGCACAGGCCGATTCTCGCGCCCCTGACGCCATGTGTCCAGACACGGCATTCCCCCGATTGACCGCGGATCACGCATGACCTACAACGTCCGCGTGACGATCAATCTCGATGCGCCAGACACGTACACACGTCTCGACCCCGAAGGTCTGCTTGGCCGCATCTCCGCATTGCCCGATCAGATCGACGAAGCGTGGGCGGCCGCGTCCGCATTCGATCTTCCGAAGTCGTACGCCGATGTGGACCGGATCGTCGTCCTTGGCATGGGAGGAAGCGGCATCGGTGGCGCCCTGCTGCGATCGCTCGCGATCGATCTCGGGGCGAAGACGCCGGTGGAGATCGTCCGCGGCTACACGCTGCCGGCGCACGTCGATGATCGCTCGCTCGTCTTCGCGTCGTCGAATAGCGGCAACACGGAGGAGATCGTCGCCGCCTATCGCGCGGCGATCGCTGCGGGCGCGAAGTGCGTCGCGATCACGACCGGCGGCGCGCTCCGCAACATCGCCGCGACCAGCGATCTGCCCGCGCTGCGCTTCACATGGGACGGTGAGCCGCGCGCCGCACTCGGTTGGAGCTTCGCATCGCTGCTGGCGATCTGCGGCCGGCTTGGCGTGCTGCCTGATGTAAGCAGCGATCTGCGTGTCGCGCTGACCGAGATGCGGCGTCTCGGAGGGACGATCGCGTTCGATGTCCCGGAGGCGAAGAATCCGGCGAAGCAGATGGCGCGCCGCCTGTCCGGCAAGCTGCCGGTGATCATCGGCGCGGAGGCGCTGACGCCGGTCGCGTACCGCTGGCGTACGCAGATGAACGAGAACGCGAAGTCGTGGGCGCTCGCCGAAGAGCTGCCCGAGATGAACCACAACGCGCCGCTCGGCTACGGCGCCCCGGCGGATCTGGTGCCGCTCCTGCACCTGATCGTGCTGCGTCACGCATCGATGCACCCGCGCATCCGCCTGCGCGTTGACGCGACGTTGACGCAGCTGCGTGACGCCGGCGTCGCGGCGGAAGTCGTCGACGTGCCCGGGGCAACGACGCTCTCGCAGATGCTCTCGGCGATTCACCTCGGCGACTTCGTCAGCTACTACGCCGGCATCCTCAACGGCGTCAACCCTTCAAGCATGGCCGCGCTCGACTGGCTGAAGGCGACGCTCGCCTCACACGAGTAGCGCGCGCGACGTCGGCGAACCG
>JBBQVO010000158.1:0-8233 GCA_038211505.1 Dehalococcoidia bacterium | reverse complement strand
CATCGGAGAGATTCCTCGGCTGCGCTCGGAATGACAGTTGTTGGGGTTCCGTGCGACCAACGTTGAACGCGCCGTGGGCGGCACGGCGCTATTTTCATGGTTCGGGGTGGCCGGCACGGCCATGGTTCCTCAGAATGACAGTCGCAAACCATGCGTCCATCCGTGGTCGACGATGGGCTCTCCATGGCGAGCCTGCGCCGGGAACACGGGGCCATCCCTACACGGCGGTCGGACGTTTCGTCACATGTACACGCGGAGAGGGCGCGGTGCGCGCTCCCTCTCTTCCTCAGTGTGGGCATGATCGGTGGCCTAGGATTCGGCTTCGGGATCGGCGCCGGCGTCGGTCTCCGGTTCGGCTTCGGCGATGGCGACGCCGGGGGTGGTGTGGCCGTTCTTGCTGGCGTCGGCGTGGAGCGCGGGCGACGCGGAGACGATCAGGTCTTCGATCTCGCGGGCGATGTCGGGGTTCTGGCGGAGGTACTCCTTCGCCGCTTCGCGTCCCTGGCCGAGGCGGAGTTCGCCGTAGCTGAAGAACGCGCCCATCTTCTTGAGGACGCTGTTGTCGACACCGAGATCGACGATGTCGCCCTCGCGGCTGATGCCGCGATGCTTGCCGCTGAAGAGAATGTCGAACTCGGCGGTGCGGAACGGCGCGGCGACTTTGTTCTTCACGACTTTCGCGCGCACGCGGTTGCCGATGATGTCGGTGCCTTGCTTGAGCGATTCGGCGCGGCGCAGTTCGATGCGCACGGAGCTGTAGAACTTCAAAGCGCGGCCGCCGGGCGTCACTTCGGGGTTGCCGAAGACGACGCCGATCTTCTCGCGCAGCTGGTTGATGAAGATCACGCACGCCTGCGACTTCGAGATGACGGCCGTCAGCTTGCGCAGCGCCTGCGACATCAGCCGCGCCTGCAGACCGGGCAGCGAATCTCCCATCTCGCCTTCGATCTCCGCCCGCGGCACGAGCGCCGCGACGCTATCGACGACGATCACGTCGACGGCGTTGCTGCGGACGAGGGCGTCGCAGATCTCGAGCGCTTGCTCGCCGGTGTCGGGCTGCGAGATCAGTAACTCAGTAACGTTGATGCCGCATGATTCGGCGTGATCCTTGTCGAGCGCGTGCTCGACATCGATGTAGGCGGCGACGCCACCGAGGCGCTGGGCTGATGCGACGACGTGGTACGCCAGCGTCGACTTGCCGGCGCCTTCCGGGCCGTAGATCTCGGCGATGCGCCCGCGCGGCAACCCGCCGACGCCGAGCGCGACATCGAGGGCGAGGGATCCGGTCGAGATGACTTCGACGGAGAAGTCCTGGGCGTCACCCAGCTTCATGATCGCGCCGTGGCCGTATCGCTTTTCGATATCGGCTAGGGCGTCGATGAGCGCCTGATCCTTCTTGGTTGCGCTCATCTCCGAAGCTCTCGGTTTCTGAGCCGACTTTTCGCTGTTCCGCGCCATTGGGGCCTCCTGCCAGAGCCACTAGAGCGCCACCGGGCGCTAGAACAAATGCGCTATTGCGGCGCAATCATACGCCGCCGCAGAAGCACTGTCAAGTACATGTGTTCGTATTGTGGCGGTCTCGATGTCAAGCATGATGGTGGGAGTATATCCCGCTGGTGGTTGTGCTTCTGAGGCGCCGAGATCAATCGCGACGAGACATAACATGACATGCGGATCGCGCGACGTCACTGGCAGCGAGACCTTTGGTGCGATGATGAATTTGCGCGACGTGCAGGAACGACCGGAGGGGATCTCGTGACCGAGCCGCCGCTCCAAGTGCAGCGGACTGCGCCGAGAGATCAGGCTTCGGCGGGTACTTCTTCGGGGCGGGTTTCGAGGGAGTCGAGCGCGGTGCGGACGTTGGTGGTGAAGAGGCGGAGCTGCTCGTCGAGGCGGCGGAGCATCTCGGCGGCGTAGCGGTCGGCCTCGTCCATCTGCTCGTTGCTCAGCTTCTCTGCTTCGGCCATACGGGCGCGGGCCTGGTTCTCGCCGTCGAGGAGCATGCGGTCGCAGCGCGCTTCGGCTTCGCGGACGAGCATCTCCGATCGCGCCTGCGCGGCTTTGACGATGGAGTCGTTGCCGAGGATGTCGTCGACCTGCTCCTCGGCGCGGCGCATCTTGATCTTCGCGTCTTCTTCGGCGCGCTCGATCAGTTCGTCACGGCGCTTGAGGATGTCTTCGGCCTCTTTGATCTCGTTAGGTAGCGCGGCGCGCATCTGATCGACGAGGTCGAGCAGGCGGCGGCGGTCGACGACGACGCCGGCGCCGATCGGCATACGGCGGCCTTCGGCGACCATCTCTTCGAGGCGGTCAATCAGGTGTAGCGAATCGATGTCACACCTCCCTGTGTTTGTCGTGCCGCGGCGTGCGTGCCGCGTTCTTACGGATTGCGCTCGTTGTACTTCCGCTGGAGAGCGGTCCAGACGTGCGGCGGCACGAGGTCGGACACATCATACCCGAGCGCCGAGACTTCGCGGATGCGTGTGCCGCTGATGAACAGATGCTCGAGGCTGGCCATCAGAAAGACGGATTCCACCTCTGGCGCCATCTTCTTGTTCATCAGCGCCATATCGAACTCGGCCTCGAAGTCGGTGACGGCGCGCATCGAGCGGACGACGACGTTGGCGCCGCACTTCTTCGCGAAGTCGACCGTGAGGCCGGCGTACGACGTGACTTCGACCTGCGGCAGATCGGCAAGCGCCTCGCGCAGGAAGCCAACGCGCTCCTCGGTGCTGAAGAGGTAGTTCTGCTTGAGATCGGCGGCGGCGACGATCACTTTGTCGAACATGCGGGCGGCGCGGCGGGCGATGTCGCGGTGGCCGTTCGTCACGGGATCGAAGCGGCCGGGAAACATGGCGATCGTCACGAAAGGTCCTCCTGCGCGTAGATCGACACGACGGTATCACCGTGGCGGCGCGAACGGTAGAGCGGCAGCGGCCCCAGGGCCTCCGGCGTTTCGACGCGGCGCTGGTGCTCGTAGACGAACACCGTCGCATCGTCGACGAGCGGCGAGCCGGCGACCGCGGCGACGGCCCCGGGCGCGTCCACATCGTAATACGGCGGGTCGGCGAGAACGAGGGTGTAGGGGCCGGAAAGCCGCTTCGGCGCGGATTCCGTCGTCAAGCGATGGATGCGGGCACGTTCGGCGAAGCCGGTGATCCGCAGATTTTCGGCGATGGTGCCCGCGGCGGCGCCGTCAATTTCGACGAAGTCGGCCGTGCCGTCGCCGCGGCTCAGCGCCTCGATGCCGAGCGCGCCGGTGCCGGCGTAGAGGTCGAGCACACGCGTGTAGTCGGCGCCAAGCGCGTCGAGCATATCGAAGATGACGCCGCGGATGAGGTCTGAGGTCGGGCGCGTGGCGATGCGTTCGGCGTCGGTCGGTGGCGTGCGACGGCGTGGCCTGGCGGGGCCGTTGAGGTTGCGGCCGCGGGCGCTGCCGGCGATCACCCGCACCGTCGCACCCGATTGCCGGGGGTTAACCACGAAGGAGGACGAAGGCGGAAGGGTTGGGTCCACGAAGGGCCATTAAGGGGCGCGAAGGGGATGGTATGAGTGGGGTTTTTGGTTGCGTGATCGTGGGCGGGTGGCGAGGTTTTGCGTGGGGGGTGCAGCTCGACGTTTGGCCGTGTAGGGCGGGACTCTGGTTGATGCCGAACTAGATACCACCCAGGGCACCTGCGGTCCTTCGCTGCGCTCAGGATGACAACGTCTGTGATCGGGAGCAGCGCCGTTGTGCGAAGGCGCGGCTCGTGCGGGGCAACGGCGCACCCGACGCCGCAAACTGCGAACTGCGGACTGCGTACTCTCATCGTTAGGGCGCGGGGGCTACGACGTCGAGGGAGAGGAGTTGGCCGGCGCGCTCGACGCCATCGCTCACGATGAGGGTGACGGTGTAGGTGCCGGCGGCGGCGGGGGCGGTCCATGTGACGGCGTCGCCGGTCTGCGGCGCCAGGGTGCCGTCGCCGGTCGTCCAAGCGGGGGTCAGCAGGTCGCCGTTGGGGCGCGAGAGCGTGACGGATCCGGCGTCGGACAGCTGCTGCACGGCGGGCCAGATGTTCGCCGTGTTGGCCGAGACATCGTTGATCGTGACGCCGCCGAGGCCGTGGCGTTGCGCCAGATCGAGCCGGAAGGCGACGCTGAAGGAGTTGGCGATCCAGACGGTGCGCTTGCCGCCGCGGCCGGGGTAGCTGAACGTCACGGAGCGCGCCGCGTCGTCCCAGTGCATGCCGCTCGCGCCCTCACCGACGGCGAGATTCTGCGCGACGAGTTGCACCTTCGCTGAAGGAGCGATATCGCCGGCCGCCTTGAGCGCCGGGATGCTGGCGCGAGCGAGGGCGTCGGTCAGTGGCATCGTCCGCAGGCCGTCGCCGCCGCGCTCGACGCTGAGGCTGCTGATGCTGAGCAGCACCTTCGTGCGGTCGACCTTCTCGGTGATGTAGTTGAGGGCGGCTTCGGTGTTCTGGAAGTACAGCTCCTGATCCAGCTCGCCGCCGAGTTCGATCGTGTCGGCGAGCTTGCCGAGCGCCTCCCAGTCGTAGGCGCCGGTGCTGATCGTGCCGTTGTCGTTCGATGGCAGCGGCAACGTCAGCGTCAGCGAGCGGCCCTGATCGTCGAGCGCCTTCTTCACGAGGCCGATAAAGGCGGTGAACTGCGGCTTCAACGACGGGTTGACGCTGCGATAGTCGATATCGATGCCGGAAAAGTTGCCCTGCCGGACGGCATCGGCGATCGCCGTCGCGTGCTTCGATTGCAGATCGGTCGAGCGCAGGATGTCGTCGACGACTTTCGGATCGAGCGGCACGATCGCCGGCACGACTTTGTAGCCGGCGGGCGGGACGGCGGGTGGCGTGCCGGCAAGCGAACCATCGCCGGCGGGCAGGAAGACGAGTGGGTGCAGCGTCGTGATGACGGACTCGGCGTTCTTGTCGAGCGTGGCGCCGGCGGGGATCAGACCGGCGATCTGTAGCGTCGCCTTGCTGCGTTTGAGGACGGCGATGTTGCCGGGCAGCGCGCCGACATCACCACGCGCGGCGTCGCCGCTCGAGACGAGGGTTGCATCGGAGAGGCGTTGCCACTTGCCATCGATGTAGCTGTAGAGCGCGAGGTTGCGCTGATCGGTCTGCTTGTCCTTGAGCGGGAGGGTGAGCTTCGCCGCGCCGCGTGCGTCTTCGGGCGCCGACAGATCGTAGAACAGGGAGACGGCGACGAGCCCCGCCGGCAATTTCGGCATGCCGGAGCGGGCCGTTGATTTGTAGGTCGTCGCGGTGCCGGGGCCGTTGGAGACGGCGGGCGAACCGCCGCCGCCGCGGCTGAGGATCGAGATCGGCGGCAGCAGCAGGATCAACAGCAAGAGCGCGAGGCCGACGATCGTACCCGCGACGTAGATCGCGGCGCGATCGGGTGGCTGCTCGCCGCCCGGGCCATCGGGAGCGTTGCCGGCTGTGCGAAGGATGCGGTCGAACGGACCGCGTTGTTGCGTTGCCATGGTGTCGGCTGCGTTCCCGCCGAGCGGGGCGCGGCCAAGTCTCCAGCGGCGGCGGGCATCGACGGCCCGGGCGCCTGTGTGCGATGCGGGAGCCGGCCCGCGTCTGTGAATGCCGTGTATATGCGCCGGGCGGATGAAGCACGCGCCCGCGGCAGTGTCGCTATGCGGGGCGCGAAGATCAACCGCGAGGGTTGTCGCGTATTCAGGATCGGGCTTTAGCGACCGAGCTATTGGAGCAGAAGCGCTAGCGCGCGGGTGTAACACATCCGTAATGGATCACCACTGGTGACGCTTTACAGCGCTTTGAACTTGGGGGTATACTCCGGCCGATCCGCAGCTTGGGGCGACGCCGCCCCCGCTCTTTCTCACAATACATGCACCGGTTTGCATCGCGGCGCTTCGGACGCGGGCAACGGCATCAACAGGAGATCGCTATGGTCGAGAAGCAACAGCCCATCACGAAGGAAGGCCTCGCCCGGATCGAGGAGGAGTTGCAGCACCTCGAGACGACGCGGCGGCGCGAGGTGTCGGAGAAGATCCATCAGGCGAAGGAACTCTCGAACACGCAGAACAACGCCGAGTACGAAGACGCCAAGAACGAGCAGGCGATGGTCGAGGGCCGCATCATCTCGTTGCAGAGCCTGATTCAGAACGCCTCGATCATCGACGAGGCGGGCGCGCACAAGTCGAAGCAGGTGATGCTCGGCAGCAACGTGAAGGTGAAGGGCGACGACGGCAAGTCGCACGAATACGTGATCGTCGGCCCGGCCGAGGCGGATCCGCGCGACGGCAAGATCAGCAACGAATCGCCCGTCGGCCGCGCGCTCATCGGGAAGAAGCTCAACGACGAAGTGCAGGTCAGCGCGCCCCGCGGCGTGATGACATTCAAGATCACGAAGATTAGTTAGTTCGAAGCGGATCGCACGGCGAGCTGTGCTTCCGTAGGGGCGGCCCGATGTGGCCGCCCGCTTCGTACTGCGACGCTGCTTCGCCGGCGCGCCGCTGATCGACCACACATGACCAATCACCGCTCGAACATCATGAAACGCATCTGCGTCTTCTGCGGAACGAACGCTGGATCCTCGCCGGCGTTCTTGCGTGCGGCGGATCATCTCGGGACGCTGTTGGCGTCGCGCGGTATCGCCATCGTGTACGGCGGCGCGAACGTCGGGTTGATGGGCGCGCTGGCGGATGCGGCGTTGCGCGCCGGCGGCGACGTCACCGGCATCATTCCGAGGTCGCTCGTGGAGGCTGAGGGTTCGCACACGGGGCTGAAGGACATCCGCGTCGTCGACAGCATGCACGAACGCAAACAGCTGATGCATGATCTCTCTGACGCGTTTATCGCGTTGCCCGGCGGCCTTGGCACGCTTGAGGAGTTGTTCGAGACGCTGACGTGGGGGCAGCTCGGCATCCATCGCAAGCCCGTCGGCGTGGTCAATGTGGAACGCTACTTCGACCCGCTGCTGGCGATGCTCGATCACGGCGTCGACGCGGGCCTCGTGCGCCCTGAGCATCGCGCGCTGCTGCTGAGCGAGACGTCGGCAGAGTTGCTGCTCGCGCGGTTCGCGGCGTATGAGGCGCCAGTCGTCGAGAGGCGGCTCGATCGACGGCAGACGTAGGGTGTGGCCCGTGATCGCCCGTCGCGGGCCGCCGGATGTCGCCGGAAGACGGCCAGCTTCGGATCTGTCGGTCTGCCACCCACTGTCATTCTGAACGTAGTGAAGAATCTCTCCGAATCGAGAAATAGGCCGCGCTCAGATCGTGATGCAGACATAGCACCGCTTTCGCCGTGACATCGGAGAGATACCCCGAGGGCACCTGCGGTTCGTCACTGCGTTCAGAATGACAGTCTGTGATCGCGTGGCGGTGAGCAGCCACGCCGACGCCCCGGCAACGCGCAACATTCGCGGGTTCAACGAACTCGGCCTAACCTCTAACGTGCGTGGTCGATAACCTACGGGCATGCCTGGTGAAGATGAGCTGATTCAACTGCGGCGCGACAAATTGGCGCGGGTGCGCGCGCGCGGTGTCGATGCGTATCCGGCGCGCGTGACGCGGACGCATACGGCGGTCGAGGCGAAGGTTGCATTCGAGGCGTGGGAGGCGGCGGGCGGCGCGGAGGCGGCGGGGGATGCGCCGGTGGTCAGCGTCGTCGGACGGATCGTGGCGCTGCGTGATATGGGGAAGGCGTCGTTCCTCGATGTGCGGGACGGCACGGACCGCATCCAGTGCTATGTAAAGAAAGACATCATCGGCGACGAGGCGTACTCGGCGCTCGCCGATCTCGATCTCGGGGACTTTCTCGGCGTCACGGGGAAGCTCTTTCGCACACGCACGCAGGAGATCACCGTCGAGGCGCGCTCGTACGAGATCGTCGCCAAGGCGCTGCGGCCGCCGCCGGAGAAGTGGCATGGCGTCGAGGATGTCGAGATCCGTTACCGTCAGCGCTATCTCGACCTGATGGCGAACGCCGAGGTGCGCGATCGCTTCGTCCAGCGCGCGAAGGTCGTGTCGGGGATCCGGCGGTACCTCGACGATCGGGGCTTCATCGAAGTCGAAGGGCCGGTGCTGCAGGCGGAGGCAGGCGCGGCGGCGGCGACACCGTTTGTCACACATCATCGCGCGCTCGATCAGGACTTCTTCCTGCGCATCTCGCTCGAGCTGCACCTGAAGCGGTTGATCGTCGGCGGCTTCGATCGCGTGTACGAGATCGGGCGCATCTTCCGCAACGAGGGCACCAGCTGG
>JBBQVO010000157.1:0-8286 GCA_038211505.1 Dehalococcoidia bacterium | reverse complement strand
AATCCGCCGACCGCCCTCGCTGATATGCAGTATGAGGTCGTCGTCTTCGACGGTGCGGGCACGTGGACGTCCGTATACACCTCACCCGTCTTTGACGTCGTTCCCGCGAACCGCACGCAACCCCTCGACGTGCTGATCGACGCTGGCGATCTCACGGGCGATGGCAAGGGCGTGCTCGCCTACAAGACATCGATCTGCGGCGCGAGCACCTGCGCCGATACGGTGCACATCTTCCGCGGCACCGATGCGGGCTATGTGTCGCTCACGCCGCCGGACGGCATCACGATGACGTTCGCCGATGTCGCCTTCAAAGATGTTGATCGTGATGGCGCGAAGGAGCTGGTGCTCACCGGCGGCACGCAGGGCAGCGTCGGCGCCGGCCCGCAGCGTTCGCGAACGGAGACGTGGGCGTGGAACGGCTCGCTATATGCGCTGCGTGACACGAAGCCCGCGCCCGCGACCTACCTCTATCACGCCATCGAGGACGCCGATGTCTTGTTCGCGGCCGCGCAATATGCGGCCTCCGAGACGGCGTACACGGCCGCCGTCGACGACAAGAAGCTGCAGATCTGGATGCCCGACAAGAACGAACGCAACGAACTCGAATCCTATGCGCTCTTCCGCGCAGCGCTCTCGCTGCTCGCCGCCGGCGGCGATCGCGCGACGGCGCTGGTGTATCTCGATCAGGCGAAGGCATACCCGCAGACCCTGCACGCGCAGCTGGCCGGATCGTTCGAGGCGGGCATCGCCGCGAAGGGCGCGGTCGGCGTCGGCTGCGCCGCCGTGCGCGATGATCTGAAAGCCAATGCAACCGAGTACGCGACCTTCTGGGACTTCGGCTACGGCAACCCGAAGTTCGATCCGGACACGGTCTGTCCGTTCTGATTCGAGCTTCAGCGGCACAGCCTAAATGTCACGCGGCGCAACACGTGTTACTGAGGCTTCGAGAAGGAAGTCACCGTCCACGTCGCTGCACGCCGCTTGATTGTGCGGGTGTCTCGTGTTACTTGTGATGCCGGTAACAAACGACCTCTTCTTGCCGACTGCACGCATCTCCGGGAGGTAACGCCGCTCGCCAAGCAGCGCGCGGCTCACGGCCGATGACCTGGTTCCAGCGCCTCCTCCTGATCACGATCGTCGCCACGTTCGTCCTCGTCGCCGTCGGCGGCACCGTCCGCGCGACCGACTCCGGACTCGGCTGCCCGGACTGGCCGACCTGCCACGGAAGCCTGATCCCGAGGCTCGAAAAGCACACGCTGATCGAATATTCGCACCGTACGGCGGCCACCGTCGTCGGATTTCTCTTCCTGGGCGTCACCTACTTCACCTTCAAGGACGAGCGGCGCAATAAGCTCGTCTTCTGGCTGGCGTTCACCGCCGGACTCGTGCTGCTCGCCCAGATCATCCTCGGCGGCATCACCGTCAAGAAGGAGTTGCCCGCCGAGATCGTCGCCGCCCATCTCGCCACAGCGATGGCGTTTATGGCGATCATGATCGCCACGCTCACCATCTCGATCATGCGATCGCGTGACGTCCGCGTCATCTCGCGCACGCTCGATACGTCGTTCGGGCGCTTCGCCATCGCCACGGCGGCCGTTGCCTTCGTGACGCTGGTGCTCGGCTCGTACATCAGCGGCACCGACGCATCGCTGGCCTGTAGCGGCTGGCCGTTGTGCAACGGCAGCTTCATGCCCGGCGGCGATTCCGCTGTCGGCCTGCATTTCTTGCACCGTCTCGTCGCAGGCGTTCTCGGGCTGATGATCCTCGCGCTGATCTATCTCGCGTTCGAGGAGCGCCGTCGCCAGCCGACGTTGCTGATCCTTTGTGTGGGCGCCGGCTTCGCCTACATCGCGCAAGCGCTGCTCGGCGCGGCGAATATCTGGACCGATCTTGCGTCGGGCGTCGTCATCGCTCACCTCTCGCTCGCGGCGCTCCTCTGGTGCACGACCGTCACCATCAGCGCGCTCTCCTTCTACCTCCCCGGCGCCGTCAGCGCCGGCGACGAAGCCGATACCGAGTCCGTAACCAAGAACAAGGCGGCAGAATGGGCGCGATAGATGTGAATGTGGCGGTTCGCCATCAGCCGATGTCGGTGCGCGAGACGATGAGCGCCTATCTGGCGCTGACAAAGCCACGCATCATCTCGCTACTGCTGATCACGACCGTGCCGGCGATGATCCTCGCCGCTCAAGGCATGCCGTCGCTCTGGCTGATCTTTGCGACGGTGCTCGGCGGCACGCTTGCGGCCGGCGGCGCGAACGCGATCAACTGCTACCTTGACCGCGATATCGACGAGATCATGCATCGCACCCAGGGCCGGCCGCTGCCGCTCGGCAAGATGGAGCCGATCAGCGCGCTGTACTTTGCGCTTGTGCTCGAAGTCGCCGCGTTCGGTCTGCTCGCCGCGACATCCAATATCCTCGCCGCGACGCTCGCCATCTCAGCGACGGCGTTCTACGTCTTCATCTACACGATGTGGTTGAAGCGCACGTCACCGCAGAACATCGTGATCGGCGGCGCCGCCGGCGCCTTCCCGCCGCTCGTCGGCTGGGCCGCCGTCACCGGCCATATCGGACTCCCCGCCGTGGTGCTCTTCGCCATCGTCTTCTTCTGGACGCCACCCCACTTCTGGGCGCTGGCGATCAAGTACAAGGACGACTACGCTCGCGCCGGCGTGCCGATGCTGCCCGTTGTCGCAACGATGGACGCCACCAAGGCGCAGATGTTCTGGTACGCGCTGATCCTGTTGCCCGTCTCACTGTTGCTCTTCGCCACCGGCACAGTCAGCTGGATCTACCTCGGGTCGGCGATCATCCTCGGTGCGACCTTCGTCTGGCACACGTGGCGGCTGCGCTCCGATGATCGCCCGGGCGCGGCGATGGGCGTGTTCAAGGTGTCGATCTACTATCTCGCGCTGATCTTCGTGGCGGTCGCCGCCGATCAGCTCATCCTCGGCTAAGAGCATTCGGCGACGAACTGCGATCTTGTGTGAAGTTTCCGCGCCGCGGCCCTACTTGACATACGGGCGCGGATTCGCGACCGGCGCGCGCCTATAATCAAGTCGACCCTGCCCGTTGCGTCATTCCATCACCCACCGCCCGCGCGGTCGAAGAACGCATGACAATCGGTCACCACGGCCAGTTTGCGACGCGCGGCGTGCTCGCCGTGGTGCTGCTCGCTCTTGCGTCGGTCGCGATGATCATGCTCGCCCCGTCGGCGTCACGACCGGCCGGCGCTGCGACGGGCAGCTGGACCGGAGCGTACTTCACCAACGTCGATCTCTCCGGGTCGCCGCTCGTGACGCGCAACGACGGCGCCGCCATCAACTTCTCCTGGGATGGCGTCCAATCGCCCGCACCGGGTGTGCCCGGAGAGAACTTCAGCGTCCGCTGGACGCGCGCCGACTCGTACGCCGCGGGGACGTACCGATTCAGCGTCTCGGTCGACGACGGCGTCCGCATCTTCGTCGATGGCCAGAACATTATGGACCACTGGATCGACGAAGCGCAGACGAACTACTCCGTCGACTATCCGCTGACCGCCGCCTCTCACACGGTGACGATGGAGTACTACAACGCCTGCTGCCCCGGCATCGCGAGCCTGACGATCGCGCCTGCGGCCCCGCTCAGCGGCTTCGTGACGGACACCGTGGCATCGGGCCTGACGCTACCGACGGCGATCGCCTTCGCGCCGGACGGCCGCATCTTCATTGCGCTCAAGGATGGCCAGGTGAAGATCGTCAAAAACGGCGTGCTGCTTGGCACGAACTTCTACACCGTCTCGCCGGTCAACAGCTTTCACGACCGCGGCATGCTCGGCCTCGCGCTCGATCCGAACTTCGCGTCGAATGGCTTCGTCTACCTCTCCTATGTGTATGACAATAAACCATCGGATCCGGCGGGCGCGAAAGCCGGACAGATCATCCGCATTACGGCGAGTGGCGACACCGCGTTAGCGGCAACGAAGAAAGTGCTGCTGGGCACGGTCACCGGGTCGCCATCTCAACCGTCCTGTGAGAATTTTTCAACGACCGCTGATTGCATCCCCGCCGATTCGGACTCGCACAGCGCAGGCAACCTGAAATTTGGGCCGGACGGAATGCTCTACGCCGCGTGGGGCGAGGGGGCAGACGCGAGCGCCGTCGACTCGCTCGCCCTTCGATCTCAGAACATCGGCCGGCTGAGCGGCAAAATCCTGCGCGTCAACCCCGCCGACGGCAAGGGCCTGTCCGACAACCCCTTCACGATCTGCAACCCAACCTGCGACCTCACGGCGACGCGGTCGAAAGTGTGGGCATACGGCCTGCGGAATGACTTTCGCTTCAATTTTCGCCCGGGCACCAACACGATCGTGAGCGGCGATGTGCAATGGGACACGGAAGAAGAGGTGAACCGGATCAGCGGAGGCGAGAACATGGGTTGGCCGTGCTATGAAGGCAGCCAGGTGCAGCCGGGCTTCGCGGCATTCCAGACCTGCCAGAACCTCTACAACGCCGGCAGCGCGACATTCGGCATCTATTTCTACGGACACACGCCCGTGAGCTCGGCCGTCGTCGGCGGCGCGTTCACCGGCGTGAACGGCTATCCACCGGCGTACCAGAACACCTACTTCTTCGGTGACTACGTGCGCAATCAGATTACAGTGATGCGGCTCGACGGGAGCAGCGGCTACATCCCGAACAGCTTCGCTGTCTTCCAGGACGGCACGGCCGGCGGCCCCGTCGATATCGAGATCGGCCCCGAAGGCGACGTCTATTACGTCGCGATCAATGCCGGCGAGATCCGTCACATACGCTACGTCAGCGGCAACCGGCCGCCTGTCGCGGTCGCCGCCGGCGTACCGACGTCCGGAGTGGCGCCGCTGAGCGTCGGCTTCTCCAGCCAGGGTTCGAACGACCCCGACGCCGGACAGGCGATCACCTTCGACTGGGACTTCGGCGACGGCTCGGCGCATGCGACGACGCCCTCGCCGACGCACATCTACGCGACCGCCAGTCTTTTCACGGCGACGCTCACGGTCACGGATCCGTTCAATGCTACGGCCACCGCAACGGTCAACATCAACTCGACGAGGCCGCCGCCGGTCGCAACGATCAGCGGCCCGGCCGACGGCTCGCACTACAACATCGGCGACACGATCACGTTCGCCGGAACCGGGTTCGACAACGTCGATGGCCCGCTGTCCGGCACGTCGCTGGCCTGGACCATAGTCCTCAACCACTGCACCGATGCGACGTTCACCAGCTGCCACACCCACCCGTACTTCTCCACAACGGGCGCCGGTGGTTCGTTCGTCGCCAGCGATCACGGAGATTTCACGAACTTCGACATCTTCCTGACGGTCACAAACTCGGCCGCGCTCACCAACACGAAGAAGGTCAACGTGACGCCGAATCGCGTCACGCTTTCGCTCGCGTCGAACGATCCGGGGGTCGCGCTGACGGTCGACGGTACACTGCAAGTCGTGCCGTTCACGCGCAGCGTTCCGCGCAACTCCGCTCATGTGCTCTTCGCGCCGTCGCCGCAACTCGCCGCCGGCAACAACGTCGAATTCGATCGCTGGCCCGACAATGGGTTCGCCCAGCACGCAATCACTGCGCCGGCTGACGCGACGTGGACCGCCACGTTTGTGCCACGTTGCTACGGCGATGTGACGGGAGAGAGTCTCGTCAACTAGCGCGATCTCCTCCAGATCGCGCTGCACTTCGGCAACGCTTCCGGCGGCACAATCTATGACATCACAGGCGACGGCACCGTGAACTCCTCCGACCTGCTCGGCGCCGCCCGCCACTACGGAAACTGCTAGTCCGGCCGATCCCCGCCAGCTGCCATCGGTGCCGCCCGCGCCATCAAAGATTGTGCCCCTCTTCACGAGCACTTGACGGTAGATACGGACGGCGGAATAATTCGGCGCGCCGCGAACTCAAACTGGCGGCGCAGGCGGCAGCGAGCTGGTTCCTGAGTTCCGCGCAGAAGAATGCGCGCGCCAAGTTCGGGAACGATCCGGGGGTGAAGTTCGTGCGCAGGATTCCTGTATCCCGCATCGCAGTCACCGCGCTGTTGCTCATCTCGTCCTCATTCCTGTTTTCCGGCTGCAAATACTTCGACAGCCCGCAGAACGTGTTCGCGCCCGCGGGTACCGTCGCGGCCGACCAGAAGTTCCTGTTCTTCGCCTCGATGTGGCCCGCGCTCGGCATCATGCTGCTCGTCGAACTCGGCCTCGTCTACATCTGCGTGCGCTACCGGCGCCGCCCGACTGATACTGGGCTGCCGGAGCAGGTGCACGGCAACAACATGATCGAGATCATCTGGACGATCATCCCGGCGATCATGCTCGCCGCCTTCGTCCCGTTCGTCGTCGGCGGCATCATTGACCTCGGCCGCACGCCGAAAGACGCGCTCGTCGTCGACGTCAACGGCATCCAATGGGCCTGGGGGTTTTCATACACCGATCCTAACGGCGGACCGCCCATTCCGGGGCCGTTCGGCACGGACGTCGAGCAGGCGCTGCACATTCCGGTTGGGCAGGCGATCGAGCTCAGGCTCCACTCCAACAATGTCATCCACAGCTTCTGGGTGCCGAAACTCGCTGGGAAGACCGACGTGATCCCCGGGCGCGCCAATCACATGTGGCTGCGCGCTACTGAGACGGGTACGTTCAGCGGGCAGTGCGCCGAGTTCTGCGGACTCCAGCACGCCGACATGAGGTTTACCGTCATCGCCGAATCGCGCGAAGACTATGATGCATACGTGAAATCACTCGCCGCCGAAGCACGCGCAGGCACGACGGACGAATTGGCTCAGCAGCAATCGGGCGCTCGGTAGGGAGAGACAGGCATGGCGGCAGCGTATACCCCGAAGCGCGTCACGATGGCCGAGGCAGTCCGCGACAGCCGTGGCTCCTCGCACGTCTACCAGGGCATCTGGAGCTGGATCACGACGGTCGACCACAAGAAGATCGGCATCATGTACGGCGTGACGTCGTTCTTCTTCTTCCTGCTCGGCGGCATCGAGGCGCTGCTCATCCGCGTCCAGCTCGCGCGCCCCGGCAACGACTTCCTGAGCCAAGATCAGTACAATCGCGTCTTCACGATGCACGGCACGACGATGGTCTTCCTCGTCGTCATGCCGATGTCCGTCGCCTTCTTCAACCTGCTGCTGCCGTTGATGATCGGCGCGCGCGACGTCGCGTTCCCCCGCATGAACGCCTTCAGCTTCTGGGTGTTCCTCTTCGGCGGCCTCTTCATGAATGTCAGCTTCTTCACCGGCGGTAACATCCTTCATGGCGACATCGGCGCGCCGGATGCCGGCTGGTTCGGTTATGCGCCGCTGACGCTCAACAAGTTCTCGCCCGGCAACGGCGTCAACTACTGGCTCATCGGTCTCCAGATCCTCGGAATCGCGTCGCTCGCCGGTGGATTCAACTTCATCGTGACGATTCTCAACATGCGAGCGCCCGGCATGTCGCTCTTCCGCATGCCGCTTTTCGTCTGGATGACGCTCGTCACGTCGTTCCTGCTGATCTTCGCGATGCCCGTGATCGCCGTCGCGCTCTTCGAGCTGATGTTCGACCGTCTCTTCGCGACGAACTTCTTCAACGCCGCCAAGGGCGGCACGCCGCTGCTCTGGCAGCACATGTTCTGGTTATTCGGCCACCCGGAGGTCTACATCCTCATCTTGCCCGCCATGGGCATCGTCTCTGAAGTTCTGCCCGTCTTCTCGCGAAAGCCGCTGTTCGGCTACCCGTTCGTCGTCTTCTCAGGCGTCGCCATCGGTTTCATGAGCTGGGGCGTCTGGGCGCATCACATGTACACGACGGGCCTCGGCTCCGTCGCCAACTCCGCCTTCGGCATCTCGACGATCCTCATCTCGGTGCCGACCGGCGTCAAGATCTTCAACTGGATGGCGACGATGTGGGGCGGGCAGATCTCCTTCAAGACGCCGATGCTCTTCTCGATCGGCTTCATCGCCATGTTCACGATCGGCGGACTCACCGGCGTGACGCACTCGATCGTCCCCGCCGACTACCAACAGCAAGACACGTACTACATCGTCGCGCACTTCCATCAGGTGCTCTTCGGCGGAGCGATCTTCGGGCTCTTCTCCGGCATCTACTACTGGTTCCCGAAATTCACCGGCCGCATGCTCGGCGAGGGCCTCGGCAAGGTGCACTTCTGGCTGATGTTCATCGGCTTCAACGTCACCTTCCAGCCGATGATGATCCTCGGCCTGCTTGGCATGCCGCGCCGCACGCACAACTACCCGGAGAACTACGGCTGGGGCTTCT
>JBBQVO010000156.1:0-8358 GCA_038211505.1 Dehalococcoidia bacterium | reverse complement strand
GAATGCCGGGGCCTCATGCTGGCGATCATCGCGGCGTCCCACTGGCGTTCGTACGACCAACACCCGGGCAATACACAAAGGACGAAATGGGTCAGCGCGTTGCGCGAGGGTCCGCCGTGGCCAGCGGTCGATGCGGTGTAGCGCCGACGCATGTAACGCCGCCGCCTGTAGCGTCCAGTTGTTGATCGAACGCGTTCTTGCGTGCGCACCGCGAATATGATCACCATCTCAGACTGAGCGAAGATCGGCGAGAGCAGGGAAAAAGATGCAGGCATCAGAGGTTTCGCGTGCGGTGGCGGCGGCGATGTCGATGGCCTCAGCCCTTGGCCTGCCGTCGACGGACGCAGTCGTTCTTCAAGACTCGAACAAGCTTGCTCTGCGGCTGCTGCCGTGTGACGTCCTGGCGCGAGTCGCTCACGTCGCGCGACACGTTAGACAGTTCGAAGTCGACATTGCGCAACGGCTCGCCGCAACCGGGAGCCCTGTCGGTACGGTTGAGCCTCGAGTGGCGCCGCGCGTCTACGAGCGTGACGGCGTCGTGATGACGCTGTGGACCTACTACGAACCCGTGGCGACTGGAGAGCTCTCACCAGGCGACTACGCCCGCGCCCTGCAACGGCTGCATACCGGGATGCGGCAGATCGATCTCCCGACGCCACACTTCACGGATCGCGTCGCGGAGGGTCAACAGATCGTTGCGAGCCGCGAACGCACGCCGGTGTTCACCGACGCGGATCGGGAGCTGCTCGGCAACACGTTACGAAGTCTGACGAGAACGATCTGCGACCGCGGCGCCGCCGAGCAACTGCTGCACGGCGAGCCGCACCCCGGCAACGTGCTCAACACGAAGAACGGACCTCTGTTCATCGACCTCGAGACGTGTTGCCGTGGACCTGTCGAATTCGACCTCGCCCATGTGCCCGAAGAGGTCAGTGATCGTTATGCAGGCGCTGATCAAGAACTGCTCCGCGACTGCCGGGGCCTCGTGCTCGCGATGGTCGCAGCGTGGCGCTGGGATCCAGGCGACCAGCTCCCGAATGGGCAACGAGCAGCGCGAGAACTCGTCAGCGCCTTACGCAAAGGTCCACCGTGGCCGTCGCTCGACGTCGTGATGCGTCCAGTTGCTGATTGAGCTTTTGTTTGCGTGTCTCTCGCGAGCATGATCTCATCTCGCGGTCGGTTGCCCAGCGGGCACGACGAGGAGGTTCGTCCGCGATGCGCGCGAGCTCCGACGTCCTTGCATGTCAAGCTAACCGCGACCTGAGCCCGGCGTTACTAGTCGCGGACTCCCATCAAAAGCAACCAGCACGAGACTCTTACTGCCCCAGCCGCTCGAACAACTTCTGCGCGTTGCCGCGGTCTATCCCGTTGCGCTCGTCGGCGCTCAAGCCGTCCCATTTATCAAACTGACCCGTGAAGTACGAGACAGCGGCGCTGGGAGCGAACGGCCAGTCACTGCCGAAGAGCACATGATCCGGCTTCGCGAATTGCAGCAGCGACGGTAACGCCGCGGGGCTGCCCGAGAGTGCGAGGTCAAAGTAGAAACTGCGAAAGTCTTCGAGGACGTCATTGACGCCGCGGTTCCCTTCGACCGCGATGGCCAGAGCCATCCGGTGTGCGGCGTACGGAACGAAGCCGCCCGCATGCGACAGGATGAAGCGGATCTTTGGATAGCGCCGGATCACTCCGTTGCGCACGAGGTTGAATGCGCCTCGGCTCGTATCAAGCAGGAAATCCGCCGCAAACGGCGGGATGCCGTCGATCACCGGACCGGGGAGTGCACTCGGATGCACAAACGCAACGGCGTTCCGTGCGTCGAGCTCTGCCATCAGCGGATCGAGTGCCGGATCGCCGAGGTAGATGCCGCGGCTGTTTGCGAGCAGCGTCACGCCATCTGCGCGCAGATGACCCAGCGCGTAGCGCGCCTCGGCAATCGCGAGGTCTACGTGTGGTAGCGGCACGGTGGCGAAGTATCCGAACCGATCGGGAAACTCTCGAGCGAGCGCAGCACTGAACTCGTTTGCGGCGCGCGCCATCTCGGCTGCCTCCGCAGGCTGGCCTGGTGTCGTGCCGGGAGTCGATACGGATAGCATCGCAGTCCCGATGTGGTGCCGGTCCATGCGTTCGAGCGCGGCGCCGGCCTCCCAGTCCGGAAGCGCGCGCCCGGCCGCGTCCGTCGCTCCTTTACTCTGAAGCCAGCGGGAGTAATCAGGTGGAACGACATGCTGATGAACATCTATTCGTTTGGCACTCACATTCGTCCTCCAGCGGCAAATCGCCGTCGTCCATGTTAATGCGATGGTACTCTAGCTCAGCCAATGACTCAGATGGAGGAGCAGACGTGCGATACGGCCCCGACTACCCTGACACGACCTATGTCCCGCACGCCTACCCGGAGCGCACCTTCGATACGGGCGAGGTCGTGCTCAACTACGCGGTTACTGGCGACGAGAGCCACCCAGCCTTGTTGCTGATACCGGGCCAGACCGAGTCGTGGTGGGGGTATGAGGCGGCGATGGCGCTCCTGTCCGAGCATTTCCAGGTCTTCGCCGTCGACCTGCGCGGTCAGGGCCGTTCGACACGGACGCCGGGTCGCTACACGCTCGACAACATCGGGAACGATCTCGTGCGGTTCATCGCGCACGGCATCGGCCGGCCCGTGATCTCCAGCGGGCTGTCTTCGGGCGGCGTGTTGTCGGCATGGCTGTCGGCATACGCGTTGCCGGGCCAGATTCGCGGCGCTCTCTACGAGGATCCGCCGCTCTTCTCGTCCGAGACAACGCCGGCGATCGGCCAGTCCATCAAGCAGTCGATCGGCGGCATGTTTGCGTTGTGGAGCAAGTACCTGGGCGACCAGTGGAGTATCGGCGACTGGGAGGGCATGGCCGCCTCGGCGCCGCGCGAGCTGCCGGATCATCTCGTTCCGATCTTCAAGTCCATGGGCGAGAGTCCGGAACCGCCGCAAGGCCTGAAGGAGTACGACCCCGAGTGGGGACGCGCGTTCTGGACCGGGACCGTCGCCGCAAGCTGCGATCACGCCAGGATGTTGTCCTCGGTGAGGTGCCCGGTACTCATCACGCATCACTTTCGGATGGTCGACGGTCACGGACGGCTCCTCGGCGCGCTCTCCGATGTCCAGGGCGAGTACGCGCGGGCGCTCGTCGAGAAGACCGGCTCCCCAGTGGCGTACCTCTCCTTCCCGCGCATGGGGCACTCCATGCACGGCCAGGATCCCGAGCTCTTTACAAAGACGCTCGTC
The DNA here is from genome assembly GCA_038211505.1 of Dehalococcoidia bacterium. Lineage (GTDB taxonomy): Bacteria > Chloroflexota > Dehalococcoidia > DSTF01 > JACRBR01 > JBBQVO01. The sequence goes on along the minus strand of JBBQVO010000156.1, from coordinate 5,099 downwards.
GACTGGGCCGCAACGCTGCCGGTCGCATGAACCGTCTAATCCGACGGTCGCAGGTTCGAATCCTACCGGCGGCACAAGACTTTGGTTTGGATTCTCAGCGCGAAATCCCAGGTCGAGCTCGACAGAAGCTACATGAGACGCGAGCCGTATGGATGAAGAGGCGATGATCAGTGCGGCGGAGGGCAGCGGCACCATGACGATTCGACCGGCGTACAGCAACTGGTCCGTGTACAACCGGCGGCTCCGCGATGTCGTTGGAGCGATGAGCGACGAGCAGCTCGCTACCAAACCGTCGCCCGACCGCTGGCCGCTCTGGGCGACCGTCGGTCACGCCTCATGCCAGCGCGTGTCCTGGCTCTGCGGGTTTGCCGGTGAGCCCGGCGCCGAGACGACGCCGTTTCCGGACGCACTCAATTTTTGCCCGGGCGACGAAGACCTCGAGCATGTGCTCGGCGCAGATGACCTCATCGAGGCACTCGACTCCACGTTCGGCATCGTCGAGAGTTGCCTCGATCGCTGGACGCTCGACATGCTCGACGAGGAGATCCGCCGGCAGTTCGGCCCCGAAGCATGGGTGCACACCCGCGGCTCGGTGATTCAACGCGTCTTTGCGCACGACATCTATCACTGCGCCGAGCTCAACGAGACGCTCCCACTCGTCGGGCTGCCGAAGATCGACCTGTGGGATTGACCTCGCCCGGCTCGTCGCGCGCAGCAGTGCGCGGAACGCGCGAAGCAGCCGCGCGATCGTTTCGATGGGCGCGATCGTGACACACAACACGACCTCCCCTCGGAATGAGGGAGGTCGTGCGTGGAATCTGCGTGTGCGCCGTCGAAGATTGCTGCTTAGCTTGCGCCCACTGCCACCGGAACCGGTGGCGTATCACCGCCGGCACGGAGTGAAAACGGCGGGTACTCATCGACCAGCGCCGCCATGTAGGCGAGCACGCGGGCCTGCCAGCGCACCCAACCTCGCAAGAAGTTGTACACGCTCGTCGGGTACGACTCGCTCACGAGAATCATCACGGCGGCGAAGACGATCAGCACCATCGCAACGATGCTCAGCACGGCGATGACGATCGCGTGAGGGATTACGAGGATGATGCGCACGAGCGTGCCGCCGACCGTCGGCGTTCCGGTGGGTGTGATCTCGAACTGCGAATTCGGGCCGGCGGTCGAGTCGCCGGGGAGCTTGTCCGTCAGCAAGGCAAGATATGCGTAGGCGCCGACGACGAAGCGGAGCCACGACGTCATGTTGCCGCTCGCTTCGTCGTGGTAGCGCTTGGCGCCCTTCTGCGAGATTAGGATGGCGGCGACGATGGGCACACCGAGCCAGAGCGCTGTGTGCGCCCAGCTGAGTACGCCGCCGGCGACGCACAGCGCCACGAACAGCACAATCCGTAATGCGAGCTGTGGACGCGCGAACTTCTCCGGTCGTTCGATATCAAATCTAGCGGCGTATGTCGTCATGTCTGTCTGTTCTCCTCTGTCTGATGCTCGTTCTCTATCCGATACGTCATCCTAGTCGCCCGACACGCTCCTCTACGACGGCCATCCGGCGCAACCGCCGTAGGACTTACGGCGGAGAGCGGGCGGAGCACGGCCAAGCAGGGTAGCCTGTCGCGTGAGTTCAGTAAGGCGATCTGAGCGATCGTCAGAAACGAGGCGCGGCGTGCCGAATCGCAGCATGTACGAGGACGATCCGCTCGAGGACTTCGCTGCCCGCGAGATCACGCTCGACGGCGTCACGAAAGTGGTGCACGTCGCAGGCGAGGGGCCGGCGGTCATCGTGATGGCGGAGATGCCCGGCATCAGTCCGCACGTCGCCCGGTTCAGCCGCTGGGTCCGCGATGCCGGATTCACGGTGTACATGCCATCGCTGTTTGGGCGCGATGGCGCCGTGCCGAACCTGGAAGAAGGCGCGCAGGTCTTTCGACGCGCCTGCGCCAGCGCCGAATTCCGCGCCTTCGCCGCCGACGAATCGAGTCCGGTGACCGTCTGGCTGCGGGCGTTGGCAAGACTGGCGCACGGCGAGTGCGGCGGACCGGGCGTCGGCGCGATTGGGATGTGCTTCACCGGAAATTTCGCGTTGACGATGATGCTCGAGCCTTCGATGCTCGCGCCCGTGCTGTCCCAGCCGTCGCTACCGATGAATGATCCTGCGGGCATGCACATCGCCCCGGACGAACTCACCGCCGTGCGCCAACGTCTGGAGCGGGACGACTTGACGGTGATGGCCTACCGCTTCGAAGGAGATCAGTTCTGTAAGGCGCAACGCTTCGCGGCCTATGCCGAAGCGCTCGGAGACCGCTTCATCGCGCACGTCCTCCCCGACAGCGCCGCCAACCGCGATCTGCCGCCGTTCTTCAAGGACGCGGTGCCCACCCCTCATAGCGTGGTGACGGCGCACCTGATCGATGAAGCGGGGCAGCCGACACTCGCCGCGCGCGATGAAATCCTGTCGTTCTTCACGCGGCGGCTGGCCTCGTAAGACGCACCGCCCCGCATCGCCTGCGGCGAGCACCCGGTTCGGCCGCGGGCACCCGCACCAGACGATGATCATGCGCCGACTACGACAACGGCGTCGCAACAGCGACCGGCATCGCCTGCGGCGCATCGTTCACTCCGATGCGAACGCGTCACCGGTGATGGGCGACGGGCTGAATCCCTTGACGATCAGCCAGATGCCAAGCGATGCCTCCCACAGTATCTCAATGAGCGTGAGGATGAACGACGGCGCCGATTGTTGGTCAAACACGCCGAACAGCGCGCCTGTGGCCGCGGCGAACGCCAGCGGACCGCCGATCAGTCCCAAAACAGCCAACCGGCGAGGCACAAGACCGGACCGGAACATAAGGAAGCCGAGCAACATCCCGTTCCCGAAGCCGGCACAGAACGCGGGCCCGAGCAGGAACGTCCAGTCATGGATTGCGACGAGCGCCCGACCGACGGTGACGAGCGTCGCCGCGTCCGCCCCCGTTGCTCCACGCAGATCCTGTCGCAGCGTCACGACGGAGAGTACGGCGACGATGCCAACCGCGATGACCGCGGATTCAAAGATACGGGAGGCCACATAGCCGATGGCGACACTCTCGTTTTGCCGCTTGAGAATGGGGAACAGGGTGACGGCGGTTCCGATATTCGCGATGACGAGCATCACCTCGAAGAACGCGCCCAGGGCGATGCGCGTGTCTGCGCCAGAACCAAGAACGTAGTCGGGATGGTTCAGCAGCGGGCCGTAGAGGAGCAGACCAGGGATCGATGCCACAAACGTAATAACGAAGAATATGCCCGTAACGGTCGCAATCGTTCGATTCGAATTCACTGTTAGCCCTTTCTCAAGGCCGAAGGTTACGAAGGTCGCGCGGGTCAGAAGTCGCTCGAAGACCGAACGAACACGAGGGAGATGGAATCCCGTAAAAGGAAGCCTGCGAGAAGCGGAGATGACGCCACACAAGAGAGGTTGGAGTGGAGGAATGATTGCGGCGTCCGTTTACCGTAACGGAATCGCTTCCCCGCTGCGGCCCAGCCCCGTTTCCTTCATGTCGGAAAATTCGGACACAACCGCGTCGTAGACGGCGGGTTCACGTTCGCGGCAGATCCGCGGGCGAATTGAGATCCAACAACACGGCGCGATCCGCAACCTCGACGGTGCCGACGTCATCGGCATGCCGCCGCAGCACAGCGCGCACACCGAGCGTCTCTTCGACGATCTCGGAGAGTTCCCCTCGCAGCCCCGCGCTGAAGATCACCGGATGACCGCTGTGGCTGCCGAACGAGGGCACGGTAATCACGCTGCCGCCCGCACAGTGCGCCGCTACTACGTGGAGAAGGAGCGATGCCGGACGCGGCTGATCGACGCCGAGCAGCATGATCGCCTCGGCGTCCGGCGACACCGCCGCCAGGCCCGCCTTGATCGAGCTGACCTTTCCGGTCCGATAGTCGCCGTTGTGCACGACGCGGGCGCGTTCAGCGGCCGACGCGATCTCGCGAATGCGCTCCGGCTCGTGGCCCGTCACGACGATGATCTCGACGATGTCCCTGACGGCGGCCAGCTGTGCGAGCTGATATTCGAGCAGCGTTGCGCCCGCCCACGGCAGCAGCGCTTTCTGGCGGCCCATTCTCGTGGATTCGCCGGCAGCGAGCAGGATCGCGGACACGAACGCCACCGATCAGGCGACCGTTTGCGGCTGCGCGCGATCGAGCAGCCGCGCATCGCGCATCGCGCCGCCGCCGCCACCGAGACGATCCATCGTGATCTCCGCCATGATGCTGACGGCGATCTCCTCGGGCGAGATCGCGCCGATATCGAGACCGATCGGAGCGTGAATATCGCGGAGGCGTTCCGCTGGCACGCCGTCGGCGATCAGCTGGCGATAGATCAGCGTCACCTTCCGGCGGCTCCCCATCAGGCCGATGTAGCCCGCTTGTGACCGCGCGGCTGCGGACAGCGCCTGGTAGTCATACTTGTGCCCGCGCGTGACGATCACAATCGCGCTGTTCCGGTTCGTCGCGTGTGCATCGATCGACTCTTCGATGTCTCCGGCGATGACGTCGTTCGCCTCCGGGAATCGTTCGCTGTTCGCGAAGTCCACGCGATCATCAATCACGGTAATCCGGTAGCCGAGCGTATGGGCGACCGTCGCGACCGCGCGTCCAACGTGACCGCCGCCGACGATGATCACCTCCGGCGGTTCGGCGAATACATCAGCGAACACTTCGATGCCCTGGCCGAGCGTAGCGATCGCGTGCTTCGGCCGCGGCGCCTGCATCAGCCGGCGGGCGAACTGCGCCGCTTCCGCATGGATGTCGCCGAGATCGCCGTCCGTCGTGCCGTCTTCCCACACCGCGATGCGGCGCACGACCGGTTCCGCCGCGGCGCCGGAAATGATGCTGACGACGACGCCCCGTTGTTGCCCGCTCGCCGCCCCGAGCATCCGGCGCGTCATCGCGAGGTCGCCCCGCGTAAACGTCGGATCCACGAGGATGCGCTCCGTGCCGCCGCACGCGAGTCCGTAATCGACCGCGATGTCTTCATTCAGCGTGAAGTCGAGCGTGCGCGGCTCCCCGCTCACGATCGCCGCCTTCGCCAGCTCCCA
>JBBQVO010000155.1:0-8387 GCA_038211505.1 Dehalococcoidia bacterium | reverse complement strand
AGCTGGCATGAGGAACGTGATCGCCGTCGAGATGGTGACGTTGGACGGCGTGATGGAAGCGCCGGAGGAGTGGTCGGCGCCATATCAGAGCGAGGAAATGACGGCGGCCAACAGGGTGGGGATGCAGGCGTCCGATGCGCTCGTGCTGGGGCGCGTGACGTTTCAGATCTTCGAGTCGTTCTGGCCAACGCAGGAGAACGAGATCGCGGATCATCTTAACCGCACGCAGAAATTCGTCGTCACGTCGACGCTAGACAAGACGGAGTGGCAGAACACCACCTTCATTCGCAGTCCGATCGCCGACGAGTTGCGCAAGATGAAGGACGCACCCGGCCGCGATATCGTCGTGACAGGCAGTGCAAGGCTGGTACAGTCGCTGATGCGCGATGACCTCGTCGATGAATATCGGCTTTCCGTCTTTCCGGTCGTCATCGGCGGCGGCAAGCGACTCTTCAACGGCAGCGCCGGGATGAAGGCGATGGAGCTCGCGGACTCGAAGACCTTCAGCTCAGGTGTGATGGCGCTGACGTACCGGCCGAAGCGCTAGCCGGCGAGCAGGCCGCTAGACTGCGGCGATGGATGAGCAGCAACGCGCCTCGCTGAAATCGATCTTCCGGCGGTATGCGGAGACAGACTTCCCCAGCGCGAACGCATTCTTCTACGCGCCGATCGCGTGCGATGTTGCGGACGACGATGATCTGATCGATTTCGTGGCGGAACGGCGGCCGGGACAGCCGGCGCCTAACCTGCTGTTCGCTGCTGTGCACTATCTTTTGCTCTCCGGCGTCGAGCATCCGCTGCGGGCGTACTATCCCGATCTGACGGCCGAGCCGCTGCCGGCCGCCGACGCATTCCCGCAGTTTCGAGACTTCTGCATGACGCATCGCGACGACGTGCGTGCGATCGTGGCATCGCGGCTCGTGCAGACGAACGTGCTCGAACGCTGCACGTGCCTGCTGCCGGCGTTCGCCACGGCGGCGAAGACGCTCGGTGGCGGCGAGGGTCTGGCGATGATCGAGATCGGCGCCAGCGCCGGCTTCAATTTGCTGTGGGATCGCTATCGATACGAGTACGGCGTCGCGGGCTCGTGGGGCGACGCGCCATCGACCGTGCAGCTGAACTGCGAGGTTCGTGGCGACGTACCGTTGCCGGCGTTGCCAGCAGATCTCGAAACTGCCTGGAGCACGGGCATCGATCTCGATCCCGTCGACATCGATGACGACGATGCGGTGCTGTGGCAACGCGCGCTGATTTGGCCGGATCGCGTCGATCGCCGCGAGCGCATGGACGCCGCGATCGCCATCGCCCGTGCGCACCCGGTGCGGATACTCGAGGGTGATGCGTTGGAGCTGCTGCCGGCTGTGATTGCGGAAGCGCCGATGGAACTGCCGCTCGTCATCGCCGCGAGCTTCACGCTGTATCAGTTCTCCAGGGAAGCGCGCGCCGGCATCGACGTGATCATCGGCGCCGCGGCGCGATCGCGGCCGATGGCGCTTGTGACGATGGATGTCGATCGCGGTACGGGCGGGGACGCCGTCATCGACATAACGCTGTTCGGCGGTGGTGAAGCGCGGCCGCGTCGGCTGGCACGATCGCACCCGCACGGGGCGTGGATCGAGTGGCTTGGCGAGGCGTAGCGGTTCGGCCATCTCTCGTCGGACTCTTCATAGTCGTCGACCACAATGCCTCCGCGAATTGCCCGTCGACGCCAACCCACAGCGGGCGGCCACATCGGGCCGCCCCTACATTGCCATTAGCCCGTTCTAACCGGCCTCGCACAGCGGCGGGGATCCCTCCGCGGCCGGAGGGAATCGGGGGAAGCCTGATACAAGACTTCGTGGGCGCGAGGCATGATTTGAGCGAACGGCGAAGTTCCGTTAAGGTATTCGGAGTCGCTTCTGTGTGCCGATGATCTCGTTGGTGCGCCGTCGTAGAGCTTCCGACAACGCTGTTCATATGCAGTTAACGCGCCCTTAATCGGACGGTCGTATCCGCTGGTTACGATGGCGTCGTAGAGGTACGAGCACGAGAGTATGGAGAACCCCATGGAAACGCATGAAGCGCCGACCGTAGCGAACGCCGACCTCTGGACGCGATATTTTCAGGATGAGTGGAGCTTCTGGCTGAATCCGCTCGGCGCCGGCGCCGGGACGCCCGTCGCGGAGGGCACGGCGGCGCGCGTCGCCGGATTCCTGACGCTCGTCGCCGCCGGCCCGATCGCCTGGCTGTACAACTCGAATGCCCCGAAGGCGATGCCGGCGCACAGTGGTGTGCCGTCGCCGATTCGCACGGCGGACGAGATGGAGAGCATCGAAGAGATCGTCGCGGCCTAAGACACGACGGTAACGCGAAATGTGAGAGAGGCCTCGAGTACGAGACCTCTCTTTTTGTTAACCACGAAGGACACGAAGGGGTTGGAGGGATGTGTCGGCTGATCACACCCCGGCGTAGGGGCGCCGCTCGCTGCGCCCGCGTCGGACGCACCGTGTCCGATAACACGCGCCGCTCCGTGACGCCCTCGGCGGATACAATTGCGCCGTGCAAGATCGAGTGTTGCGGGCGGCGGTGATCGGACTCGGAGCGATGGGCGTGAACCACGCGCGCGTCTACCGCGAGATGGCGGGTACCGAGCTTGTCGCTGTCGCCGATGTGGACGGAGAACGCGTGCGCGCCGCATTCATGGCGAGCGCTCACGGCGCCGATCCGACGGCCGCTGTCCATGGCTATGACGACGTGCGCGCGCTGTTGAGCGACGAGCGTATCGATCTCGCGAGCGTCTGCGTGCCGACGCGCATGCACTACGATGTCGCGTCGGAGCTGATCGCGGCTCGCATACCGCTGCTTGTTGAGAAGCCGCTGGCGGCGACGATCGAGGAGGGCGAGCAGCTCGCTGACGCTGCTGCCGGCGCCGGCTTGGCGCTGACCGTCGGGCATATCGAGCGCTTCAATCCGGCGGTGATCGAACTCAAGCGACGGCTCGACGCCGGCGAACTCGGGCGCGTCTTCCAGGTGCACGCCCGCCGCGTCGGTCCGTTTCCGGAGCGTGTGCGGGATGTGGGCGTCGTGCTCGATCTGGCGCCGCACGACATCGACGTCATGCGATTTCTGCTCGGCAGCGAGATCGTGCGCGTGCAGGCCGAGACCGAGCAGCGCATTAACACCGATCACGAAGACATGCTGACGGGGCTGCTGCGCTTCGAGAACGGCGTCGTGGGCGTGCTCGACATCAACTGGCTGACGCCGACGAAGATCCGCGAACTTTCGGTGCTCGGCGAGCGCGGCATGTTCGTGGTCGACTACTTGGCGCGCGACCTGACGTTCTTCGAGAACGACCACCCGCGCGGCGACGGCGGCGATTGGGCGGCGCACCACCTCAAGGGTGTACGCGAGGGGCCGATGCGTCGCATCCCGATCGAGAAACGCGAACCGCTCCGCGTCGAATTGGAGGCGTTCGCGGCGTCTGTGCGCGATGGCACGCCCGTCGCCGTCACCGCGGCGGACGGCATCGCCGCCATGGCGGCAGCCGAGGCGCTCGTTCGCGCGGCCGGCGCCGGCGCGGCGATTGCGGTCGGCCGAAGTCGCTGACATTGACGTCCGACGACGCGCGTTGGGTGGCGCCACCCACCGGCTCGTCGTGCGGCTAACCCCGCAAGGCCAAGCCCCCTATAATCCGATCGCATGGCATCTGAGATCCCCGCGAAGCGCATTGTGTATCTGAACCGGCGGGTCGCCTTCATCGAGCCGGGGCGGATCAACGTGCGCCCGGCCCTCGCCGCGGCGCTATTTCCGCTGATCTGGCTGCTCTTAGGCATCGGCGCCTTCGTGTCGATACTCCTGTGGTTGAGTTCGATCCCCTTCGCGCTCAGCCTGCTGCTGCTTGTCGTGGCCGTGGTCAGCATCCCGCTGGCCGGCATTGGCCTCGTCTACACGGTGGCGGGCGCGAACGTGGTGTTCGAGAAGGAGAAGCAGTCCGGCGTGTGGCAACAAGGATTCCTTGGCATGGGCGTGGGAACAACGGAGTTGGTGCCGTTCTGGAAGATCCACCAGATCCGCATCGAAGAAGTCACCCGCGAACGCCAGCAGGGTCAGGCACAGGATCTGGCGCAATTCGAGATCGTCCTGCAGAAGGTGAGCGGCAAGCGCCTGCGCGTCGGCGACGTGATCGTCGCGCGTTCCATGGTGCGCGAGGGTCTCGCCGACGTGCGCGAAGTCGCTGAGGCGATCGCCGAGATGACCGGAAAGCCGCTGATCGCGCCGACGGTCGTGCGGCGGCGCAAGGATCAGGCCGACGCGGCCTCGGCCGAAGGTGCTGCATCGCCTGATCAACCCGGTGACCAGATCAGGCGCACGACACCAGATCGCGGGGTGGCATCGTGACGATCGGCGAGAGCGTCCGCGATGAGTCGCCAGCGGCGAGCGCGCGGGCGTTCGCGTCCTTCATCCTGCCGGCGTACAACGAAGAGGCGCGGCTTCCGGCGAGCCTGGATCGCGTGATCGCGTTTCTTGCGGCTCAGCCGTTTTCGAGTGAGATCGTCATCAGCGACGACGGCAGTCGCGATCGGACGCCGGACATCGTGCGAGAGCGCATCGGGGCAGATCCGCCGGAAAACCTGGTGATCCGCTTCGTGCAGCACGAACGCAACCTCGGCAAGGGGGCGGCGATCCGCACGGGCATGCTCGCCGCAAGCGGGCGCTACGCATTCTTCATGGATGCTGACCTGGCGACGCCACCGGAGGAATCGCTCAAGCTGCTCGAACTGCTGAAGGCGGGCGAACCCGTCGCGATCGGCAGCCGGATTCAGCCGGATGGCAGCGACATGCGGGCGAGCCAGCCGGCGCAGCGTCGCATGGTGGGCCGTCTCTTCACGATGATGCGGAAGACGATGCGCGTGTTGCCCGATATCGAAGACACGCAGTGCCCGATGAAGGGCTTTAGCCACGATGCGGCGCAGGCGATCTTCCGGGAGCAGCAGCTCAGCGGCTGGATCTTCGATGCCGAAGTGCTTTACATCGCGCGGTCGCTCGATTACCACATCGCGTCGGCGCCCGTCGTCTGGCGGCACGTCGATGGCTCGCGGCTGCGTGTTCGCCCGCAACAGGCGTGGGAGGTGCTGCGTGACCTCATCCGCCTCCGTTCGCTCCACCCGCGAGCGAAGGCGCGCACACAAACGCTGTTGTAAGCGGAGTTACAACCGATCGTGGCAGTTGTTAGTTTTGGTGTCTAAACTTTCAACCGTCGGTCAGAGTTGTAAGCGGGCTTTCAAGTGGCGGCCCGTCGTTCGGTTTCCCCAAGACGCCAACGCGCTTGCAGATCATCGACTTGGTCCGTTCAGCTCCCTGCATCCCGCCTGGTTCACGCGCGTCTCCGACGATGTACGTGGTGCCTGAGCTTCTCGTGGTCGTCGACGCGCCGTCGGCGCTGACGCTGCCGTCCTCCTGACAATCAAGTGTCAGCACGGATCGGAGATTGCCGGCAACTCCTGACAGAATGGTGTCAGCAGCGGCGTCGTATGATGTGCCCGTCCGGACCGTCAACCCGCATGAGTTTCAGCAGCGAAGGAGCACATTAGGATGCAGGCGAATCAATTCGCGATCAATTTCACCACGGATCAGGTCGAGGCGATGAAAGCGTTCTATCATGACACGCTTGGGCTCGCGCCGATGACGGAGATGGGCGACGGGGCGTTCGCGACGGGCGGTGGCGCCGTGATCTTCATTGACGGTCACAGCGAGACGCACGGACCGGCGAAGGAGCCACAGCGTGTGCTGGTCGACTTCTTCGTCAACGACGCCGAGACCGAGCGCAAAGCGCTCGAAGCCAAGGGCGTCAAATTCATCCGCAAGGAAGGCAAAGAGTACTGGGGCGGCGTCGTCTCGACGTTCCTCGATCCCGATGGCAACTACTGCCAGTTGCTTTCGATGGCACAGCAATAGCGGTTCGGCGGAAAAGCGGGCGGGAGCCTACGCTCCCGCCCGCGCCACGCCCGCTTTTGGCGCGGCAGGGAGACTGGAAGGTGGACGATGGCGACGTGGGGTGAGTTGTCATTAGAGGCGCCACAGATCGCCGCTGTCGGGCGGGCGCTGCTCGATCGCCACCGGCTCGCGTATCTTGCTACCGTCCGCGCGGATGGCGCGCCGCGGGTACATCCCGTATCGCCGTTCATTGTCGACGGGCGGCTGTTAGTGGCGACGCCGCGATCTTCGCCAAAGGCACGTGACCAACTCCGCGATGGGCGGGTCGTGATCCACATGCCGCCGGGCGAGAACGACGACGAATTTCGCGTCCGCTGCCGTGCGCGTTCGATCGAGGACGGCGCCGACAGGGCGCGCACCATCGCGTCGGGGCCAGGATTCGTGCACGACGACGACTACATCTTCGAGTACGACATCGACGAAGCGGCGACGGCGTATTGGGTCGATGTCGGCCAGCCGGGGACGTATCCCGTACGACGTTCATGGAAGGCGGACAGCACATGAGGCGCGCCGATCGGCTGTTTCAGGTGATCCAGCTGCTGCGACGCCGCAACGTGGCGACGGCCGCATGGCTGGCCGAGGAGCTCGAGGTCTCGGAGCGGACGATCTATCGCGACGTGCGCGATCTCATGCTGTCGGGCGTGCCGATCGAGGGCGAAGCCGGCGTCGGCTACATCTTGCGACGCGGCTTCGACCTGCCGCCGCTGATGTTCACGGAGACCGAGATTGAGGCCATGGTGCTGGGCGCGCGGGTCGTCACGAGTTGGGGCGACGCGGGCCTGGCGAAAGCGGCAGCCGAAGCACTCGCACGCGTCGAGTCGGTGTTGCCCGATCGACTGCGCGAGAAGCTCACCGGCACACCGCTGTTCGCGCCTGGCTTTCACGTCCCACAGGCGGTGCTGGCGACGCTGACGACACTGCGCGGGGCGATCGACGAGCATCGGCGAACATCCGTGCAGTACCGGACGCCTGACGGCGCGGATACGGACCGCATCGTGCGCCCGCTCGGACTGTTCTTCTGGGGCAATGCCTGGTCCGTTACCGCCTGGTGCGAACTGCGCAGCGGGTTCCGCAACTTCCGCCTCGATCGCGTCGTGACGCTGCAGGCGCTCACAGATCGATTCCGCGACGAACCCGGGCGCACGCTGGCCGACTATTTCGCCCAGATGTCCGACGACAACGGCCACGCCGACCGCCCCAGATCATGGCGCGAGGCGCGGTCGTCGGACGCAGGCGAGATCGTCGAGGACTGACAGCACAGCCCCCAAGGGCCAGATTCCGATCTCCGCTCCCGTCGTGTCCGTTCGGGCTCGCCTATGTGTTGGAGATCCCCTCTGACTCCTTCCCTTCGTGGCCTTCGTGGTTCCCCGTCGCCCCGACTTTGCACTGATTTTACGGTTCAGACTCCCGAATTCCTCCTGAGCGGCCGACATTCATACACGAGGGTTGGGGCCGGCGGCTCCTTGCGCGGCTGTGTGATGCCGTATGCCCGACGGCCGAGGAGGAGTACCCGCAGATGACACGTTTCTGGCACCTTTCGCTTATCTCGATGACCGCAGCCGCGGCGCTGCTAACGATCGCCTTCCTGGCGAGCGACCGCGACGCCTCGGCCGCGCCCACGCAGGTGGTCAACGGCGACTTCGACGCCGGCGTCACCAGCTGGAACCCGTTCGGCGCAGGATCCGGGCTCGCTTGGAACTCGGCCGAGGATGCGAATCTCAGCCTGACCTCCGGCTCGGCGAGCGTCTCCAAGACGACGGCGGGGAGCGGCGACGCGACGGCGGTCCAGTGCGTCGACATCACCGGCACCGGCACCGGGACGTATCAGCTGGTTGCGAACTACAAGCTGCCCAACGGCGCGCCGAACACGCCGCAAATGTCGGTCGACGCTACGGTGTATGACAACGCCACCTGCACGTCGAACGTCAACGATGCGGCGCATCCGGGTGGCGCGCTTTCGCCGAACACCAGCGGATGGCAGACATACAGCGGCAACATTTTCATCACGCTGGCTTCGCAGCAAAGCATTCGCATCGAGCTGGTGACACACGCGACGGCGCAGAACGACGCCGTGCTGTTCGATAAGGTTGCGCTTTCGAACGGCCCGCTCGACACACCGACGCCGACGGCGACGAACACGCAGACGCTGACGCCGACGGCGACCGACACGGCAACGCCGACGGCCACACCGACCGACACGGCGACGCCGACCGTGACGAACACGCCGGTGCCCGGCGCGACAAACACCAGCACGCCGACGAACACGGCCACCGCGACCGTGACGAACACACCGCTTCCGGGCGCGACGAGCACGTCGACGCCGGGCAACACCTCGACGCCGACGAGCACGGCAACGAACACGGCGACAGCGACGAACACATCGGTGCCGACGGCGACGAACACATCGATCCCGA
>JBBQVO010000154.1:0-8393 GCA_038211505.1 Dehalococcoidia bacterium | reverse complement strand
CCCTTCGAGAAGCCAGCGCTCCTCAACCAGAGAGTATCGGCGGTTTCGATCAGGGAGTTGACACGCGCGTTCGGGTGCTGATGCCTAAGGCGGGGCGGCGGGCACCCGCCGACAATTCTCACAGAAGGGGCGTGACGCCGTGTTCGGGAAGCTGGTGTTCATCGGTCTGCTAGCGCTGGGGTTCTTCGTGTACCTTCAGCAGGCGTCGCACTCGAAGGCGCAGCCGGCGCTCGTCGCGCAGTCGTGCGCCGGCGCTGCTGGCGCGGTGACGGCGGCGTTCGCCTGGCCCGAAGCGCCCGCGAGCGTGAATCAGGTGTGGCTTGATCTCGGGCTGACGAAGGACTTCCGCCTCGGCTGGTACGAGAGCCATGGCCCGCTGCCGCCATCGCAATCCACGTACGCCGCCGACGGCCTGGCGCCCGGCGCCACGTACTACTATCGCGTCCAGTCGGAGACATCGAAGGGCCGCAAGACCATCGCCTCCGGCTCGCTGATCGCGCGGTGTGCCGGCAGCGCCTCGTCGGGTGTCGATGTCGCCGCCGCACCGCCTGCTCCTCCGCCGGCCGCACCGGCTCCTGCCGCATCGAGTGATGCGCCGATCGCATCGACGATCATCAGCACGCTCGCCGAACAGCCGGCTCTGAGGGACGCCATCGTGGAGTCGCTCGGTAACGCTGTTCGCGATCGAATCGACACACCGGACGCACCGTGACTCGCAGCGTCGCCCACCATTCCTGTCATCCTGAGCGAAGCGAAGGATCTCTCCGGTGGCGCGCACAATGCAGTCTCGAATGGCGTCGACTACGGACGACCCTTGGAGGCGTATGCGGAGAGATTCTTCGCTGCGCTCAGAATGACAGGTATGAGGAACCACCTCGTTTTGCGCCGCACTGCCGGCTGTCCAACGCGGGCGGCCACATCGGGCCGCCCTACAGATCGTCCGCCAATTCGTCACAGCGCCTCCGAGTGACAGTTAGTGACGCTCAGAATGACGGCGTAGTAAGAATGACGTCGACGGCGCTGAAGTGTTTGCGTCGCAGGTCGCGCGATCAGCGGCCGCCGCGGAGGCGGGGGTCGAGGACGTCGCGGAGGGCATCGCCGAACATGTTGAAGGCGTAGACGGTGAGGGCGATGGCCACGCCGGGCCAGACGGCCTGTAGCGGTTGGATGCGGAACTGCGCCGAGCCGGAGAGGTTTAGCATGGCGCCCCACGACGGGAACGGGCTGGGGATGCCGTAGCCGAGAAAGCTGATCGTGGCCTCGGCGAGGATGGCCGTGCCGAGCTGCACGGTCGAGAGCACGATCACGACGGGAATGACGTTGGGGACGATGTGGCGGAAGACGATGCGCATGTTCGACGCGCCGATCGTCCGCGCGGCGTCGACGTATTGATTGTTGGCGGCCGAGATCGCGGCGCCGCGTATGACGCGCACGGATGCGAACGAGATCAGGAAGCCGACGATGAGGATGATCCAGAACATGCGCGTGTATGGTCCGGCGCGCGCGGCGAACACTGTGAGCGCGAAGAGCAGCAGGATGATCGCCGGGATCGAGAGGATGATGTCGACGATGCGCTGAACGATGATGTCGAACCAGCCGCCGTAGTAGCCGGAGATCGTGCCGAAGGCGAGCGACACGGCGGCGGCGATGATCACCGAACTGAAGCCGATGATCACGGAGATGCGGGCGCCGTAGAGGATGCGGCTGAAGATATCGCGGCCGAGCTCGTCGGTGCCCATGATGTGGCTCAGCGACGGGCCCTGGTCGACCTGGGCGCGGCGGATGTGCTGCTCGTTGTAGCCGCTGGGCGCAAGCAGCGGCTTGTTGACGCCGACGATCGCGCCATCGACGAAGACGGCGGCGACGAGCATCAACACGATCACGAAGCCGCCGAAGGCGCCGAGCGGCTTGCGCTTGCAGAACTTCCAGATGTTGCGCGGCCATGCCGAGATCCCGGGCGGATCGCCAGCGATCACCGGATCCTGCGACAAGATCGGCGCGTCGATCGTGGTGGCCATCAGCTGTACCTGATCCGCGGATCGAGATAGGCGTAGGTGATATCGACGAGCAGGTTGGAGATAACGACGGCGACGGCGATCAGCAGCGCGATCGCCTGCACGGCGGTGTAGTCGCGGAAGCCGATCGCCTGGAAGAACCATTGGCCCATGCCCGGCACATTGAAGATGCTCTCGACGATGACGCTGCCACCGACGATGATCGGGATCTGCAGGCCGATCACGGTGATGACGGGGATCAGGGCGTTTTTGAGGGCATGGCCGACGACGACGCGCCGCTCTTGCAGCCCCTTCGCCCACGCGGTGCGCACGTAGTCCTGGCGCAGCACCTCAAGCATCTGCGCGCGCATGAGGCGCATGACGGTGCCGGAGAGGCTGACGCCGAGGATGACGGCGGGGCCGACGGGGATGAAGTAGCCGAACGGGAAGAGCAGGAATTTCAGGTTCTGGTACGGGTTCTCCCAGAACTGCTGGTAGGCCTGCGCCTGCGGCGTCGCCTTCGTGAACCAGACCGACGAGTAGACGATGATCATCGTGCCGAGCCAGAACGTCGGCACGGCGAGAAAGCCGATCGCGACGCTACGCGAGACGTAGTCGACGACGGAGTCCTGCCGCATCGCCGAGATCATGCCGATCGGGATAGCGATGATCAGCGACACGAGTAGCGCAAGGATTGCCATCTCCAGCGTCACCGGCAGCGTGTTCTTGAGACGATGCGTGATGCTCTGACGATCGCGAAGCGACGTCCCGAAGTCAAGGCGCAGCGAGTTGCCGAGCCAGTAGACGTACTGCTCGTACGCCGGCTTGTCGAGCCCGAGATCCTGCTGCACCTGCGCGCGGAACTCCGGCGTGACGGGCGCGTCGCCGCTGATCTGCTGCACGACGTCGCCGGGGATGGCGCGCACCATGAAGAAGACGATCAGCGACACGCCGATCAGCGTCGGGATCGAGAGCAGGAGGCGTTTGATGATGTACGGGCGCATCGGACGCACCTATCAAACAGAAAAGGTTGTCGTGGGGCCGCCGCGGGCGGCCCCACGTTGTTCGCGAGACGATCTACGCGGTGAACCAGTTCTTCAGCTGGGCCTCGGTGCCGAGGCCATAGGTCGTCGGCCCGGTCGAGTTGAGCACGCCCTTGAGCTTCGGCTGGCGCGCGGCGAACTCGACGGGCGTGACCATCGGCACGTAATACATCTTCTGCGACGTGTACTTCTGCAGGTCGAAATTCTGCTGGTGCAGATCGTCGACGCTCTGCGCCTGCAGCATCTTCTTGATGTTCGCCGCGAGCTCGGCGTCGCTGACGCTGGAGTGGTTGCGGCCGCCGCCGGCATCTCTCGGGTAGAACATGTTGGTCCAGTACGCGGCGATGTCGCTGAAGACGGACTCGAGGCTGAAGGCGAAGCCATCGAACTTGCCGGCGAAGGTCTGAGCGATGTAGTTACCGTACTCCTCTGGCACTTCCTTCACCTTGATGCCGGCGTCGCTGAGCATGGCGGGCAGCGCCTGCCGGACGATGTCGTAGTACGGCACGACCGTCGAGTAGACGGTGCTGCTGAAGTGCATCGGCACTTCGAGGTTGGTGACGCCGGCGGCATCGAGCAGCTTCTTCGCTTCGGCGACGTCGTACTTGTAGTTGTCGCCGCCCGAGCCGATGGAGCTGCCCTTGGGGTCGAGCCACCAGCTCTTGCCGAAGCCGGCGTTGATCGGCATATTCGGCCACTCGCCGCCCTCTTTCGAGACGAGATCCAGCAAGGCGTCGCGGTCGATGGCGCGTGAGAACGCCTGGCGCACGCGCTCGTCGGCGAAGGGCTTCGCGGCCCCAGTGAAGCTCTCGGGCTGGAAGATCATCATGCTGAGGATGTTGCGCGGCGCTTGATCGATGACCGCGTTCGGTGATTGCCCTTTCACGGAGTCGATCAGTTTCGGCGGGACGGAGATCGTGTCGAGCTGGCCGGCGGCGAACTGCGACAGCACCTGGTTCTGGTCGGTGATGATCGCCAGGTTGACGGCGTCGAGATAGGGCAGCGCCGCGCCCGCCGCGTCCTTCTCGAAGTAGTCGGGGTTCTTCTTCCACGACATGACGACGGTCGGCTCGAACTTGTCGAAGATGAACGGGCCCGAGCCGAGCATGCGGTCTTCCGACGCGGTGTCGCTCGACTCGATGAACTCTTGCGGCATGACCCAGAGATCCTGGAAGGATGCGAGGCGGGACTTGAAGAGGCCGAAGGGCTCCTTGAGCTTGAACGTCACGACCTGTCCGGCGGCCGTGACGGTATCAACCATGTCGAAGTTCGCCTTGTTGGGCGAGATCGAGCGGTAGCGGTTGTACGAGTAGACGACGTCGTCGCCGGTGAGCTTGCGGCCGTTGACGGGCGGCAGGTTTTGCCACTTGACGTCGTCGCGCAGCGTCACGATGTAGGTGAGCGGGTCAGGGTTCTGAACGCTCGCCGCGAGCTCCATCTCCGTCGTGTACCAGTCGTCCTGGCCGAGCTCGCCGATCGTCGTCTTGAATCGCAGGAGGCGGCTGTACGAGAACGACGCGAGCGCGTGCGTGAGGAACGTCGACGCCTTCATCGGATCTTTGCCGAGTACGAGGCTGACGGTGCCGTGCAGCGTACCGCCGGGCTTCGGCGTGCCCTCGCTGCCGGCGCCGGTCGATGTCTTCGACGCGGCCGGTGATCCGCTGGAGGCGGGCGTCGTGTTGCTGCTACTGCTGCCGCCGCAGCCGACGATGGCGATCGCGCCCGCTGATGCGCCGGCGAGCGCCGACATCTGCAGTGCACGGCGGCGGCTGACGCGCTGTCCGGTGAACTTGTCCCAGAACGAGGATGTGTGATTCACGGGGTGATCCCTCCTTCTCAGATCCGACTGTCCGACACAGAGATTCTACTACGGTTTTTCGCAGAATGGACGCCTCCAACGGGTAATCCATCCTTGATGATGCGATGTTGGCAGCGCTCCGCAGAGGCACGACGATCGGCGACGTGACGGGAATTACTGATGATGCCGACGCGCGCGGGCTAGTTATGGTTTATGTCTGGACGGCGTTTCGGGTGGTATAAAGAAGTTCACTCTGCGCCCAGGGCGCCAGTACCCAGGGAGGTAGGACGGTACACATGAGAAACGCAAGCATGGCCCGCCGGCTGGCGCTGGCCGTCGTTGTATTTGGCCTCGCCGGCGGCGGGTTGGCGGCGATCGCCGGGATCCACCACGTGGCCGCGCAGGCCGATAGCGCGACGATTAAGATCGTTCCGCCGGGGACGCCGCTGAAGAAGGGCGACAAATCGATCCCGATCGAGATCGACATCGAGAACGCAAAGAATATGGCGGCGTTCCAGTTCGATCTGAAGTTCAACGCCGACATCTTCGCGGCGATCGATCAGAGCCAGGGCGAGTTCGCGCAGAAGGGCGACTTTCTCGGCTCTTCCGGGCGGGAGGTGGTGTGCAACTCGGCGACGGACACGGGGCTCGTGCGCTTCACGTGCGTGACGCTGCGGCCGGCGCCGCTCGGGCCGGACGGCAACGGTAAGCTCGCGACGGTGTTCCTGAACGTCATCGGATCTGGCTCGACCGACTTGAGCCTCGACCGCTTGCTGGCGAACCAGGTAACGGACGACATCCATGAGCTGCCGACGACGACCCAGAGCGTGAGCGTCGTCGTCAAGGGTAACGGTGGCGGCACGAACTGGCTGCTCTACGGATCGATCATCGGCGCCGTCGTTGTGGTGCTGATCATCGCCGGCGGCTTCGCGGCGATGCGCGCGCGCGGCGGCCGCGGCGGCGAACCGGCGCCGGTCATGGGCGCGGGGGAATAATCCACAGAGGACACAGAGGGGCACAGAAGGGTTGGATCCACGGAGGGCACGAAGCGATTGTTGGGTGGCGGGCGATTCCTTGTGATTTCTGAGGAGCGGGCAGGTCACTCCTTCATATCGATGCGGTGGTTCTGCTCGCCGATCGGCCGCGCGTTAGCTCGGCGAATTCCTTCGCGGACTGCATTTCGTATGACGTAGTACAGCAACACGATCGCGACGATATAGAACAACCACGGATACCATGAGGTCCGCGCCGCGCCGACGGTGCGGCGAAATGTACTTGCACCTGATTTGGCCCGTCGCCGCCTACCGTTGCGCCCGCACTCTGCAAAGCCAGTGGTACAACATTGTCCGCGCCGACGCGGGTGACGTATTTCGTCGCGTCGTTCTTGAGGCGTACGTCGACGGTCTGGCCATACACATCGACGCGTTCGAGTTTTCCAGCGCGGGCGTCGGCGACAAAGTCGCTGTAACTTAAGGTCGCCGTGTCGTCTGCTCCGCGAAAGAAGGAGAAGACGATCGCGACGAGTACCAGTAGACCCGCGGCGGCGACGGCGATCTTGCGCTTGCTCACCTGGAACCTCCGAATTGTCATCGGCGCCCCGCCGGGCTCTTACCCCTTCACCACAATATTCAGCAGGCGATTCGGCACGTAGATCACGCGCACGATCTCTTTGCCGGCGATCTGCGCTGACACCGCCGCGCTCGCCATGGCGAGATCGCGGGCGGTGGCTTCCGGCGCGTCGAGGGGGAGGCGGATGCGGTCGCGGACTTTGCCGTTGACCTGCACTGCCACTTCTACTTCATCATCCTGCGCCAGCGATTCGTCGTACGACGGCCACGGCTGCGTGTGGACGCTGTAGGGCTCGCCCAGGCGCGACCACAGCTCTTCGGCGATGTGCGGCGTACCGGGCGCGAGCAGCAGCGTCAGCGATCGCATCGCTTCGGCCCAGGCGGCGGCATCGATCTCTGCGCCTGATTCGCGGAGGCGCGTCAGGTCGTTCGTGAACTCCATCAACGCCGAGACCATCGTGTTGAAGCGGAAGTTGCTGATGTCTGCGGTCACCTTCTTGATCGTCTTGTGCGTCGCCCGACGGAGATCGCGGGTCGCTGCTGAGTCGGTATATGAGCCGAGGGTGACGTCGCTGTTGGCGATGCTCCAGACGCGGTTGAGCCAGCGGTAGACGCCGGTGATGCCGCTGGGATCGTAGGGGCCGCCCTGATCCCACGGGCCGAGGAACATCAGGTAGGCGCGGAACGTATCGGCGCCCCACTTCTCGACCTGGCTGTCGGGCGCGATGACGTTGCCGCGCGACTTGCTCATGCGCTGGCCATCGGGGCCGAGGATCTGGCCCTGATTGAAGAGCCGCCGCATCGGCTCGTCGAAATCGATGACGCCCATATCGCGCGCGGCCTTCGTGAAGAAGCGCGTGTAGAGCAGGTGCATGACGGCGTGCTCGGCGCCGCCGGTGTACTGATCGACGGGCAGCCACTTCTTCGCCAGCTCGCGGCTGAAAGGGCGCTCGTCGTTGTGCGGATCGATGTAGCGCATCTGGTACCACGATGAGCACATGAAGGTGTCCATCGTGTCGGTCTCGCGCTTCGCCGGCTCGCCGCAGATCGGACACGTCGTATTGAGGAAGCCTTCGTTGTAGGTCAGCGGCGACTCGCCCGTCGGCCGGTACTCGGCGTCGGCCGGCAGCAGCACCGGCAGATCTTTTTCGGGCACGGGCACGGCGCCGTGGATCTTGCAGTAGATGATCGGGATCGGCGCGCCCCACATGCGCTGGCGCGAGATCAGCCAGTCGCGCAGGCGATAGTTGACGGTCCCGCGACCGAACCCCTGCTCCTCCGCATATTTCACGACGGCGGCGATGGCGTCGGCGTCGGCCGTTCCGTCGAAGGGGCCGGAGTTGATCATCGCACCGCCGTGACCGAGCGCGGCCGTCAGCTCGCCGCCGTCCCAATCGGGGTGCTGGAAGACCGGGATGACCTCGAGCCCGTACTTCTTCGCGAATTCGAAGTCGCGCTGATCGTGCGCGGGCACGCCCATCACGGCGCCCGTGCCGTACGTCGCGAGCACGTAGTCTGCGGTCCACACGGGCACGCGCTTGCCGGTGAAGAGGTTGGTGACGTAGGCGCCGGTGAAGACGCCGGTCTTCTCGCGCTCCGTCGACATGCGCTCGATTTCGGACTGCTTGCGCGCGGCATCGACGTAGGCGCGGACGGCGTCGCGCTGTTCAGGGGTTGTGATCTGTTCGACCAGCGGATGCTCGGGCGCGAGCACGAAGAAGGTGACGCCGTAGACGGTGTCGGGACGTGTCGTGAAGACGCGGATCTCGTTCGTATCGACGCCGGCGACATCGAGGCCGAAGCGCAGTTCGGCGCCTTCGCTGCGGCCGATCCAGTTGCGCTGCATCGCGGCGACCTGCTCGGGCCATTCGACTTTGCTGAAGTCCAGCAGCTCGTCGGCGTAGTTGGTGATGCGGAAGAACCACTGCTCGAGATCGCGCTTGGAGACGATCGTGCCGCAGCGCTCGCAGCGGCCGTCGACCACCTGCTC
>JBBQVO010000153.1:0-8396 GCA_038211505.1 Dehalococcoidia bacterium | reverse complement strand
CATAACGGCGTCGAGCCTCAAGCATGCGCCCGCGAGCAATCCGACGAAGATGAGCACGAGCAGGCCCTTGGGCGTTCGCAGGAAGCGGCCGAACGGATGAGTCGCAATGAGGGTCGGCGTCGCGAAGGTCATCGTTGTTTGTACTTCTCCATGCCTGCCGTGGTTACGACTCCGAGATCCGGCCCGACGATCATCCCATCAACGCCTTCTCGGCTGAGAAGATCCAGGCCGGCTTCCGGCCCGAGGACGAAGACCGCCGTCGAGAGAGCATCCGCCACGAGGGCGGTCGGAGCGATGACTGTGGCGCTCAACGCCGCCCGGCTCGATGTGCCGTTCACCGGATCGAGAATATGGTGGCTGTTGTCGGCGTCGTCGCGGCGCTCGTAGTCCCCCGACGTGCAGACCGCCGCGTCCGTAATGCGGAGAGACGTGAGCAACTCGCCAGGCCGGCGTGGATGCCGGACGCCGATCCTCCACGCCTCTCCATCCGGGTTGAGACCTCGCGCGAGGATATCGCCGCCGGCGTTGATGACGAACCCGTCGAGCCCGTCCAACTCCCGACCGGCGAGATCGATGGCGAACCCCTTCGCCACCGCGCCGAGATCCAGCCTCAGTGGCCGAAGCAGCGTGACCGTCCGTGCATCAGTATCAAGAACGATGTCGTGATATGTGCCGCGCGAGTCCGTCACGGTCGACGATGTGACCCGTTCGCCCGTGAGGTAGTTCGTGTCGAAGCCTGCCTGTTCCATCGAACGACCGATCGTCGGATCGAACGCGCCACGCGTGAGATGCGCTACTTCAAGCGATAGGGTGAGGGCGTTGAACAAGAGCGCCGAGACTGCGATCGGCTCGCCTGCGCGATCGGAGAGGCGTCGAAGCTCGCTCGTTTCATCGAAGCGACTGCAACGACGTTCGACTTCGTCGAACCAGGCAAAGGCGCGATCCGTTCGTTCGGCCAAGTCGCCCTCGGCGAGCCCTGGAGCTGAGAGTTCAATTGCGACGGGCGTATCCATGAAGACTCGGGTCTGCAGATAGCCGCGGGTCAGTTCTTGAATCATTGGAGCGTTTCTACGCCTTCGCCTGCTTCAGCGCAGCGGTAACCGCCTGCTTGTAGGCCTGGGAGCTGTCGGTGGCCCCCGACACATGGTTTGTGGGAACGGCTTGCTTGGAGACGGCGGCGCTGATCAGTGGATCGATGTCGGAGCAGGGGTAGCGCGTTCCGCAGGAAACGACGTTCGCGGACGTAATCTTGCCGCCCTGGATCACCACCTTGACCTGCATGCCGCCATGGCGGCTGTTGCCGCTGCCGGTGTAAGATCCATCCTTGTAGGTTGCGCTCGCGGCGTCGACGACTGTTGGGGTGCGCGATGTGCCACTCGCCGGCGAATTCGGTGCCATCGAGGCGACCGCGGTTGGCGCATCAACGTTGAGCTGGTCCGAGACCGCGCTTGTATTCGTGCGCCCGAGCGCATACACCGCGACGATCGCTGCGGAGCTGATCGCGATCATGCTCCCGGATAGCTTGCGCTTGACGGCCTTTCGGGCGGGTGTGTTTGGCATACGACCAGTATTACGGAAAGCGGTTGGGGATTGATTGAGAAACCGTTACCCCGTCGATCGACGAAACCGTGGCGGCCGCTGTCTGTTCACAATCCCTCGCCGCTGCAACGTCTTCCAACCACTCAGCTCCGCAGGGGCCGTGGCGCCGTCGAGGGCGATACTCCGGCTGGAAGCGCGCCACACGGGCAACCCCCATCCCCTACGTGCCCTCTCGCGCACCGATGACTCGCTTGACACTGTTCCAACCCCCACCTATCGTGCCTTCACGAAAAGCGCAGCGAAAGGGAGATCCGTTGCCATTTCAGAAGCCCGACGCGGTCGATCAGCACATTCTCAGCATCCTCGAGGACAACGGCCGCGCGACCAACCGCGAGATCGCCGAATCGGTCGGCGTCTCCGAAGGCACCGTCCGCAACAGGATCGAGCGCCTGATCCGTGACGACGTCCTGCGGATCGTCGGCGTCACGAACCCTGCGCGCCTCGGCCTCAACACCGCCGCCGTCATCAGCATCTCGGCCGAACTTTCGCGCATCACCGAAATCGCCGAGCGCATCGCCGAGGCCGAGGGCGTCGTCTACGTCGGCTACACCACAGGCAACGCCGACATCATCGCGCTGGCGTTCTTCCCCAGCAACGACGAGCTCACCGACTTCATGACGAAGACGCTCGCGGCGATTCCGGGCATCCTCAAGGCCGAGACGAACATCATCCTCAAGCCCGTCCGCAGCATGTTCCCGGGCGCCACGATGAACCTCATCACCCGCGCCAGCACCGTGGCAGCCTCCGCGAACTAACGTTGCTCGAACGAGCCGCACGCCGCCGTGACGCCATGGCGGTGATGTTGCGTCGCGCGCGCGCCTAGTATGCTCATCGCAGATGATCACCACGGATGCAGCAGCAGGGAATTAATGAGCAAGAACCGCAGCCTGATCGAAGTGCGCGAGTCGTCGATACAGGGGCGCGGCGTGTTTGCGACGCGGCGGATCCGTGAAGGTACGCGGATCATCGAGTACGTCGGGCAGCGGATCACGCAGGCCCAGGCCGACGCTCGGTACGACGATGATGCGATGGAGCGCACGCACACGTTCCTCTTCACCGTCGATGACGACGAAGTGATCGATGCCGCATTCGACGGCAACGACGCGCGCTTCATCAACCACTGTTGCGAGCCGAACTGCGAGTCGGTGCTCGACGACGGCCGCATTTACATAGAGGCAATCCGCAACATTCAGCCCGGCGCCGAGCTGTCGTATGACTACCGCCTCGAACGCGGGCCGGACGTCAGCCCCGAGTGGCTCGCACGCTACGCCTGCAACTGCGGCGCCGCATCCTGCCGGGGAACGCTTCTCTACCTGCCTCGTAAGCGGAAGAAGGCGAAGACGGCCGCCGGCGCCAAGCAACGGCGCAGCGAGCTCACCCGCGCTTCCTGACTCGCACGCTTGTTCGCGCCTCGATTCGAATCTACCATGGCATGGTGAGGCAGCGATGAGCGTCGACTTTGGCATCGATCTCGACGAGGTGCGGCGCGTCATCGACGCGGCCGAAGTGCTCGTCGTGCGTTTCGCCGTGACGGATCGCCGCCTGCTCATCGATACGCGCACGAACGACGACTTCGGCCCGATGATCAAGGTCGTGCCGCCGGCGGCTTCGGCCGAAGATCGGTTTCGTGCGTTGAAGGTGTTGCGGCCGCGTTTTCGGGTGCCGGAGCGGATCATGACGTTTCAGTGGCCGCGCCACGCCCGCGCCATGGCCGAGTCCGGCGTCTGGGATCATCTCGTTCGCCGGCTCGTCATGCTGGGTTGGAGCGAGACGCCGCATGACTGCGAGGAAGCGTACGAAGGGCTTGTGAGGGAGGAACGGTTGGTGGAGGTCGCGGCGATCACGGGCGGTGAAGGCTTCCAGACCCTCTGGCCGGTAACGGTGGCGCGTGAAGACTGATCGCGTCATCGACCTGCGCTCCGACACCGTCACGCTGCCGTCCGACGAGATGCGCCGCGTCATCGCTGCTGCGCCCGTCGGCGACGATGTCTTCGGCGAAGACCCGTCGATCCGCCAACTCGAATCGATGTCCGCCGAGCGCACGGGCAAGGAAGCGGCGATCTTCGTTGCCAGCGGCACCATGAGTAATCTCGTCGCGATCATGTCGCACTGCGGCCGCGGCGACGAAGCGATCACCGGCAGCGAGTCTCACATCCTCCACTACGAAGTCGCCGGCGCCGCCGGTGTCGCCGGCGTCCAGCTGCGCGCTGTCCCAAACGACGCGCGCGGCCGCATCAACGCTAGCGATGTCGAAGCGATGATCCGTGGCGCGAACGTGCACAACCCGTCGACGACGCTGCTCTGCCTCGAGAACACGCAGAATCGCTGTAGCGGCGCCGCCATCCCGCTCGACGATATCGTCGAGCTCGCCGGCGTCGCGCACCGTCACGGCGTGCGCGTTCACATCGACGGCGCGCGCGTCTTCAACGCCGCGCTCGCGCTCGGCACGACCGTCGCGGCGCTCTGCGAGCCCGTCGATTCAATCGGCTTTTGCCTCTCGAAGGGTCTCGGTGCTCCGGTCGGGTCCGTGCTCTGCGGTTCGGGTGAGTTCATCGCCCGCGCGCGGAAGATGCGCAAGATGGTCGGCGGTGGCATGCGCCAGGCCGGCATCATCGCCGCCGCCGGCATCTACGCCCTCGATCACATGGTCGACCGGCTCGCCGATGATCACGCCCACGCGAAGATCCTCGCCCACGGACTGGCGTCGCTGCCGATGATCGATCTCGATCCCGAGACGATCGACACCAACATCATCATCTTCGGCGTGCGCGGCGACGCCAACGAATTCGCGCGCGCGCTCAAACAGGCCGGTGTGCTGACGACGATGCCCGCGCACGGCCGCCTGCGCATGGTCACCCACTACGGCATCGAGCGCGCCGATATCGACGACGCGCTCGAGCGCGTCCGCGGCGCCGTGGCGGCGGTGGCGGTATGAGCTTCGCTCACAGCAAACAGCAAACAGCAAACAGCAAAGCCGAGAGTAACGCGGGCATTGGTGCCGAATGTAGCGCGGGCTTTTCAGCCCGCGCGGGTCGATTGCGCCGAATCGCCGTGATCGCAGCCGCATCACTAATACTGCTCGCGGCGTCCGCCTGCGCATCGCGGGACGGATGCAATGAATGCTCGGACGTCGTCACGAACATACCGTGGGCGGCGCAGGAATCGCACACGTACGAGCTGCGCGTCAACAATGACCTGCGCGGGTCGACGACGCTTGCCGTGGAGACGGACGCCGGCGTCACGACGTTGACGCAGAAGGCGATCGACGACAAGGGCAACTCCGACGACACGCTCGTCGTCGCCGACGCCGCGACGCTGAAGCCGCAGGGCGCCACGCACACGGTCGCCGACGACAAGCAGAAGCGCGTCGCGGATGCGACATACGAGGACGTCGACAAAGACTGCTCGTCGAAGCGCGTCGTTCGCATTACGCAGAACACGTTCGAGCCGCCCGACGAATCGACGCCGGACAGCAGCCGCAGCAACCCGCTCTGCGTGCCCGACCACTCGTTCGACAACGACGAGTCGCTCTTCCTCTGGCGCACGATCAGGTTCGAGAAGGGCTACACCGCCACGTACCACGCGATCTTCTCGAACCGCCGCGATCAGCAGATCGTCACCGTGCGGGTGCGCGAGCAGAACAAGGTGAAAACGCCCGCCGGCGAGTTCGACGCCTGGATCGTCGACATCACCGCCGACCAGGCATCACAGACGGCCTGGTTCGCCACCACCGACGACCACCGCCTCCTCGCCTACCAGAACGAAAACTACTTCTTCCGCATCACGCAATAGAAACCATGTAGCGCGGGCGTTTCAGCCCGCGCGGGGAGACGGCCACAACCGTCAGTACGCGGGGAACGAACCGCGCGCCCAACTGCTATCCGCTATCCGAGCCTGACCGCCAAGCAGGTCGTTGTGCGCTGCACGCCCTCGGCGCGCTGGATGCCGTCCGTGATGGCATTGCCCAGCTTGTCGAGATCGTCGGCTTCCAGCTGGACGATCACGTCGAACGGGCCCGTCACCGTATCGACCGCCGTCACCCGCGCATCCCCGTGCGTGAGATTCCGGATGCCCTCGCCGACCGCCTTCGCCTTACCGACTTCCGCCTCGATGAGCACGTACCCGCGTACCGTCATAGCGACACCTCCTCCGCATGCGATTCCATTCGTGCGAGGATGATATCGCGCGCCGCGATCGCGTCAAGGCACCCCGCCGTCAACGGCGCACTCAATCACCTCATGTTGCGGTGCCGCAAGGTCACCACCGCCACGAGAGCGAGCGAATGTGCGGTGTGATTTTGGGCGGCAGGATCAGGGCCGACGTCGCAATTTCTTCGTGTTCGCGGCAGCGGGCGGTGTCTTTTCCGGGCCGTCGGTCAACTTCGCAGGCGATTGCAGAGTTTGAAAGTATAAGTTCAAGGTATTTTGATGCTCGTGCTTCGCGGACCCCGCGGGCGGGTGAGGGCTGGTGTCGACGGCGGCAAGGCGCCAAGGTGCCAAGGTGCAGGGAAATCGGCGGCGGCTGATCCTGTGGTGTTGCCCTAGCGGATATGAGGAGGTCGTATTGCCACTGTTCGAGCGTAAGAAACGGGTTTGTGACGAGTGCGGTATCTCGGCGAAAGACGTCCTCGCGAACTGGGCGAAGCACGCTGGAGGCGACATGGTGCTGTGCCGTGAGCACCTGTTGTCAAGGTTCCGATCGCGATTTCTCGCGTTCGAACATCGGCTAGTCGTGTGTGAACCTCATTTGTCGGGAACGGCAGATCAGATGTATCCGTACTTTCCGATCGCACGCTTCAACGAGTACGGGTTCACAGGTCGAGCAAAGATGTTCTCGTTAAGCGGCTACGACGATAGCGACCGAGCGAATGTTGAGAAGTGAATGGTGTCCATCGGCAGTAAGCCATGTTCGGACTGCGGCGTACCGTCCGCTGTCTGTTATTTCCCCGAAACAGCGTTGCGCTATCTCTCAGGTGGCCCGGACTTGGACAAATTCGAATTCAGCGCAGCGGTATCGCTTTGCCGCCTGCATGCTTTCGAGCGCGTAGCTCCCGCGCTCACGAATAATCCGAAACCGTGGGACGAGATGGGCATTGTTCTTCCAAGCGAGGGGGAAGGTATTTACGTGAGCACGTATTTATAAATGCAGGCAGTAGATTCAGCGGTAACAGGAAGGCCCCTCTTAAGAGGGGCCTTCGTTGTGGCATGGTCGGCGGCTTACGTCAGCGCTGGTTCGGCCGGCTCCGCCGGTTCGGCGGCTTCTTTCTTCTCCATGATCACGTCGTCGCCCTGGACGTCGATCGTGACGGTATCGCCGGGGCCGAAGCGCTCTTGCAGCAGTGCTTCCGAGAGCCGGTCTTCGAGCTCGTTCTGGACGACGCGGCGCAGCGGCCGCGCGCCGAACACCTGATCGTAGCCCTTCTCGCCGAGCCAGTCCTTCGCCGCGTCCGTCAGCTCCAGCGAGATGCCCTTGAGCAGCAGCTGCTTGTCGAGGTCGCGCAGGTTGAGGTCGACGATCTTGCGGATGTGCTCCTTCGAGAGCGTGTGAAAGACGACCTGGCTGTCGATGCGGTTCAGGAACTCCGGCCGGAAGACGCGCTTGAGGTCCTCCGTCACCTTCTCCTTCATCTTGACGTACGCCTGGTCGGACGTCTTCACTTCGTCCTTGCTGACGGTGAAGCCGAGCGCCGACTCCTTGCGGATCAGGTCGCTGCCGACGTTGCTGGTCATGATGATGATCGTATTGCGGAAGTCCACCTTGCGGCCCTTCGCGTCGGTCAGGTGGCCGTCGTCAAAGATCTGCAGCAGCATGTTGAACACGTCCGGGTGCGCCTTTTCGATCTCGTCGAGCAGGATCAGGCAGTACGACTTGCGCCGCACCGTGTCCGTCAGCTGGCCGCCGTCGTCGTAGCCGATGTAGCCGGGAGGCGCCCCGACGAGCCGCGAGACGTTGTGCTTCTCCATGAACTCGCTCATATCGAGCTTGATCATGTTGTCTTCGCTGCCGAACATGAACTCCGCCAGCACGCGCGGCAGATATGTCTTGCCGACACCTGTCGGGCCGAGGAACATGAAGACGCCGATCGGGCGCTTCGGATCCTTCAGGCCGGCGCGCGAGCGGCGCACCGCCTTGGCGATCGCGACGATCGCTTCGTCCTGGCCGATGACGCGGCTGTGCAGCACATCTTCCATCTGGAGCAGCCGCGCCGACTCCTCGCTGGCGATGCGCTGGACGGGGATGCCCGTCCACATGCTCACGACTTCAGCGATATCGTCTTCGGTGACGACTGGCTTCTCGCCTTCGCGCTGGACTTCGATGCCCTGCTCGAGCGATTCGATCTTCTCTTGCAGCTTGACTTCGCGGTCGCGCAGCTCCGCTGCGTACTCGTACTGCTGCGACGAGATCGCCGCATCCTTCTCCTTACGGAGAGACTCGAGCCCGCGCGAGGCTTCCTTCAGCGACGGCGGCGGCGCCGAGCGCCGGATGCGCACACGGCTCGACGCCTCATCGACGAGGTCGATCGCTTTGTCGGGCAGGAAGCGGTCGGAGACATAGCGCGACGCCAGCTCGGCGGCGGCCTTCAGCGCGTCGTCTTCGATCGTCAGCTTGTGGTGATCTTCGTAGCGCTCCTTGATCCCCCTGAGGATCTCGATCGTCTCTTCGATGCTCGGCTCTTCGACGACGATCGGCTGGAAGCGCCGCTCCAGCGCCGCATCGCGCTCGATGTGCTTGCGGTACTCGTCGAGCGTCGTCGCACCGACGCACTGCAACTCGCCGCGCGCGAGCGATGGCTTGAG
>JBBQVO010000152.1:0-8450 GCA_038211505.1 Dehalococcoidia bacterium | reverse complement strand
GCGTTGTAGTCGAATTGCAGCTTGCCGTCCTTGATGAAGAACGTCTGGCCCACGTTTCTGCTTCCGCGCGCATAGAGCGCGCCCTCGCACAGCCCAGCGGGAATGATGACGTCGCACGTGATGCTCCACGATCGCCCGCCGAGGGGCGGTGCGGCATCCGCGGGGATGTGGGAGATAGGCGGCGTATAGACGTACTCGGCGCGCGCGTGCGGCGTACCTGCGCGCGGCGCCCCACCGAACAACTCGATGTTGCGGTCGTCGAGCGGCAGGACATCGTTTGCGCCGGCCTCGACCCACCACGCGTCGATGAGCCCGCGGAGCTTCTCGGGGTGTTCCGCCGCCAGGTCATGACATTCGGAGAAGTCCTCCTCGAGGTTGTACAACGCCCACGTATCGTTTTCGAACGGTTGCCCCTTCTGGTGATAGGTGACGGCCTTCCATCCGTTCTCGTACAGTCCGCGGTGGCCGCCCATCTCCAGATACTGTCGTTTTCTTCGCGTCGCCTCGTCGGGCGCGTCCCATGTGTACGCCAGACTCTCACCGTGCAGTGGGATCTGATCGTGGCCCATGAACTGCTCCGGCACGTCGATCCCCGTGACGTCGAGAATGGTGGCGGGCACATCGACGGCGTGACAGAACTGGTGGCGGATACCGCCGCCGCCGCCGATTCGATCGGGCCAGTGGACGATCAAGGGATCGCGCACACCGCCGCCGTACGTGTTCTGCTTGTACCAGCGAAGCGGCGTGTTGCCCGCCTGTGCCCATCCCCAGGGGATGTTGCTGTGCGAGTGCGATCCGCCGATGTCGTCGAGCCGGTTGGCGACGATGTCGTCCAGATCCTCCTGCAGCAGGTTGAAGAAACTGAACTCGTCCATGACACCGCGCGGTCCGCCTTCCTGGCTGGCGCCATTGTCCGACACCAGCATCAGCAGCGTGTTGTTCAACAACCCCTGCTCCTCAAGGAAGTCCGTCAGGCGGCCGATCTGCTCGTCCGTATGGTCCAGAAACCCGGCGAATGCTTCCTGCAGCCGCGCGGCGAACACGCGCTCGTTGTCCGTCAGATCTGTCCACGGTTTCACGCCCGGATTGCGCGGCGCCAGCGTCGTCCCCTCTGGCACGATTCCCATATCGAGCTGGCGCGCAAACCACTGCTCGCGCGCGACGTCCCAGCCTTCATCGAAGCGGCCGCGATACTTGGCGCGATAGGTCTTCGGCGATTGATGCGGCGCATGCGTCGCCCCGAAGGCGAGATAGAGGAAGAATGGGCGATCCGGCCGGACTGAAGTCACGTCTCGAACCCAGCCGATCGATTGTTCGACGAGATCCTCGCTGATGTGATAGCCGTCCTCCGGTCGGGCCGGCGGGTCGATGTGGTGGTTGTCCGCTGTGAGCTCCGGATAGTACTGATCCGTCTCACCCTGGAGGAATCCGTAGAAGCGGTCGAAGCCCTTCTGCAGCGGCCAGTTGTCGTGTGGTCCCGCCGCCGAACACTCGCGCATCGGCGCCAGGTGCCACTTTCCGGCCGCAAACGTCGCGTAGCCGTGGGCGCCGAGGAGTTGCGCGACGGTCGCGGCGTGCGGCGTGATGGCGCCCCTCATGTGCGGAAACCCGGTGTCCCAATTCGAGACGCCTCGCATCCCGACCGCGTGGTGGTTGCGGCCGGTCAACAGGCATGCGCGCGAAGGGGAGCACAGCGCAGTTGTGTGAAATCCGGTGTAGCGGAGACCGCCCGCCGCCAGCCGATCGATGTTCGGCGTCTCAATCGTCGAGCCATAGGATCCCAAATGCGCAAAGCCCGTGTCGTCGAGCACGATCATGACCACGTTGGGCGCTGCCTTCGGTGGTGCGGGCGGCGCTGGCCACCAGGCTTCTGAATCCGCAACCGTGCGTCCGATGCGCCCGCCGAATCGAGGTTCGCTGGTGCTCATGGCTAACCTTCCTTGTGTCCAACAGCCCGCGTATCTGTACCGGCTGGCGCGACCGGCGTCAACTGCTGTTGACACTGACAGTGCCAAGATATACCGTGGCCCTGATCGGTACGCCACGGAGGGATACGCGTGCTTGCCAGCGAGATTCCCGTTGCTCACACGCCAGACGGCGGCTGGCACGGCCAGATGCCACCGCCGGTTCTGACGGCCTGCACGGAGCCCCTTGCTCCTGGCGCGCCGGATCTCCGAGGCCTGTGGAAGGCTTACAACGTTGAACAGGGTGGCAAGACCGTCGCCGACCATCCGCTGAATCGCCATATGGAGCGCATCGAACAGTGCGGCGATCGGATCGTGATCACCGCGGGTCACGTCATCCATGATATGTGCGCGGATGGCACGCTCGATCGAGGAGTGAACGATGTGCTGGAGTCGGATCGGACGACGAAGATTCGCGTGGCAGCCGTCTTCAACAACGGGCGCCTCGACCTGCACCCGTTTGGCGTCGATCCCGCGCGGCCGCCGCTCGTGACGCGCGAGGTCGTGGACGGCGAGTTGATTTGGAACTACGCAGGGTTCAAGGTGGCGATGAGGAGGGTGGAGGCTACATGAGCGAGCGCTTCGAAGTTGTCTTTCTTGGTACCGGCAGCCCGCTGGGCAACCCGGATCGCTGCGGCGCCGGCCACGTGCTCGTCGCCGGCGATGCGCACGTGCTGGTGGACATGGGTTGGGGCGCCGCTCGCCGTCTGACGCCGTCGGGCATCCGGCCCAACACCATCGATACTGCTCTCTTCACACACATGCACACCGACCACATGACCGATGTGCCCGACTTCCTCTTCCTTCGCTGGACAGCGGGAGCCACGACGCCGCTCCGCGTCTACGGGCCTGTCGGCACGCGCGAAGTGATGGACGGATTCATGCAGGCGCTTCGCCTGGACATCGGCTACCGAATCGCGCATCACGGCGACAAGCTGCACCCGGACGGCATCAAGCTCGAAGTGACCGAATTGCCGGCCACGCCGGAGCCACGCGCGTTCCTCGAGATAGCGGGGATGAAGCTCGAGAGCTTTGAGGTCGATCACTTCCCGGTCGTGCCGGCATTTGGGTATCGCGCGACGTACGACGGCCGCACCGTTGTACTATCCGGCGATACTTCGCTCTGCGACTCGCTCGCGCAGGCGTCGCGCGGTGTCGACATGCTTGTTTGCGAGGCGATGAACCTGCCGATGATGGAGCAGCGCATCGCCGGTCTGAAAGGCGCCGGCATGGTGCGCGAGTCGGGTCTGTTTAGCGACGTCCCCTCGTACCACATCGCGACACATCAGATCGCGGCGCTCGCGCGTGATGCGGGCGTCGGCGAGGTCGTGCTGACGCACATCATCCCGCCGATCAGCACGGATCCGGCGGAAGTCGCCGCATTCATGGCCGGCATGAGCGACGTGTACGCCGGTCCGATTCGTGTAGCGAAAGACACCGATCGCGTGCCGGTTGTGAAGCGTGGAAATTGACGCGGCGCGGCCGGAAGGAAACGCCATGAAGACCGAGCCTCGATCGAAACGATCTCGCGTCTGGCGAGCGTCGCTTCTCCTCACCGTGGCCGCCGGTCTTCTTCTTGCGGTCGCCTGCGATTCGGGTTCGTCGACAAAGAAGAGTCAGTCCACTGCGACACCGGGGACGCGGTTGGAGCGTTTGACGGCGGCGTACGGGGACCCGCACCTCGATCCGTCGGCGGCGGCCTGGGGCGAGTTGCTGGCGGACCCCGGGTTCGAGACGCAGGCGGTGGCGGTCGTGGAGTTTGTGCGGCTTCAAGATGACTCGAACGCCAAGAGCAACTACGACAGTTTCATCGACGCATTGACTTCGGAACTGGCGACGACCGGTGGTGCGATGCTGGGCGTCAACGACACACTGTTCCCCGGTCTTGAGGGGCTCGAAGGGTACTCCGGCGGTGTCTCGTGGGTGGCGTCGTTTCCAACGATCCGCGCCTACGTCGATGCGATGCTCGCCGACAGCGTGGTTGCGGCTGCCGGGAAGCGGCGCGAGGCCGTCGCCGAAGCGCAGGTGCTGGTCGGGCCAAACCTGGTGCCCGACGTAATCAAGCAGCTCGGACCGAACACCCCGGCGTCGAACTTCCCAAGCGACCACGTTAAGGGTAAGAGCGCGACGCAAGTCGTGGATGATTTGCTTGCGATCTATCCGTCGGGCGGCGCCGATCCGACGAAGCAGACGCTCGAAGCGATGGTTGCATTCAAGGGATTCGCAGACCAGCCGGTGAGCTACATCAACCTGTATCGATTCAACGATGTGGCGGGAGGTGGTGCGGCGGCGCTCGGCGAATACAACGCCCAGGCGCTGCCTGTGGTGCTCGCGCACGGCGGACGCCCGAAAGCGCTCGCGAACGTTACGCATCATCTCGTCGGGCCGACTGCCTGGGATCGCTTCATCTTTGTGAGCTGGCCCAGCCTCGCGGTGTTCACCGATGTGCGTCTGGATCCGACATACGTCGAAGCGCAGAAGAACCGTGTGATGTCGGCAGATCGGTATGGGAACCTCGTCACAATCACCCGCCCTCAGTCGGAGCCAATCGCGGCGAAGTCAGCGACGACGAGCGCAGTCGGCACGCTTACCAACGCTGACGGCTGGCCCCGGGTTGAAGGCACCCGTGGGAAGCGCTATTGCGAAGTGCTGCTCGCAAGCCTCGTAGAGGGGCGCCTCAACGCCGAGGTGTGGAACAGCTACGGGTTGAATGACTGCCCACAGGACGCGTGGAAGGCGCTCGATGCCGACAGCATCAAGACCGATCGCGGTGTTCTGGCAGCGCTTCTGAACGGTCCCCGCTACTGGCTCATGGATGCCATCGAGAAGAAGCCGACCGGCGATCGGAAGGAGACAACGTTCGGAACCCTGACGATGTTCCGCGCGGCGAGCGTCGATCTCGGGCCTCCACCTCCGAACCTCTCGCCGTACCTGGAACATCGCGTCGCGCGCGGGGCAATCTTCGAGTACGAGAAGGGCGCGCAGGTTTACGAGCTGGTCGATCCCGCCGGCAAAACGTACATCATGCAGTCGTACAGCCAGCAGCGGGACGCGACCCTCGTAGAATCCGACCTGCCGGGGCTCGTTACAGGTGGCAGAATCACACCGCCATCGGGTTGGACCTATCGCGCACGTACGCTCGATGCAACCGTGCGCGTGCAGGGCCCCGGCCCGGAGGCTTCCGTCATTCAGGACGACCTCGCCAACACGTACTCACTGATCGAGCCCAACTAACGCATCACGAAAGGTCCGACACATGAAGGCACTTCGCACTCCGGACGAACGATTCGCGAATCTTCCCGGCTATCCGTTCGCGCCGCACTACATCGACGTTCCGGACGGCGACGGCGGCACGCTCCGCATGCACTACGTGGACGAAGGGCCGCGCGACGGCAAGATCGTGCTTCTGCTGCACGGCGAGCCTTCGTGGTCGTACCTGTACCGGAAGATGATTCCGGGCATCGTCGCCGCCGGGCATCGCGTCATCGCGCCGGACCTCGTCGGCTTCGGCCGTTCGGATAAGCCGTCCGAACAGTCGGATTACACATTCCAGCGGCACATCGATTGGCTGACGTCCTTCGTTGTGAAGCTCGACCTGCGCGACATCACCTACTTTGGCCAAGACTGGGGCGCTGTGCTGGGGCTGCGCGTCGCGGCAGAGAACGAAGCGCGGTTCGCGCGTATCGTCATCGGCAACGGCGGCCTGCCGACCGGCGATCGTCCGCCGAATGAGGCGTTCATGCGCTGGCAGAAGTTCTCGCAGACCTCGCCGAAGTTCTTCATCGGGCAGTTGATCCAGGCCGCAACGGTAACGACCCTGACCGACGATGTCGTCGCCGCGTACGATGCGCCATTCCCCGATGACAGCTACAAGGCCGGAGCGCGCATCTTCCCGACGCTGGTGCCGACAACGCCGGACGACCCGGCGGCCGAGGCGAACCGCCGCGCGTGGGAAGTCCTCATGAAGTGGGAGAAGCCGTTCCTGACGGCCTTCAGCGATTCCGACCCCGTGACCAAGGGTGGCGAGCACGTGATGCAGAAACGCATCCCGGGTGCGCAGGGGCAGCCGCACGTCATGCTCGCCGGCGGCGGCCATTTTCTGCAGGAAGATGTCGGTGAAGAGTTGGGACGCATCGTCGTGGACTTCATCGCGCGCGGGAGCTGAGCCAAATCGACCTGGAGGGAGCGTCATGACGACCGATCGCAACGGGAACACCATCCGCTACGGGCGAGTCAATGCAGAGATGGTCGGGCGGTGGATGAAGATGCCGCCAGAAGACGACGGCCCGTTCTGGGCGCTCAACCTGATGAAGTACCGCGAGGTTGCCGACTACGGCGACGGCCGCATCGACGGGAAGAGCGGCCGCGAGGCGGATGACGAGTACACGCCGCGTGAGTCGCTTTCGGCGATCGGTGCGCAGATCGTGTTCGCCGCGGAGGTCGACCGAATTCTCGTCGGCGACGGTATGGCGTGGGACCGGATCGGCATCGTGAGATATCCGAGCCGACGGAAGTTCTTCGAGATGCAGCAGCGCGACGAGTTCAAGAAGCAGCATGTGCACAAGGACGCTGGCATGGAGTTCACGATCGTGATGTCGTGCCTGCCCGTCGAGTCGTTCGTTGGCGCGACGGAGCGTCACCCGTTCGTCGAGTTGCGCGTTACCGCCGAAGCACACTCGTCCATAGACACCGGTGCTGGGATCTTCGATGTCGAAGGTGTGATCGTCGGCGATGAGCGGACGTGGAAGCAGGCGTCGTTTACATGGCTCGACCGTGACGAGGGAGTGCCGGCTGCGCAGCAAGATGACGGCGGCGCCTACGTGATGCTGCTGCGGCCGGGTATCGATCGCCTCTCGCGCTCGGTGCGCGACGCGCTCTGAGGCGACCGCGCACCCATGACCGTCGGCAGCCCGTCGGGATCGTTCCGCGATTTCCAGGTCGATCCATGCGGACGCTAGTTGGCTCGCCCGGCCAGACTGCTCCTCCTCCTATCGCACTGTGAACGCGACGTACATGCCCTGCGTGTAGTGCGCCGGCAGGTTGCAGATGAAGACGTACGCTCCCGGGGCTACGTCAAGCTCAATCGCGAGGGTTTTCGTGTCGCCTACCTGGAGGTCTCCGATCTCGTCTATGTGCGTGACACCGACACCTTCCTCGTCCACCCTCGGCTCATCTGCCAGGAGCGGGAGAGATGCGGCAGGTAGATCCGTCTTGAAGACGACAAACTCGTGCGCCGCCGGGCCTGTGTTCGTCACGGAGAACGTGAACTTGCCTGTTGGGCCGGATGCCTTGTCCAGCGTGAACGCGTAGTCCTTCGCGGCGACCTTGATCAAGGTGCCGTCGGTAGCCGTTCCGGCAGGCTGCGTCGCGGCGATCGTCGGTGTCGCCACCGCGGCGGCTCGCGTCACAGCGCTCGTGGGGTTTCCTGCCGCCGCCGTGTTCGTCTTGTCACCCGCGCTTGTGCCGCCTCCGCACGCAACAGCAGTCGCTAACACGCCCAGCACCAACAAGCTCGATAATGTTCTGAACATTCGTACTCCTCACTTACAATCCGTGCTTCGACACCTCACCCAAGAGACATCGAACGTCCGGTTCACTCCCATGATGGGCGGGTTCGCCATGGCCCCCCAGTGCGGAACGGCCCGCCGACACGTGCTGAATGGCCCATCTTCAAGAATGGTTTCGCCACAACCCCCTGGTCGCCGAGTTACGGCGTGAGGTCGCTCGTCGTGGTGTCTGCTGCGTTGGCGCTAGCAGGGTGTCGATACAAGGATGTCACCAACAGAACGGTCGGTCACAACTCCGGATCAGAGTCGGATCGAGCGCGAGCCGTGACCCGTCATCACCGAGTGTTCCAACACCCTGTTTAGAGCGCCTCGTAACGCCCGGTACGGCTCTCGAGGCGGATGCGATACACGACGAACTGTGCCGCGTCGACGCCTGGCGCAGGAGGATGAGCGCCACGACTGGTTCGCGACTCAAATTCGACGAGCGGTGTCAGTCGTGAGCGGAGAAGCTGATGGCCGCGCTCGGCTTCCGGGCCGTGCAGTTCTTCGAACGTGCCCCAGGCGATCACGCTGCGCCAGTTGTACCATCGCTCGACCTGCTCGACTTCGAAGCAGACGTGCGGGTTCTCACGCATCATGCGAAACTTCATCCCCTCAGCGGACAATCCGTAGATGCTCGTGCCGTCGAAGACGTACGACACGGGAACAATGTAGGTGACGCCATCGGCATGACAACCGATCCGCCCTAACCGTTCCGTGCGCAGAAGGTGGTCGATCTGTTCCTCGCTGAGCTCGCCTAACATGCGATAGCCTCGATTCCCGCGTCGCCGCACAATCGGCGGCCGTGGCGACGCCGCGTCTGCTCCGCGCTGCGCATTCGTGACCCGGTGGCAACCTAGTCGTGCACCGAGAGTGTGCCCTTCATCGTATTCGGGTGCGCGTCGCACCGGTAGAAGTACGCCCCTGTGGCAAGGTTGAG
>JBBQVO010000151.1:0-8455 GCA_038211505.1 Dehalococcoidia bacterium | reverse complement strand
GTGACGTTTCGTCAGGCGCGTATACCGCCTCGACTTCCGGTCACCGCCCGGTAGATGGCGAGCAGCAAGATCGCGCCAAGCACGGCGAGCACGATCGAGCCGATGTCGAAGTTGTTGACACCGTCGCTGATGCCGAGCGCCACGGCGATAAAGCCGCCGACAATCGCGCCAGCAATGCCCAATAGCACCGTGATCACAATGCCACCCGGATCGTCACCCGGCATGATCGCCTTGGCGAGCACACCCGCTATCAGACCCAACACAATCCACGCAATGATTCCCATGTCGCCGCCGTCCTTTCATGACTGGCCGTCGTTTGATGAGGTCAGCATGCCGGTACGGAGTGACGATCGGCGCAAACGGCACTCGAACGAACATGGCGATAATGTTGCGGCTCGGCGAGCTTCGAGTCGGGCGTGACGAGGGAATCTCGTCTGCGCCGCCGTCGCTGCGTAACGGCGTCAGGCGGCGAGCACCCGCTGCATCAGCGTGACGAGCGAGTCACGTTCGTCGACGCCGAGTGGCGCGAGCAGGAAGTGCAGCTGGTCGCCGAGGCGGCTGCGGAGCGATGTCGCCAGCGCGCGCCCTGTATCGGTGAGTTCCACCGTGACGACGCGGTTGTCCTTGCGGCTGCGTTGCCGCTTCACCAGCTTGCGCGTGCGTAGGCGGTCGACGAGCACGCTGGCGCCGTTCGGCCGGATGCCGGCGGCGCGCGCCACGCCGGAGATAGGCGTCGGCCCGTCGAGCAGGGCGATCAGCGCGATCACTTCGCTCGAACCCAGATCCTGCTCCCGCGCATGCGACGCCAGCAGCGCCGAGATGTTCCCCTGCAGCTGGAACGTCAGCCGCACGACATCCAAGACCCGTCCCGGAGAAGCGTCATCAATCGTCAATTCGGCCCGTTCCGTATCCACCACCGCCTCGTTCATCAGACACTCCCATGATCGATTACAGAATCCCCCTGCGATCATGGTAAAACGTGCGCCACCGGCGTAAGCTGTACACAACGTCGCAATTAGGTCAAAAACGACCATTCTCACAGGGACATGCAGTGAATCAGACTTCGCCTACCCCACATGGCGCCCTCAAGTCAGCCGCTGGCGACGCGGCGGACGACGAGGCGCTGGAAGCGCTGCGGCGCAGCGAGCAGCAGATGCGCACGCTGCTCGACAGCACGCCCGTCGTGCTCGTGGCGATGGACGCAAACGGACGGATCACACAGTGCAGCGGCGCCGGCTTCATCGCGCTCGGCATCGACGAAGCGGCGCTCAACGACATCGTCGGGACGTCGATTTTCGATGCCTACGTGTCCTCGCCGGAGCTCACCGCCGCCGCACGCCGCGCGCTCGACGGAGAGGTCATCGGCGGTGTGTTCGAGTTCGCCGACCGCTTCTTCCAGTCGAGCTTCAAGCCCGTGCTCGACGCCGCCGGCGCCGTCGGCAGCGTCATCGCCACGGCGATCGACGTCACGCCGCGCGTGCTGGCCGAACGCGAACTGCGAGCCACGAACGACGCACTCGATGCGCGCGTCGCGGCGCGCACAGAAGAGCTGACGGTGGCGAACGAGCATCTGCGCGCCGAGATCGTCGAACGCCAGCGCGTCGAGGAGGCGCTGCGCGACAGCGAGGGTCGCTTCCGGCTGCTCGCCGAGAACGCGAGCGATCTGATCTCGCGCGAGAGGCCGCGCGGCGGCCTCCTGTACGTCTCGCCGAGCTCGCGCGCACTGCTTGGATATGAGCCGCACGAACTTGAAGGCACGCCGAGTTTCGATCTCGTGCATCCGGACGATGTGCAGCGCGTGCGTGATGCCCTGCGCGCACTGGCAGAGACCGGCACAATCACCGTCACCTGCCGCATCCGCCGCAAGAATGGGTCATACGTCCATCTCGAATCGACCGACAAAGCGGTGCGCGACGAAAGCACCGGACGCATCATCGAAGTGCAGTCGGTGTCGCGCGACGTCACCGCACGGCAGGCGGCCGAGGCCGAAGTGCGCCGCCTCGCGGAGCTCAAGTCGGACTTCGTCGCACTCGTCTCGCACGAGCTGCGGGCGCCGCTGACGAACATGAACGGCGGCCTCGAGATCATCGCCCAGGACGCGGACGCGCTGCCAGAGCGCGCGCGCCGCACGTTGCGCATCGTGACGAACGAGACGCAGCGCCTCAATCATCTCGTCGCGTCCATCCTTGATCTCTCTCGCCTTGACGCGGGCCAGCTGCCGATCGTCCTCGGGCCGGTGGCGATCGATGTGACGCTCGATCAGATGATCCAGGCGCGGCCGCCACAGGCAAGGAAGATCATCATGCGCGTCCCCGGCCGGCTGCCGCTCGCCTGGGCCGACGAAGTCTGCCTCGGCCAGGTGATCCGCAATCTGATCTCGAACGCGGAGAAGTATTCGCCCGAGGCGGAACCGATCA
This sequence comes from Dehalococcoidia bacterium, assembly GCA_038211505.1. Lineage (GTDB taxonomy): Bacteria > Chloroflexota > Dehalococcoidia > DSTF01 > JACRBR01 > JBBQVO01. The sequence continues at coordinate 6,038 of JBBQVO010000151.1, read as the reverse complement.
TCGTCGAGGTCGCGAACGAAGCAGCGCAGATCTCGATCAGCGTCATCGATCGCGGCCCCGGCGTCAGCGTCGCCGAGCGCGGGCAGATCTTCGATGCTTTCGTGCGCGGCGATAGCGCGAAGGCGCACGGTCACGGCCTCGGCCTGCACGTCGCGCGCCGGCTGATTGAGGCGCAAGGCGGGACAATCGATGTGTGCAGCCCGGCATCGAGCGATGGCAGTGACGGGAGTGACGGCGCCGCGATCGGATCGCGCTTCACGATCACGGTGCCGGCCGCGCCGCACGAAGAGTAAGTCAGATGGCGCACATCCTGCTCGTCGATGACGATTCGGCGCTGCTCGAAATGCTCTGCGACTATCTCGAACGCGCCGGCCATCAGGTGACCATCGCGTCGTCAGGCGCCCTTGCGCTCGAGAGGCTCGCTGCCGCGACGCCCGACGTCATTGTGCTCGATGTGACGATGCCGGTGATGGACGGCTGGAAGGTGCTGCACACGATCCGCGAAACGAGCGAGGTGCCGGTGATCATGCTGACGGCGCACGCCGAAGAGCGCGACGTGCTGCAGGGCTTCTCGCTGGGCGCCGACGACTACGTCAGCAAGCCGTTCAGCTTCGCGCAGCTTGAAGCCCGCATCGGCGCTGTGCTCGGAAGGGGTAAGCGCCGGTCGCGGACGCCGAGCATCGTCGCCGCCGGCGGCCTGACGGTCGATATGGAAGCGCGCCGCGTCACTCACGGCTCGACCACGGTGAAACTGACGCCGACCGAGTTTCGGCTGTTGATCGCGCTGATGGATTCGCCGGGCAAGATCTTCTCGGCGGATCAGCTTGTCCGCATGGTGTGGGGTGATGAGTACGCGGCCGAGAGCGACTACGTCCGCCGCTACATCTGGTACCTGCGCCAGAAGATCGAAGAAGACCCGGACAGCCCCCGGTACATTCGCAACGAACGCAACTCCGGCTACTACTTCCACCCGAACTAACACCCGAACTAGCGCCCGAATGCACCCGGCGCTCAACAACGCTCCGCAGCGATAGGAACCGCACGCGGCGTACGGGGTGCCTGGACGAGTCGCCCGCGTGGGCGGTTCTTTTCGTTGTCAAGGATGCGCGGCGCCAGCTTCACGTAATACGGGCGTCATCTGGCGGACATCTGCTGTTCATGCGCGCGACACCCACCGGAAACGGCGCTGCGCGATTATCCGACTATCAAAACGTCACCGGTTAGCCATCCGCGCGGACGGGCGCCGGGCTGCATCATCGCCGCGAAGGAGGCCGCATGGAGTACGTCATGCAGAGCGCATCGGAGAGGTTCCGCGCAAACGCCAGAAACCCGATCATGCGCAAGAATGTCGCCTTGCTCATGGTGGGCAAGCTCATCGGATTGACAGCGGTGCTGCTGCTGATCCACACACTGATGCCGCATGTGGCCTCGGCGCAGGATGCATCGGACACGCCTGATCCCGTCGCATCGATCAACGCCATAAATACGGCGTGGGTGCTGATCGCGGCGTTTCTCGTGTTCGGCATGCAGGTCGGGTTTGTGATGCTGGAGTCCGGCTTCGCGCGCGAGCGTGAGTCGGTGAACATCCTCGTCGAGGGCATCGCCGATACGTGCATCTGCGGCATCCTCTTCTGGGCGATTGGCTTCGCCTTCATGTTCGAGGACGGAAACAAGTTCATCGGCACGCACGGGTTTTTCCTGCAGAACCTGCCCGACACGTACGGCACCACCGGCGTGCCGCTGCTGGCATTCTGGGTGTTCCAGTTCGCCTTCGCCGATACGGCGTCGACGATCACGTCAGGCGCCATGGTCGGACGTTGTGGCTTCATCGGCGACATCCTGTACTCGATCGGCGTCACCGGCTTCATCTACCCGATCGTCGGTCACTGGTGCTGGGGCCCGGACGGCTGGCTCGCACTCAAGGGCTTCCACGACTTCGCTGGCTCTACGGTCGTGCACACGATCGGCGGCTCGATCTCGCTGGCCGGCGCCATCGCCCTCGGGCCGCGCCTCGGCCGCGTCTTCAAACGTGATGGTGGCGGCCCGATGCCTCCACACAACCTGCTGCTGGGCGCCGTCGGCGGATTGATCCTCTGGTTCGGCTGGTACGGCTTCAATCCGGGCAGCACGCTCTCCGCGCTCGATGCGCAGGGCATCGGCCGCGTCTCGTTCAACACCACGCTGGCCGCCTGCTCGGCGGGACTGGCGGCGCTGTTCTACTCCTATGTGCGTAGCGGGAAGTGGGACCTCGGGTTGACGGTCAACGGATTCCTGGCGGGCCTCGTCGCGATTACCGCTCCCTGCTACTGGGTGAATCCGACCGGCGCGTTCTTCATCGGCATCATCGGCGCGAGCGCGGCGATCATCGGGCTGGAAGTGCTCGAATTCATGCGCATCGATGATCCGATCGGGGCAGTCCCTGTCCATATGTTCGCCGGTATCGCTGGAACGATCTCGCTCGGATTGTTCGGGGCCGGACGTTTCGGATTGCCGACCTCTGTCGGCGCCGATGTGGCCACTCCGCTGGTTGGCAGCTCCAGCAGCACGGTAGATGGCCTCTTCTACGGCGGCGGTACGCATCTATTGTGGGTGCAAACGTATGGCACGTTAACGGTCGCCGCATCGGTGCTCGCAATCTCGCTGGTGTTGATGTACGCCGTGAAACTTACGGGCACGCTGCGTGTCTCGGACGCCGGCGAGCGCGAAGGCCTCGACCTGCACGAGCATGGCGCCGCGGCGTACCCGGAGTTCGTCGTCAATCGCGGCCTCGGTGGGTACTCGACGTTCGTGCCGTCGCAAGCGGCGATCACGAATTCGCCGCCACCCAAGTCCGGCGGTGGGGTGCCAGCCGGGATGCGCGAGTGACCGCCGGTCGCGCCGGTCACGCAAGCTTGCGGCAGGCGTATGATGCGCCTGCGGCCCGGCGGGAACACGGGCCTTCGGCAGGCGACGAACGAAAGAGGAGTGGGAGATCATGAAGAAAGTTGAAGCGGTCGTGCGGCCCGAGATGCTGCTCGTCGTGCGAAAAGCGCTGGAAGAGCTCGGCGTGACGGGCTTGACGATCACGCAGGTGTTGGGCCACGGCGCCCAGCGCGGCATCACGCAGCAGTGGAAGGGCAACAGCTACAAGGTCGATCTGTTGCCGAAGGTCGAACTGAAGATGATCATCTCCGACTCGCTGCTCGAGCCGGTGCTGAAGGCGATCGAAGAGTCGGCGCGCACCGGCGCCGTCGGCGACGGTAAGGTGTTCGTCTCGACGATCGATGAAGTGATGCGCGTGCGGACGGGCGAGCGCGGCCCGGGCGCCGTGTAACTCGCCGCCACAGCAGCGGCGGCTCCGGCTGGCGGAGCCGCCGCTGCTTTCAACGCCAACGAGGACCCACCCATGCAGGCCCGCCAACAACGGTATGTCCGCCGCGATCGCGGATTCGAACGAGAGATCAATGAAGGGCCGGGCGGCCTCGCCAATCGCGACGTCCGAGATGAAGATCCAGAAGCACCACGCGGCCGCCGGCGGCGCACCCACTTCGGCGAGCATCTCGAAGCGACGCGCGAGATCGTCGGATGGACGGCGGCGGACGAGGCGCAGATCGATGCCAGCCGCCACCTCATCGCCGCCAGGCTCGACGGCATCGAGGAGGAGTTGCGGCACGAGCTGCTGTCATTCCCCGAGATGGCGGCGCAGTTTCGCTCGGCCGACGGCACGATCGACGGCGAGCTACTGTCGGCGCGCAGCAGCGCCATCCACGAATGGCTCCGATGCATCGTCGATGACCCGCTCGAAGCGTCGACGGCCGGATATCTCGCGTCGATCGCTCTCACGCTCGTCCGCCTGCGCGGCCGCGGGTCGCGGATGAAGGCGCGGCACACGGTGCGGACGCTGAGCCGTCTGCAATCGATGTTCATCGAGGCGCTGGCGAACGGCGAAGGCGTCTCGGATGGCCGCTACGCCTCTGCCTGGTGCAAGCGCCTGATCATCCACGTCGACCTCTTCCTCGCCGTCTACGGCGCAACGGAGAGCGGTCCGCACTGGTATTGAGGCTTTTGCGGCCACGTTCGCCCGAATTTCGCAAGCTAACATTCGCGCTCCGAAACATCCATGTACATTCTCCGTGCGTATCTGTCGAAGACGCTGTCGAAGACTCAGGCAGCGCATGCATAGGAGGACATAGGCATGAAAACGAAGAATGGCATCAAGCGGTGGGGCATGCCGCTGACGGTGGCAGTCGTGGCGCTCGCCGTCGCCTCGGCGGCGTGCAGCAGTGGGACGAGCAGCGGCGACAAAACGAAGACGGCGGTCGCGGGCGCGCGGCCGGCGGCGACTGCCGCGGCGACGACCTCGGCCGGCGGCAGCACACCGGTGGCGACGACGGCGGCCGGCGGCAGCACACCGGCGGCGGCGCGGACGGCGAGCGGTAGCAGCAGCAGCATGGTGAACATCAACGCCACCGCCGCCGACTTCAAGTTCACGCTCGACAAGGATTCGGTGGCGAAGAGCGACACCGTGAACGTCACCTTCAAGAACAGCGGACCTTCCACGCACACCCTGAACTTCTACGCGGACGACGCCTTCACGAAGCCGATCGTCCCGGGCAACTCGGGATCGACACAGTCCGGCAACCAGGCAGCGTTCGTGTTCGTCGTGCCAGCGGACGCTGGCAGTGACGTGTACTACCGCTGCGAGATCCACCCGGCGACGATGAAGGGCGAACTCTCCGTCAAGTAGCGACGGCTAACCACGAAGGACACGAAGGGGCGGATGGGATCTGGCGACGGCTCCGACACACGGTCGGAGCCGTTCTTCGTGGTCGCACTCAGGGTTGGCGGGAGTCGCGCTACTTGGCCTTGTACACAGGGCGGCGCTTCTGCGCGAAGGCGAGCGGGCCCTCGCGCGCGTCTTCGGACGCGAGCACTTTGCGCGACTGTTCGTTCTCGAACTTCAGGCCCTCATCGAGCGGCAGGCTGAGGCCGCGGATCGCCGCTTCCTTCGCCAGCCGCACGGCCAGCGGGCCGTTTTCGCAGATCGCGTCGGCGAGGGCGAGCGCGCGCGGCATCACCTGGTCGGCGGGGACGACTTCGTTGACGAGACCGTAGCGGAACGCCCACTGCGCATCGAACTTGCCGCCGGTGAGGATCAGCTCCAGCGCCGGGCCGAACGGCATGATCCGCGGCAGCCGCTGCGTGCCACCGGCGCCGGGGATGATCGCGCGCGTCACTTCCGGCAGGCCGAACATCGCATGCTCGGCGGCTATGCGGATGTCGCATGACAGAGCGATCTCGAGTCCACCGGCAAGGCAATAGCCGTTGATCGCGGCGATCATCGGCTTGAAGCATTCGAAGTTGCGCGTGATGCCGCCGAACGGCGCGCGCGAATACGCCGCGCTGATGCTGTTCAGCCCTTCGGCCTGCATGCGCGACATGGCGACGAGATCGTTGCCCGCAGAAAACGACCGCGGGCCGGCGCCGGTGAGCACGGCCACCCACAGATCATCGTCGTCGCGGAAATCGCAGAACGCGGTGTGCATCTCCAACGAAGTCTGGGGGTCGATCGCGTTCATCGCTTCGGGGCGGTTCATCGTCACGACGGCGACGCGGCCGCGCTTTTCGTAGATCACTTTTTCGAAGTTGAAGTCGGTCATCAGCCACCTCACATGCGCGCGCCATTCGCGATCAGGGGCGATCGGTGCGCAAGCGTAACACCGTGTTTGTGCTCGATCCAGCGCGCGATTGGCCACCGTGATCACGCATTCGATGCCGCACATGTTCTACGGGCACGACGCGCGTCCAGCATGCATGCAGCGCGTTTCATCAATTGCGCAGCATAATCATTACGATCTCGTGAGGACCCTCCGTGGTATCAGCCAACATACGCAGTCGATTCGTTGCTCGTGCAATCGGTCGATGTTAGACTCGATGTAGTCGAGGGTATAGCTCGTCGCGTGCCCACGCTGGCTGAACCGCGCGACGAACAGGGCTGAGGTGTATGGCGACTGCAACGCGTTCTTCGAGCACGAACGACTCGAACATTCCGATCCACC
>JBBQVO010000150.1:0-8489 GCA_038211505.1 Dehalococcoidia bacterium | reverse complement strand
TGCCAGCGTCGCCGGAGCCCGTGATCGAAACCAGGCCGCCGGGGTTGTAGAGGTCCTGATCCGCGAAGATCGTCGTCGGGCCGGCAGCGCTGGCGCCCGTCGCACGTTGCTGCATGGACAGTCCGCCCAGCACCGTCAGGGCGGCAACCATCAGAGATGCGGCAAGTAAGCGGCGCTTAGTCAGGATGCGAAACAGGATCATTCCGGCCTCAAGATCGTACGCAGAAACGCCGCACGCGGCGGCATCGTTTCGCTGGCTCTCGGGAGCCTGGACTGTGGCGGGAATCAGCAAGCGGGGATCCGTCGCATCAGACAACGGACTTGCTGTGGCGATTATGCCCTCTCGGAGATGCCCTGTCAACGAAAACCGGAGGTTTTTTAATAAATTTGACGCAAACGAGGGCCGCCGCCGCTACGGCACGATCCACTCTTGATGGAGGCAGCCGTCGTCGTAACTAAGCTTCTCGGCGCCCGCCGTTGAAGGGATACTGAACAGCAACTGGCCTGACACGGGCTGCGCAGGGCCGATCTCGGGCGAGATCGGGGCTGCGGGAACCGCGTCGTAGCGCCGCCCTGGCGCGTCGGCCATCGCGAAGTGGGCGACGTCGAACTGAAGAGGGGCCGTGCCGCGGTTTGAGAGGGTTATGTCGATGACCGCGTACTTGGAGCCTCTCGGCGCGGGCGGCGCTCCCGCGACGAATGCCGCGAACCGGGCCCCGTTTAGACTGATATCGAGCATCGAATCAGTGCACGGGCGCTCGGTCGACGCGATGAAGAAGTCGGTGGGCACGGCGGTGTCGGTCGGCCGCGGCGTCCGGACGCTCGCGCTCTGCGTGGCCGGGGCGCCATCATCGCGCGTCACGAAGTACGCCGTCACGACGGCCGCCACAACGGCAATCATCGCCGCGCCGACGAGAATCAGGATCTGCTGCCGCGAGAGCTTCATCCCGCCAGTGTATAAGGGACGCGGGTTCTTGCCCCGAGCGGCGATCCCCGGGTAGTTCCCGGTGGGTTTCGAATCGAAGGTCAGGCGCTGTAGGCGGTGCCTTCGGTGTCAGCGGCCAGGACGTCGAACTCGTGGCGGGATGCGTCAACGACTGTGGCGATGCCGCCGCCGGCGAACTGCAGAGCGAACAGCGCCGACCCGGCGTATACGATCGCCCACAGCACCATGACGAACGGCAGCCCGAACAGCACCGCCAGCCCCGACGTCGCGAGCGCGGCCAGCGGCATCGTGCCGTTGAAGGTGATGCCGTGGAGCGACATGACGCGGCCGCGGAACTGCTGCGGCGTGGATTCCTGGATCATCGTCTGAATCAGCCCCAGCTGCGACGAGAAGGAGAACGAGACGAAGCCCGAGGCCACAATCGCCACCGCGGGCTCGCGCGTCCACGCCATCACGATGAGCGCCAGCGGCGCGACGATGGCGGCGAGCCAGATGCGGGCGACGCGGGCCACGTTGTTCCAGACGATCAGCACGATCGCGCCGAGCATGGCGCCGACGCCGGACGCCGCCCAGAGCAGGCCGAGCACGCCCGGGCCGTCGTGCAAGACGTTCTTGACGTAGAACGGCGTCAGAACGGCGATGATCGGAAAGATGAAGGTCGTGTTCAGAGCCGTCAGCAGTAGCAGCACCTGCAGATTCGGCCGCTGGCGCGCATGCCGCAGCCCCTCCTTGAGCCCCGACATCGCCGACATCGCCGGGCCGCCGCGGGCGATCGACGGCCGGTGGCGCACGATGAGAAGGCTGATGATCACGGCGACGAAGCTGAGGGCATTCAGGAAGTACGCCGTCGCCAGGCCGAAGACGCCGATGATGATGCCCGCTATGGCGGGCCCGATCATTCGCGTGCCATGGAAGGTCGACGAGTTGAGTGCGACGACCTGGCCGATCTTCTCTGGCGGCACCAGCTCGGGCAGGAATGCCTGGTAGGCCGGCATGTCGTAGCCGAAGGCCACGCCGAGACCGATCGTGGCGACGACGAGCATCCAGAATTCGACGCGATCGGCGAGCACGAGGAAGCCGACAGCCAGCGCGAGCAGGCACATCACCATCTGCGTCAGGAGCAAGATCCGCCGCTTGTCAGCGCGATCGGCGAGCACGCCGCCGAACAGCATGACGGCGAGACTCGGCACGGCATTCGCGAAGGTGAGCGCGCCGAGGGCGAACGCGGAGTTCCACAGATGCAACACGAGCAGCCCCTGGGCGATCATCTGCATCCACGTGCCGGTCATCGAGATCGCCTGGCCGATCCAGATGACGCGGAAGTCTCGCTCCGCTAGCGCGGAGATCGAATCCGGCATGCGCAGATTCAGCGGCAGTCGTCGGGGGATCGCGGTAGAGGCCATGGTGCAGACAGCCTAGCAGCCACTCGCGCGCGACGCTTGTATGGATCGCACCGATCGTCGTACGTTCTTCGTCCTACATCTCACGACAACGCGATGTGTGTCGATGGGCGGCAGCGACCGTACGGGCGCTGCTTGCTGCGCCCTCGCCGGGCGGGGTCAGCACCGCGCTGTGATGTCAGTGTGCGGGCGTCGGTTTGAGTTCGGCGATTGCTGCCTGCAACTGCGGATCGCGGCCGGCGGCTAGATCCTCGGCCGTCCGCTCGACGACCTCGTCGGGCGTGATGCCGATGCCGTTAAGCGCCGTGCCGGTGACGGGGCCGAGCATCGTCGCGAAGCTGACCGCCAGGCCGGAGCCGTCGCCGTTATCGGCGGAGTACGTGCCGCCGATGCAGCCGGCGGTCTTGCTTCCGACAAGCTTCGCGATGTGATGCTCCTGCAGCGCGAGCGCGAACATTTCGGACATCGAGGCGCTGCCGTCGTCGACGAGGACGATGATCGGCTTGAGCTTCGGCAACACGGCGCCGTTCGCGGGATCGTCTTCGATCGATCCGTTGCGGAGCTTTTGCCGGATCGCCGTACCGTCCGCAAAGAAGAGGCTCATCGGATCGACATTGAGGATCCCGCCCGGATTACCGCGCAGATCGATGATCCAGCCGGGAGTCTTGCTGCCGCTGAGATCGTTGAGCACCTGGCGCAGCTTTCGCGTCGCCTGCTCATCGGACCAGCTGTGCACGCGGATGTATCCGACACCGCCGTCGAGCACGTGCGACTGCACGTTGACGGGCTCATAGTCGGTGCGATTCAGCGTCAGCGTCATCGGCTCGGCCTGGCCGGGACGCCGCACCCGAACCGCCGCATTTGAACCCCGATCGCCGTCGGCGAGAATCATCAGCGTGTCGAGCGGCCCTTTGCCGTCCGTGCTCTGGCCGTCGATGTCGAGGATCGTGTCGCCTGGCTGCAAACCCGATGTCGCCGCCGGGCTCCACGGCTCCTTCTCGATTTCGGCGACGACGGCGGGCTTGCCGGTGAGCGTCATGCCGAATCCGCTCAACGCACGATCCTGCTGCGGGGCGGCGCTCGGGTCGACGAGCCGCGGGCCGAGGAAGTACGTGTGGCAGTCGTTGAGGCTCTCGGCCATCGACTGGATCGCTGTCCAGCGCGTGCCCGGGAAACCGCGAAAATCGGGTCGAAGGCCGCGCCATGCCGACTCGAATCGCACCAGGTCGGCCGCACGGTCGCCGCTGAATTCGATGGGTGCGGGCGGCGGCAGATCGACGAGGGTCGCGGACTTGCGCACGCCCTCCCAGGCGGCCGTCATCAGCGCGGCCTCGTCCGGCGGCGTCACGTGCTCATCGAGCAAGCGATTGAGCGCGACTTCAACGACGCCGAGGCCGCCGTTTGCGAGCAGCACCTGCGGCGGCGGAAGCTCGGTCGGTGTCGGACGGGGCGTCGGCGGCAGGATGCCGCGCGTGTCGGGCGTGCTCCGTGGCGGCGGCCCGGAGTTACAGGCGGTGCCGAGCGCACCGATAACGGCCAGCGCGCCGCAGAGTGCCACGATCATCCGCTGAGAACGTCGGTGTGAACTCATGCCCATCTCCCGAGACGGGCATGCGGCGCCCATCTCCCTTAGGAGTATCGGCAGCCCCCGTCGCGGCGATCTGCGCAAGGCCGGCGAGATTCACCGAATCTGCGGCGCGAAAGTGGCGGCTGGCGAACGCGTTTGCCACGCGAACGGCTGTGATATCCTGCGCACGATCGAAGTCACGCCGCGATCGGCGACGCCTGATCGCGAGAGCGTTGGATCGCAGCACATACGGGGCCGTAGCTCAATTGGGAGAGCGCAACACTGGCAGTGTTGAGGTCAGGGGTTCGAATCCCCTCGGCTCCACCATCTTCTACACGTTAACGTCAGCCGGCTTCAGGAACGATCGCTGCACCTCGCGGCCCGCTAAGTCTGCGTTTGGCGCGGCATGTCCGGGCGCAGGACGAGTTCACGCGCGCGGCGGCGGTCGCCGTACTAGCAGCGGATGACGTTGTCGACGAACTGCTGGATCCCGGACGAATTCAGCGAACAGTACACGTTCTCGGCGATCACGTTGCCCGTGGTGCTGCTGCCGATCGTGAGGTCCGTACCGTTACTGGACAGCTCGTTGGTCCGCAGGGTGTCTCGGTCGCCGAACAGCTCGATTCCCGCGCCCGGATTGTTCTGCACCTTGTTCCCTTCGATGAGCGATTCACTCGCAAAGATTCCGTCTTGCCCGTTCTCCGAGACGGTGCAGTTGCGGATCGAACTTGAGACGGCGGCTATGCCGATACCCGTGTTGAGTGACGCGTTGCAGTCCGAGATCTGCGAATGAGCGCCGATCACGATTCCGCCCGAGTTGCTCGACGCCTGTACGTTGTCGATGCGGCTATCGGTCGTGTTCGGCGCAAAGATGGCTCTGTCCCAGGCCCGGAGCGCGCCGTTCCGTATGACGATATTGCGCGGGCCGCCCGGCACATAGATGCCATTTCCAGGACCGGCGCCGCCGCCGATGGTGAAGCCGCCGAGATCAACGGTGACGTTGCTGACGTTAATCGTAATGCCGTGTTGCGCCGGTCCACCGGTCAGCGAGCGCGTGACGTAGTAGTAGCCCGGCGCATTGATCGGGAACGGCAGCGACGAGATCGGTGTGCCGGGGCCGCGGATGCCGTCGGTGGATGCGGGCGCGCCCGTCGGATCGAGCGGGCCGCCGTAGGCGCCGGTGGCGAGCATCGTGATGATCGCCGCCGCCATCAGCGCGACCAGCAAGAGTAGCAATCTGTTGAAGCGGCTGGTGATGTTTGTCATGTCTCCTGGCCGATTGATGTGAGTCCGGGCATTTCTCGAAGCGTGGGATTCAGCAGTTGGAAACGCTTCCGATATCTTGATGCGGCGAGCCAGAAGACGTCGAACAATACACGTTGTCGATGAGCACGCTCACACCAAGGTTGGCGTCGAGCGTGATGTCGGTGCTGTTGCTGGACAGTTCGTTCATCCGCAGCGTCGTTCCGTTGCCGCTGATGCGTATTCCGTTCATCGGATTGTTCTGCACCTTGTTGTCTTCGATGAGCGATTCATCCGCAACGATTCCGTTCTGCCCATTCTCACTGATCGTGCAGTTCCGCACGGTGCCAGAAGTGGCGAAGATGCCAGTGCCGGTGTTCAACGACGCATTGCAGTCGGTGATCTCGGAGTGCGAACCGATCGCGATTCCAACAGCGTTGCTGGACGCTTGCACGTTGTCGAAACGGCTGTCCGTGGCGCTGGCGGCGTAGATCCCGTACGTCCAGGCGCGGAGCGCGCCGTTTCGGATCGTGAGATTTCGCGGCCCGCCGGGGATGTCGATGCCGCCCCCGGGGCTCGACCCGCCGGTGATGGTGAAGCCGCCTAAGTCGACCGTAACGTTGCTGACGTTGATCGTGATCCCATCCTGGCCCGGCCCACCGGTGAGCGGGCGCGTGACGTAGTAGTAGCCAGAGGCGTTGATGACGAACGGCAGCGACGAGATGGGGGTGCCGGGGCCGCGGACGCCGTCGGTCGACGCTGGCGAGCTCGTCGGGTCGAGCGGGCCGCCGTAGGCGCGGGTGGCGAGCATCGTGATGATGCCGGCGGCCATCAGTGCGATCAGCAGTAGTAGCAGCGTGTTGAAGCGATTGGCGATCGTGAGCATCGTCGGCCTCCGCGGGCTCCGCAGTGCGGCGCCGGAAGGCCCCGTTGGCTGTCCGTGCACAGTACGCGCCGTGCCATGTGGCAGTCAACGCGAGCGACCTGCGAACTTGACGGTGGCGCCGCGCGAGTGAGGCCGCGGCGTCTTGTCGAAGCTGCGTCTTGTCCACAATGGCATCGTTCCGACATGTCATAAGGCCGGTTCGTGGCAGTCGTCATATGCGGCCTCTGCCAGCATGAGGGGCGACGGGACGGAGGAGAGCCGCCTGTCCGAGGAGTCACTCATGGAAGCGCCGACGCGTACCCCCACCAAAACCGGCTCGCCGCAACGCGAGCAGCCGCGGCTCGACCCGGAGCGCCACTACAACCCGGAGCGTCTCTGCCCGTCGCAGCGGCACGACGGCGAGAAGTTTTCACGGCCATAGCCGTCTCTGATTCGGGGGATTCCATTTGCCATGCGAACGCCAGCGCTCCTGCCACAACAACTCGCCGACGATCACACACTGATCGCCCAGCGCTACGCCGGTTACTTCATCGGCCATAGCTTTCGCGCCGCCCAGCAACGCGTTGGGCCGGGCGCGATCCAGATCGACGAGCGAACGCCGTGGCGCGAGCCGGCGATCATTGCCGACGACTGCCCCTTCTGCGCGCACCTTAGTGACGAGGACGTCGTGCGCCGCGTGGCGGGATATCAGCACGCGATCGACATCGAGGTGCTGCGCCCGCACTCGCTCGCCTATGCCGAGTGGCTTTCGTGTGGCGACGGCGTCGTCGATGCGGAAGAGATCAACATCGGCGGCTTGATCAGGCGGCGCGGCATCAGCGCCAGCCCGCGCAATCGCCGCCTGTTTCTCGAGCGCAACGCTGCGAACCTCGCCGTGCGCCCGCTTCCCGTGATCGACCTGCCACTGCGGCTCAAGCGCAAGCTCTGCATCGAGTGGAACCACCTGTATTGCGTGTGGCTGGAGCAGCACCCCGACGTGACGTACGACTTCGAGACGCGCGAGTTCTATCGCGACGTGGCGGAGGCGGAGATGGCGCCGGTGGAGCGGAGCAAGGAGTGGTGGTTCGGTTACTTGCCGGCGAATCCGCTCGCGCGAGGTGACGTATGAGACAGTTCGGCTGCATCGAAGTGAAACTGCACGACGCGCTGCTGATGCGTGATGCCATCCGCCCGCTCGCCAAAGTCGATCCCTACGACAACGCGCTGCTCATCCGCTTTTGCGAGAAGCTCTACAGCGGCATCTTGCGCATGAAGTGCGACGGCCTCGACGCGATCAACATCGGCATCGAAGAACACGAGGCGCTCTTCATCAACCAGTTCGTCAGCAACGAAGACTGGGACAGCGCACTGCGCATCCTCGAGCAGACGTGGCTTGTGTTGTACGAGCTCGAGCATCGCGAAGCGTACCCGCGCCAGGGCGATGCCGTCGGCGCGGTGCTCGAGCGCCTCGCACCGCAAGAGTCCGACGCCGCTACATATCGCTGACCTGGCAGCGGGAAACCACCCTGTCTCGCGCGCTCGCCGGGGCGACGCAGATTTCACCCCGGCTCGCGCGCTCGTCCAGGGCGATGCAGATTTCACCCTGGCTCGCGCGCTCGTCCAGGGCGATGCAGATTTTCACATTTTTTGGTTGGCGATTGGACACGCGTCTATGGGCTGACGGACCGAGCGCGCGAACGACGACGCGGGACACACATCATGTCGGTCGTGGCATCCGTTGCCCGTGTCGGCGACTTCCTTCATCCTGAGCTTCATTGCGGAGTAGAACAGGAGCATCGCCACGAACGACAACTCACCAACAACATCTTCTTTCGGCGCGCGATCGACGGCGCTCGAGGTGATCGCGGGGCATGATCTGCGCGGGCGCGAGGCGATCGTCACGGGTGGCGCATCGGGGATCGGCATCGAGACGGTGCGGGCGTTGGCGACGGCCGGCGCTCGCGTCGTGCTGGCGGCGCGCAACCGCGCGCAGGCTGATGACGTCGCCGCGACGCTGCGGACCGAGACCGGCAATCAGGCGATCGAAGTCGGCATCGTCGATCTAGCGTCGCTGGCGTCCGTGCGCGAGTTCGTCGCCGGATATCTGGCGCTGGCGCGGCCGCTGCACATCCTGATCAACAACGCCGGCGTGATGGCGACGCCGCAGTCGTACACGCCGGATGGCTTCGAGCTCCAGTTCGGGACGAACCACATCGGCCACTTCGCACTTGCGACTGGCCTGATGCCGGCGCTGCGGCGGCGGGCGGGGCACGCGTCGTGGCGCTGAGTTCGATCGGCCACCGCCGATCCGATGTGCACTTCGACGACCTGAACTTCCGTGAGCGGGAGTACGATCCGTTTTCGGCATATGGTCAGTCGAAGACAGCGAACGCGCTGTTCGCCGTCGGCCTGACGCAGCGCCACGGCGGGGATGGCATCACGGCGAACGCGGTGATGCCCGGCGGCATC
>JBBQVO010000149.1:0-8519 GCA_038211505.1 Dehalococcoidia bacterium | reverse complement strand
GTGGAGAGGGGGCTCGATTCGACGAGTCGGTGGCGTATGCGTTCGGGCGGAGGTTTGTTTGGCAGTTTTGCGTTTGCAGCATATGCGTCTGTCCTCCTAGATTCGCGCTGGGCCTTCCGTACCCATCGCTGGCGGAGGTTCGTTTGGCAGTTTGTTGTATTTGGCGACGCTCTGGGCACGATTGAGTGGCTGAGATTACGTCGGCGAAGTTGAGTATTGATGTGGCGCGACTGCCGCGCGGCGGTGGCGCGCGCGTGATCGATGTTGGCTGCGGCGACGGGCGGCATATCGTCGAGGCTGCGGGGCGCGGCTGTTACGCCGTCGGCGTCGACTATGACGCGGTAGAGTTGCGCAAAGCGCGGGCGCGCGCCGGTGAGCATCGGGTCGATTTTATCGTCGGCGACGCCACACGCCTACCGTTTCGCGACACTGCTTTCGATGCGGTGATCTGCACGGAGACGCTGGAGCATCTGCCTGACGATGGCGCGGCGATCGCTGAGATCGCTCGCCTGCTGACGCCGGGCGGCACATTGCTGGGCGCCGTGCCGTCGCACTTCACGGAGATGGTGTACTGGCGGTTGTCGCGCGGGTACTCGCGGACGCCTGGCGGACATGTGCGCATCTACCGTCCGCGCGCGATGGCGGGGTTGCTGCGGGGCGCGGGCATGCAGATCGATGATGTGCGGTATGTCCACTTCATCGACTCTGTTGTCTGGCTGCGCTTCTGTTTGACGGACTTTCTGCGCCGCAAGCCGCCACCGGCGACGGAGTACGAGGCGGCGATTCTGCTCGCGGTCGCGTCGGAGCGGCCGGTGGCGACGTGGCGGACGGCGCTGCGGCACGCGATCAACCGCTCGCGACTTATCGCCGCAATCGATGCGTTGGGCGCGCTGGTGTGGCCGAAGAGCTTCGCGTTCGTGGCGACGAAGAGAGCCGGCGCGGAAGAGATCGAAGTGGCCGCGGAGGCCGCAACCGGCGCGCTTCGATGATCGCGCTTGAACCGGAGTTCCGGAAACGCATTGGCGATATATTCGGCGATGCCGGGCGTCGGTGGCTCGGCGACCTGCCGCGCATCCTCGATGAGTACGCCGCGCGTTGGAGCCTCACGCTAGAAGCGCCATACGAGCTCAGCGGCAACTACGTCGCGCCTGCGAGGCGCGCGGACGGCACACGCGCCGTACTTAAGGCGGGCGTGCTTCCGCATGAAGTCTCGTTTTCGATCGCTGCGCTGCGGCACTGGGACGGCGATGGATGCGTGCGTGTGTTCGAGCACGATCGGGCAGCGGGCGTGGCGCTGATTGAGCTTGTGCGGCCAGGCACACCGATCGTCGAGATCGACGATGGCGAGGCGACGCTGATCGCGACGCGCCTCATGCGGCGGATGCGCCGGCCGGCGCCAGTTGATCACGGTGTGCCGACGCTCGGCGAATGGGGACGCGCGTTCGCGGAGCTGCGGGCCCGTCACGACGGGACGACCGGCCCGCTGCCGGCGACGATCTTCGAGCGGGGCGAGTCGCTGTACTTCGACCTGATCAAGTCGCAGACGGAGACGATCGTGCTTCACGGCGACCTGCACCACCTCAACATCCTCCGCGCCGAGCGCGAGCCGTGGTTGGTGATCGATCCGCACGGCGTCGTCGGCGATCCGGCGTTCGAGATCTGCTCGTGGATGTTGAACCCCGCAGGATTGGCGCGCCGGCCGGATGTCGCCGGCGTGCTTGCGCGGCGGCTCGATGTCTTCGCAAGCGAACTCGGTCTCGATCGACAGCGACTTCGTGACTGGTCGATCGCGTTCGCCGCGCTGTCGGCGGCATGGTCGGACGAGAGCCATCATCTCGAAGGATGCGAAGCGAGCATGGCGCTGGCAGAGCAGCTGATGACCGTCTAACAGGGTGCTGTAAAGTCGAAGAGGTCTGTGCGCAACGGCGTTGGACGGGCCAACGTCGATGCTCATCCGCGCGGGCTGAAAAGCCCGCGCTACAGATCCCGCGCTACGGATGAGGTAGTTTTCAGCGCCCGGCTAGCCAAACTGAGGTCGTTCAAACGCGGCGCGGTTCTGAGGCTGGGCGAGTCGGCATCGGGATAATCCTGCTGCCTGTGCGGGCGATTCGGCTGCTACCATGATCGGGATCTATCACCGCGCGCCGATACTGGAGGCGTATGGCTGACAGCGGACGACAAGCAGAAGCATTCTTCAACGACCGGTACGGCATCGATACGAGCATCGCGTCGGATCTGCTCGGCGTGGCGATGAGCCGCGGCGGCGAGTACGCCGAACTGTTCTTCGAGCACCGCGAAGGCTCGAACATCACGTTCGAGCAGCAAGCTGTGAAGACGGCGAGCCGCAGCACATCTCAGGGCGTCGGCATCCGCGTCATCCAGGGCGACGCGATCGGCTACGCCTACACGGAAGATCTCGGCCGCGAGTCGATGCGTCGGGCGGCGGATACGGCGGCGCGGATCGCCAACCGCGGCGACAAGACGGCGCCGATCGACGTGATGCACTACGAATCGGCGTCGTACTTCGAGCCGTCGGCGAGCACGGTGTCCGTCGCGCCAGCGGATAAGGTCGATTACATCCGGCGCGCTGACGTGGCGGCGCGGGCGTTCGACGCGAGCATCGCGCGCGTCGACGTCAACTTCATCGACGAACTCAAGCATGTGATGGTCGTGACGAGCGACGGCCGCATCGCCGGCGACGTGCAGCCGCTCGTGCGGTTCAACGTGTCGTGCCTGTCGGAGCGCGATGGCGATCGCCAGACGGCGCGTTGGGGCGGCGGCGGCCGCATGGGGCTGGCGTACTTCGAGACGAACACGCCGGAGTCCCTGGCGCACGAGGCGGCGCGGCAGGCAGTGCTCCTGCAATCAGCGATCGAGGCGCCGGCCGGGCAGTTTCCGGTCGTGCTGGCGGCGGGGGATAGCGGCATCCTGTTGCACGAAGCCGTCGGGCACGGGCTCGAGGCCGACTTCAACCGCAAACGCACCAGCAACTACACGGACCAGATCGGCAACGTCGTGGCGTCGGAACTGTGCACGGTCGTCGATGACGGCACGATAGTCGATAGCCGCGGATCGCTGAACATGGACGACGAGGGCAATTTGCCCGGTTACAACGTGCTGATCGAGAACGGCGTGCTCAACGGCTACATCCAGGATCGGATGAGCACGAAGCACTTCGGCGTCGCGCCGACGGGCAACGGCCGCCGGCAGTCGTTCAAGCACTATCCGATGCCGCGCATGACGAACACGTACATGCTCGGCGGCGAATCGAGCCCCGACGACATCATCCGATCCGTCGATCGTGGCATCTACTGCGTGTCGTTCAACGGCGGCCAGGTGAACATCACCAACGGCGACTTCGTCTTCGGCGTCACCGAGGGGTACATGATCGAAGACGGCAAGGTGACGGCGCCGATTCGCAACGTGAACCTGATCGGCAACGGGCCGGATGTGCTGCGCAAAGTGACCGCCGTCGGCAGCGACTTCGAGCTGAGCGATGGGCGCTGGACGTGCGGCAAAGAAGGGCAGTCGGTGCCGGTCGGCGTCGGGATCCCGACGGTGCTGATCAGCGGCATGACGGTCGGCGGCACGGCTGTAGGTTGACGCGCGGCGACGCGCTATGCTGATGTCCAAGGGAGCATTGAAGACGGAAAGGAATCGCCATGAAGAAGCTGTTTGTACTCGTCGCCATCATCGGCATCGCGGCCTTCGCATTCTCGAAGCTCGGCGGCTCGAAGGAAGAGCGTGAGTTTGGCGCCTAGTCGCGCCGCTTGCGCTCGCTCTGAGCAGCCGTGGGCTTGAACGGCTCGATCTTCGACGGCATCAACGATCTCGCCGGACGCGTGACGGTCGTCGACGACCTGATGAAGTTCGCGGCTGAGTACCTGATCTTCGTGATGGCGGCGATCGTCGTCGCGTCGTGGTTCGTGCGCTTCGGCACGGGCGAGAATCGGCGCGTCGCGGTGTATTCCTCCGTGATCGCGGCCGTCCTCGCCCTCGTCATCGGCAAGGTCATCACGACGTACTACACGCATCCGCGGCCATTCGTGAATCGCACCGACGTCGTGAAGCTGATCAGCCACGGATCGGATACGTCCTTCCCGTCTGATCACGCGCTGGCGGCGTTCGCTCTGGCCGCGGGAATGGGGCTGTACCGTCCGCGATTTGGCATCGTGCTGCTCGTTCTCGCGTGCGTGATCGCGTTCGCGCGCGTCTTCGTCGGCGTGCACTATCCCGGCGATGTGGCCGGCGCCGCCGTAATCGGCATCGCAGCGGCGGTTGTGGTGCGTCTGGCGCGGCCGATACTCATTTGGATCGATCTGAACATCGTGCAGCGCGTGGTGCCTGAACCGCTCCGCTGACGGCTGCGCCGGGATGGGGCCGGGACGGACATCGCATATGCAAGAAGATCTGCTTTCGATCGCGAGCGACATCGTCGCCAAGGCACGCGCGCTCGGCGCCGATGAGGCGGACGCGTACCTGCACAGCGGCATCGAGTCGACGGTCAGCGTGCGTAAGCAGGAGATCGAGAAGCTGGTCGATGCCGGTTCGCGATCATTCTCGATCCGCGTCATCAAGGACAAGCGCACAGCCGTCTGCAACACGTCGGATCTGACGCCGAAGGCGCTCGACGAGATCGTCCGCACGGCGATCGATCTCGCGAAGATCAGCGAGCCCGACGAGTTCGCGGGCCTGCCGGCGAAGGAAGATCTGGCGACGGATTCGGGCGCCGGGCTGCAGCTCTACGACGAGCGCATCGAATTGCTGACGGTCGACGAGATGCGGGACATCGTGATGCGGGCGGAGCAGGCGGCGTTCGACTTCGACTCGCGGATCACGAATTCGGAGGGCGCCGAGTTTGGCGCCGCGCGCGGTGATGTCGTGCTGGCGAACAGCCTCGGCTTCTGCCGCAGCTTTCCGTACACGGTGGCGAGCTTCGCCGTGTCGGTCGTCGCCGATGAGGACGACGGCAAGATGCAGAGCGACTACTGGTTCAGCGCGGAGCGCATGTTCCACCGTCTCGAATCGCCCGAGGACGTCGGCCGGCGGGCGGCGGCGCGCGTCGTGCGCAAGCTCGGCGGGCGCAAGATCACAACGCGCGAAGTGCCGGTCGTGTTCGAGCCGACGATGACGGGCGCGCTGCTCGGCATTGTCGCCGGCGCGGCGAGCGGCGAGTCGCTGTTCAAGCGATCGACGTTTCTGACGGACTTCGAAGGCAAAACGATCGCGTCGCCCCTGGTGAGCATCATCGACGATCCAACGATCCCGGGGCAGCTGTCGTCGGGGCCGTTCGATGGCGAGGGCGTCGGCAAGCGGCGCAACATGCTCGTCGACGCGGGTGTATTCACGCAGTTTCTCTTCGACAGCTACTACGCGCGGCGCTCGGGACGTCGCACGACCGGCAGCGCCTCGCGCGCCGGCGACTCGATCGGGATCGGCACCGGTAATCTGATCTGGGAAGCGGGCGTGACAGATCCGGCGGAGATGATCGCCTCGATCAAAGACGGCCTGTATCTCACGGATCTTATGGGGTTCGGGGCGAACCAGACGACGGGCGACCTCTCGAAGGGCGCGGCGGGGATCTGGATAGAGAACGGCGAGCTGGCGTACCCGGTGATCGAGATCAATGTGTCGGGCAATCTCAAGCAGATGCTGCTCGACATCGACGCCGTCGGCAGTGATCTCGAATGGCGTGCCGGCGCGGCGTCGCCGACCATCCGCATGTCGAAGATGATGGTCAGCGGGCTGTAGCGGCGCGCAACGGCGGTGCATTTCATCGCCAACGATCGTGGCGTGGAGTTTCAACCGAAGTAGCGCGGGCTTTCCAGCCCGCGCGGGGTGACCGCACCGCCTGTCACATGTGATCAACGAACCGTCACCCGTCTGAGGGTGTGCACCCTTGCGCGTCGGCGGCGGCGGCCGATGCTGATCTCAACGTATGTCAACGCGCTTCGACTTCGCCGACGCCTTCTGGTTCCGGATTCCGCTCAGGTCGCTCGTGATTGGCGTCTCGGTGTTCGGGCTGCTCTCGCTGTATCCGGCTCTCGGCAACGGCACGAGCAGCGATCATCAGCGCGCGATCTTCGGGCTCGCGGTCCTGGCGGCGTTCGTCGTCTCGGGCACCGTGTTCAGCGTGGCGATCAACGACAGCTTCGTCGAGATCGACGACTCGATGCTTCGCATTCGCTTCGAGGCGTTCTTTGGCGCCGATGTCCCGCTCGCCTGGGTGGTTGGCGTCGAGATGATCGAGCCGCATCCGCGTTGGCGGTATCGATTCGGACTGGCGACGAACTTCGTCGACCGCATCTCCTGCAGCCACGGCGGGGCGCTCGTCGCAATCACGCTGTCGCAGCCCGTGATGACGCGCCTCTGGCCGCGCTACCTGCCGGTGACGTCGTACTGGGTGGCCGTTCGCGATCACGAGACGTTCATCGCTCAGCTGCGGCGCATCGTCGCAATCAACCACCCTACGGCGGCGACGCAGAGCGAACTCGCGAGAGCAGCCTGATCCAGCACCCCTGATACCATACCTGTGAACAGGCACGTTCCGTACCTGTGAACACGCACGTTCCGTGCGAACGAGCGCGGACATTCCGCGTGAGGGGTGACGAATCATGCTGAGTCGCGGCAAGCCGCGTCCGATCACGCTCGGCAGGGCCACCGTCTTCGGCGTGGCGCTCGCCGCGTTGCTGCTCATCGCGCTGTTTCCGGTGTTTCCGCGGCAGTTCAATGTCCGTGTCGGCGACACCGCGTCGCGCACCGTCAAGTCTCCACGCAGCGTCTCGTTCGAGAGCAGCTTCTTGACGAAGCAGAAGCAGGACGAGGCAGCGAAGGCCGTGCCACCGTCGCTGGTTTTCGACCAGTCGATCCGAGACGGACAGCTTGGGCGCTATGACACGGCGACGGGGCAGGTCGGACAAGCGCGCGCGCAGAACACCGACGTCGCACGGAAGCGCGACGTACTGGCGACGCTGCAACTCTCACCGCGCAGCATCGATACGGTGCTGGCGCTGCCGGACGATCGCTGGCGGGCCGTCATCGCCGAGGGTCGTCGCGTCCTCTCCCAGCAGCTGAACATCGCCCGCGACGACGCCAGCGTCGCGACGGCGAAGAACAGCGTCGACGCGCTGATCGCGCCCGATTTCGGCGCCGATGAGGCGCTGCTCACGGCGGAGCTCGTGCGGCCGCTGATCGTCTCGACGCTGATCGAGGACCAGGCGAAGACGAAGCAGGGGCAGGAGGCCGCGCGCGCCGCCGTATCGCCGGAGCGCGTCAACGTGCAGAAGGGCGACGTGATCCTCGCGGCCGACACGCGCGTCGATGAGGTAACGATCGAGAAGCTGCACGCGGCGAAGCTCGTGGCGAACCGCCTCGAATGGCGCAGCGTCGTCGCGGCGACGATCCTGGCGCTGATCGGCGCCGGCATCGTCGCCGGGTATCTGCTGCTGATGCAGCCGCGCGGCATCACGTCGGAGCGCCACATGATCGCGCTGGCTGTGATCACGGCGACACCGCTGCTCATCGCGAAGTTCTACCTGCCGCTCGTGCTACCGGATGAGCCGCGGCATTTCCTGCCGTTCATCCTGCCAATCGCGGCGGCGCCGATCTTGATCGCCGCGCTGCTCGAAGCGGACGTAGCAGTGGTGATCGCGGGACTGATCGGCGCGTTGGTGGCGTTCATCAGCGCCTTCTTGCCCGATGTGTCGCTCGTCGCGTCGATCGGCGTGCTCGATACGTTCCGGCTGCTCGGCGTCTACGCGCTCGGGCCGATCGCCGGCATCTACCTCGTGCATCGCGCCGATCGCCTGAATCGTTACCTGACGGCGGGCGTCGCCGTGGCGGCGGTGTCGTACGCGATTCTGCTGGCGGCGTGGTTTCTCGACACTGACCGCCAAGTCAGCGATCTCGGCTGGATGGCGCTGGCGACGAGCGTCAACGGCGTCAGCGCCGGGGTGCTCGCGGCGGGAGCGTTCGTCACGGTCGGCGTGCTCTTCGGCGTGACAACGCGCGTGCAGCTGATGGAGCTCGCGCAGCTGAACGCGCCGCTGTTGCGACGTTTGCAGGACGAAGCGCCGGGGACGTTCCATCACAGCATCATCGTCGGCAACCTGGCGGAGAGGGCGGCGGATCTCGTCGGCGCGGACGCGTTGCTGACGCGCGTCGGCTGCTACTACCACGATATTGGCAAGGTGCTGCAGCCGGGGATGTATATCGAGAACCAGCTCGGCGGTGAGACGCCGCACGAAGAGATGACGCCGGAAGAGAGCTCGGTCGTCATCCGTCAGCACGTGATCGGTGGGGCGGAACTGGCGAAGCGCGAGCGGCTGCCGGAGCGCGTCGTATCGTTCATACCAGAGCATCACGGCACGCGGCTCGTGGCGTACTTCTACCGCAAGGCGGCGGAGCACGATCCGTCGATCGATCCGGCGCTGTTTCAATATCCGGGGCCGCGGCCGCAGTCGAAGGAGACGGCGATCGTCATGCTCGCCGACTCGACCGAGGCGGTGATCCGAAGCAGC
>JBBQVO010000148.1:0-8564 GCA_038211505.1 Dehalococcoidia bacterium | reverse complement strand
GAGCGCACCGAACGCGCGCTGCATCCGTGGACGGGGCTCCTCATAGTGCCGATCTTTGCGCTGGCCAACGCCGGCGTCGGCCTTGGAGGCGACGCCTTGCGTGACGCTGCGACTTCGCGGGTGGCGATCGGCGTCGCGGCCGGGCTGATCGTCGGTAAGCCAGCGGGGATCGTGCTGTTCTCGGCCGCGGCTGTGCGATTCGGAGTGGCGGCGCTTCCGGACGGGATCGACTGGCGGCATCTTCTCGGAGCCGCGATGGTCGCGGGAATCGGGTTCACGGTGTCGCTGTTCATCAGCGGGTTGGCGTTCGGCGACGCTGCGCTGACCGACGAAGCGAAAATCGGCATTCTTGCCGCGTCGGCGGCGATCGGCGTCCTCGGGTGTGCGTTCCTATGGCGGATCGGGTCAGAAGCGTCGACTGCGAGCGCGGCGGGAGCTGACTCTGATTCTGTAGAATTTGACGCTACCAGATTCTGACGGGATTTCCTTGCGACACGCGCTGTACATGGCTGGTGTCGGACGTTACGCTTTGGCGAGCGATCGCGTTGTAGGTTGAGCGTGATGAATCAGCAACACATCGTCTTGAGGAGCCTCGCCGGGGCCGCCGTGTACGATTTCGGTCGGTGCGCGCGCTGCCGGACGGCCTACGCGACGGAGATCCTCTGCGGCAGCTGCCTGCGCTACGTTGACGCGACGGCGTCGGAGAAGCGCCGAATGTTACTTCCGCAGGCGGTCGGCGAAGACGTGCTAAGCGCGTACGCCTAAGTGGCGATTCAGACTGCAACAAGACAAGAGGCCTCGACACACCGTCGAGGCCTCTTTTTATTCTGCGTGATGCGCTGCGCGTTTCAGCTGGCGCGTTCGGATGATGCGGTGGCGTCGTCCGTTGGCGGGCGCATCTTCGAGTAGCAGGCGCTGCAGTACACGGGGCGGTCGCCGCGCGGCTGGAACGGCACTTCGGTCATCATGCCGCACTCCGCGCACGTCGCCGGGTGCATCTGGCGGGGCGTACGGCCGCCGAAGCTGGCGAAGACGCCGTATCGCACGTAACCCTCTTCCGGCTCGCGTGGCTGGCTCGTCTTGCGGTTCGACCGGCAGGAGGAGCAGCGCACGGGCTCGTTCTGCAGGCCCTTGTTGGCGTAGAACTCCTGCTCGCCCGCGGTGAACGTAAAGTTCTGCTTGCAGTCCCGGCAAACGAGCGTCTTATCCTGAAAACTCAATGAAAACCTCTCCCGTCAGAGACAAAAATGTGCGGCCCGCGAGGCCGCACCCAAGTCATGCCGAGCCTGTGACCATCGCTGACAGTATATCGACCGGCGGAGAAGGCTCACAAGCGGGGGAAGCACCTAAGCGCCGGCGATAGCCCGCAGACGCTCGGGCAGGGGGAGGCGGCGGACGAGCGTGAGCGCCTCCTCGCTGCGCAGCGCCTTGCTCGCGTAGAAGAACGAAATCATTCCAAAAGCGACGCTGCCGACGACCGCGAGCCCAGCGTCGGGCTTGCGGGCCAGGTCGAGGAACCCTGCGAGGCGCAACAGTGCGAGCCAGAGGAGGATCACTTCCGTCATCAGTACGCTGGCGACGATCGTCTGCATGACCGATCTGAGGATGCCGGCGGAGTCGAAGCCCTTGAGGCGGCGGGCGAGCGTGCGGATGAGGAGCGTGAATTCGACGATCGTGGCGATGGAGAGAGCGGCGGCGAGGCCGCGAATCTCGAACTGCCAGACGAGAGCGACGGAGAGAACGAGGTTCACGACCATCGACACCACGGCGTAGGCGACGGGCGTTCGCGTATCGCTCAGCGCATAGAAGCCGCGGCTGAGGATCTCGATGCCGCTGTGGGCGAAGAGCGCGATGGCGTAGAAGATGACCGCGCCGACGACGAGGTCGGTCGAAGCGGAGTCGAACTGGCCGCTACGCAGCAGAAACGCGGTGAGCGGCCGGGCGAGCAGCACCAGGCCGACGCTTGCGGGGATCGTCAGAAAGAGGATCAGGCGCAGCGAGGCCGTGACGGTGTCCCGCAGCTCGTTCGTGTCTCGCGCCGCCTGCTGTGCCATGCGCGGGAAGACGGCCGTGGAGATGGCCATCCCGAAGATGCCGAGCGGCGTCATCACGACGAGCCAGGCATAGTTGACGGCGGAGATCGCACCGCTGCCGACGCTCGACGCGAAGAACGTCGCGATCAGGAAGTTCAATTGAAACGCGGCGAGGCCGATGACGCGCGGCCCCATCAGCCGGCCGACCTCGCGTACGGCTTTGTCTTTCCAGTCCCACACGGGCTGCCAGCGCATGCCGACGAGGCGCAGCGCAGGAATCTGAATCAGCAGGTGTAGCATCGCGCCAATGACGACGCAGATCGCGAGGACCTTCACGTCGTGCGAGAAGAGCGCGCCGACGATGATCGCCGCGTTGTAGAACATCGGCGCGAAAGCGGGTGCGAGGAAGTGATGTCGGGCGTTGAGGATTCCCATGAACATGCCACTGACGGCGAAGAGAATCGGCGAGATCATCATGATGCGGGTGAGATCGACGGCGAGGCTCGTGAGCTGCGCGTGCTGTCCCGTTTCCTTGCCGAGTCCTGGAGCGGTGATCGGCACGAGAAGCGGCGCGAGCAGCAGGCCGAGCACGGCGAAAAAGAGCGTCGCTACGAAGAGCAGGTTGAGAACGGCGGAGGCGAGACGCCAGCCGTCGCTGTCGCCGCGATTGGCGACGACGCGCGCGAACGTCGGGATGAAGGCGCTGCCGAGCGTGGCGCCGGCGAGGAGTTGAAAGATCAGGTCGGGAATGCGGAACGCGACGAAGTACGCGTCGATGTTCGGACTGGTGCCGAACTGATGTGCGATGACGACCGTGCGGAGGAGGCCGAGCAGGCGGCTGCCGAGAAACCCGAGGGCGACAACGGAGGCCGCGAAGGCGAGGCTTGGCGGCTCGACCGCGTCGGTCGTGGCGCCTGGCGTGTCTCCTCCGGCGGCGAGTCGGGCTTTCAACGTCGGCATGATAGCGATTCTGTGTGGAGCGCCCGGCGCGGGTGTGACGCGTTGCAGAAGCATACTACGCGCGGATTGTCGCACTCCACAGTTCGCGGGACGCGAACGCGCGCCGCGTTGGACAGAGTACGAGCCTGCCGGTAGCATGACAGGCAGTTTCCGGCGGCGGCAGACGCTCGCGCCGGCATGGAGGTAGGCCGCTTGGCACATTCGAAATCAGCACTGAAGCGCTGGCGCCAGAACGAGGCGCACCGCGAGCGCAACAAGACGACGCGCACGGGCGCGCGCACGGCCGTGAAAAAGGCGCACACCGCCATCGCTTCCGGCGCCGACGACGCGCAGGCGGCGATCGCCGAGGCTTCGAGCATTCTCGACCGGGCCAAGAAGGGGAATGTCGTCCATAAGAACGCCGTCGCGCGACATAAGTCGCGGATGGCGCGGCAATTGAACAAGGTCGCCGCCGGGCCGGTGGCCGAGGAAGCGCCGAAGCGCGCCCGCAAGACGGCCACCAAGGCTACGACGAAGACGGCGGCGAAGGCCACGAAGAAGACCGCCGCGAAGAAGACGAGCACGTCCAAGGCCGCGAAGAGCTAAGTCTCGAGTCGATGCGGTGTCGCCGAGGACAGAGCGCCTGTCACGGGCGCTTTTCTGTTGTCCACCGCCGTCGTGGTCGCCCGTTCACCTATCCGTGTTCGACCGAGAGTTCAGAGTGCCGGCGGGTGGTTCGGGTTGCTGATCTGCGGACCGGCGTAGAGATCGTCGAACGAGACGTCGGCGGACGTAGCGGGCTGATCTGCTGTCTTGCCGTCGTAGCGCACCTCGAAGAAGATGTCGATCGACGTCCAGGTTGTCGGCACGGCGCCAAGGCGGGACGCGAACGCCTGCTTGAGCGGATAGCCGAAGTACGTCCATTGGCGCAGCGCGGGTGCGCCGCGGCTGAGGAAGAGGAAGCGCGCGTTCGAGAGCATGAAGGGCTCCCGATCGATGCCGGCGATCGGGAAGCGCATCTCCTGGATCGCGGAGCCGCCGCCGAAGTCGCCGTGGACCGCTACGACGAACTGCAAGTATTGGAACGTCGTCGACGGGTGCCAGTCGTCGACGCGATAGAAACCGGAGACGTAGTCGGGAAAGTCTTTCGGAGTGATCGTCGTCAGCGCGCCGGCGATGTGCGTGCCAGTGGCGGCGTCATCGCCATGGAGCTGGAGATGGAGGCTGTGCACGCCCGTGCGGCCAGTGTCGCCGATGGAGAAGGCCGACCATTCGGGCTGATCCTTGAACTGCCACGAGAGATCGCCCTGTTCGAATCCGGGGTTTGAGAGTAGGTTGGCGGTCACGGGTGGCGGCGTCGAGACGGCCGTCGGCGCCTTCGTGATGCCGCAGCCAGCGAACGTCGCCGCGGCCATGGCAACCGCCCCAAGCAACCAACCACGCCCCACCCATTGGCACGCTCGCGCCCGTCGTCGCATATGCAGTGTTGTTACCGGCCCTGCCCTACTGCGTCAAGCGCGACGCTGGAAGATCTCGTCGGCGTCGCGCGATGGATCGCGGATGATCACGTCGATCTTCGTCAGGGCCGCACCATCGAGCACGTTGAACATTGAGCGCATCGCGAAGGCCTCGTCGATCTGCTCCTCGTACGCCGTGAATTCTTCGAGGAGCACCTTCTTGAGGAGGTTGCGCACGACGCGCGGCTCGCGACCTGGGTCGATGAGCACGTCCACATCGCGAGTCATCCGCGGCGTCGAGTAGAGGCTTGCGGCGAGCGAGCCCGTGAGCATGTACTCGATGCCGACCGCATCGAATATGGCGATCAGGCGGCGCAGCGCTTGTTCCTGGTCGCGTCGTTCGTTCGTCTGGCGCCTCCTTCGTTTCGGCAGTATCGCACAGCCTGAATGCCAGCTCGCGCGTATAGTGAGTGTGATGCAAGAGCGACGTGAGACGCCGGTTCTGGAACGCCCGATCGTGCGACTTGGGATTGCAGCGGTGGTCATCGCGGTGCTCGCGGGTGCGGTGCTGCTCGTGCGTGCGCAACGCGGCGATTCGAGTGCGAGCGGGGCTCCCGTGAGCGTAGCCGGAGCTCCGACGAGCACGTTCGCAGCGACGGCTGAGGCGGGGCTCGGCGCGCTCGATTCGAATGCGCCGCTGATCGGGCAGACCGCGCCTGACTTCGTGCTGAGAGACGCAAGCGGGAAACTAGTGAAACTGAGCGATCTGCGTGGCAAGGTCGTCTGGGTGAACTTCTGGGCGTCGTGGTGCGTGCCATGCCGCAAGGAGATGCCGGACATCCAGGCGGTGTACGACGCAAAACACGCCGACGGGCTCGAAGTGCTGGTTGTGAACTGGAAAGACGACCTCGAGACCGCGAACGGCTTTCTTCAGACACGCAGCCTGACGTTGCCGTTGCTGCTCGATCGCGGAGGCAGCGTCTACGACCAGTATCACCTGCAGGGGCTGCCCGACAGCTTCTTCGTCGCGCGCGATGGCACGATCGCCGGCTTTCAGTACGGGCCAGTGACGCAGGACAAAGCG
This sequence comes from Dehalococcoidia bacterium, assembly GCA_038211505.1. Classification (GTDB taxonomy): domain Bacteria; phylum Chloroflexota; class Dehalococcoidia; order DSTF01; family JACRBR01; genus JBBQVO01. The sequence continues at coordinate 3,051 of JBBQVO010000148.1, read as the reverse complement.
CGTGAGCGGCTGCAGGCGGCAGGGCTGCCGTGAGCGGACATCGAGTGCATAGGCGGACGCGAACTCGTCGTTACAGCTGATCCTTGACGATCGTTCCAGCCTTGATCACGAGCGGGATGTTACGCGCGTCCACGAGGACGCCGATATCGGCGATCGGATCTCCGTGGACAAGGATCAGGTCGGCTTGCTTGCCTTCTTCGATCGTGCCCATGCGATCGTCGAGGCGGAAGAGCTCGGCGTTCGTCTTCGTGGCGCTGACGATGGCTCCCATGGCGCCGAGATGCTTCGCCTTCTCGACGAGCTCGCCGGCACGGCGGCGCTGACGCGGGCCGAGTAGATCAGAGCCGGAGCCAATGCTGACGCCCGCGTCCCGCGCCATCCTCACGCTGTTCGCCATCTCACGGTGGACGATGTCGAGCTTGTGGCGGCTGAACGCCGGCAGCGCGTCGTGGCGCGAGAGGATCTCGATGATCACCAGCGTTGGCACGAGGATGGCGCCTTGCGCCGCCATGCGGTGGGCCGTGCGGTCGTCGAGAATGCTGCCGTGTTCGATCGAGCGCACGCCCGCATCGAGCGCGCGATCCATCGCGCCTGACGTATGACAGTGGGCCATGACGTAGAGCCCGAAGGATTCCGCCTCCTCGACGGCAGCGCGCATTTCTGCGACGGAGAACTGGAGGCTCTCGATCGGGTCGCTCGGCGACATGACGCCGCCGGAGGCCATCAGCTTCACCTGCGTTGCCCCGCGGCGGATCTGCATGCGCGCGGCGCGTCGCACGGCGTCCGGGCCGTCGACGATCTCGCTGCGGGCGAGCAGGCCGGGGATCGACGGCGATGGATGATCATCCCATCGCGAGCGATGGTCGCCGTGGCCGCCGGTGATCGTCAGGAACGCGCCGGACGGCAGGATCGTCGGGCCGGGGAGCTCGCCGGTCTCGACAGCGGCGGCGAACGCGGGATCGAGCGCGCCGGCGTCACGGACGGTCGTGAAGCCTTCGTCGAGCGCGAGCCGGATGTTCTCGATCACTTTGACGGCGTAGCTGACGTGACTCTCCGGCGGATCGTGGTCGCCCGCCTCGACGAGGCCGAAATGCACGTGCGCGTCCGTCAGTCCCGGCATCAGCGTTCGGCCGCCCCCGGCGATGCGCTGCGCGCCGTCGGGCGCGACGATCGCGTCCGTGGTGCCGACGCGTGCGATGCGGCCATCGTCGACGAGGACGCTGGTGTGCGGGCGCGGCTGATCGCCGGTTCCGTCGATCAGCGTGACGTCTTCGATCAGAATGGCGGGCATGCGAGAGACTCCGTGGGTGGTGGGAGACGGCCGCACTGTTGCACGGCTGCGTGGTTCGTTCAATCCTGCAGAGGTGCGATGGGCACGACGATGCGGTCGGTGCCGATCGCCACGCGATAGCCGGCATCGGAAAGCAGCTTATAGTCGATCATCTCCTCGAAGATGAGGTTGCCGTCGGCGTCCGTTACGCGAGCGTTCTGTGGAAAATGGGACTTTTGCGCGACTGTTGTCTCGGACTTCGCGGGCGCAACGCTGATCGACGTGCCGTCATCGAACGAGAGGGTGACGGTGTCGGAGCGCAAGTTCGTGACGACGAGGCCGCGCGATGTGCCGACGGCGCCGGCCGCCACCTGCCAGTAGATGACGGCGAGCACGCTGACGCCCGCGAGCACGATGCCGGCGACGAGCGGCAGCCACTTAGGCACGTTCGAGGGCCTTCAGGCGCGCTTCGTCAAGCTCTACGCCGAGGCCGGGCTTGGCTGGTACGTGGAGGTAGCCTTCGTTGTCGATCATCAGCGGTTCGGTGAACATGAAGTCGCGCTCGGCTTCGGTCCAGTTCGGCGGATCGTACGGGTATTCGATGAAGGGGCAGTTGGAGACCGAGGCGGCGACGTGCAGGTTCGCCGCGAGGCCGAGACCGTTCGTCCACGTGTGCGGCGCGAACAGCAGGCCCTTCGATTCGGCGATGGCGGCCACTTTTTTGGCGACAGTGATGCCTCCGGCGAACGTGCAATCCGGCTGGTAGACATCGAGCGAGCCTTTGTCGAAGTAGACCTGGAACTCGTGTAGCGCGGCATTCAGTTCGCCGCCCGCGACGCGCACCGTCGTGTTGGCGCGCACTTCGGCGAGGCCGTCGTAGTCGTAGGCGTAGAGGGGCTCTTCGATCCAGAAAACGTCGTAGTCTTCAAGCGCGCGCACGACCTGGCGCGCGGTCTTGCGATCCCATGCGCCGGTGCGGCGATCGCCGGGCAGGTACCAGCCCCAGTTGCCGTCGACCATGATCGTCATCGTGTCGCCGATGGCTTTGCGGACGGCGTCGAGCGTCGCGAGATCGACGCGCCAGTTGACATTGTGGAAGCGCAGCTTGACGGCCTTGAAGCCGCGCTCCCGGATTTTGAGGACATCTTGAACGGTCTGGTCGAGCGGGTGGATCTCGCCGGTGGAGCAGTAAGCGAGGAGCCTGTCGTTTTTGCCGCCGAGTAGCTTTGCGAGCGGGACGCCGGCCTTCTTCGCTGCGATGTCCCAGAGCGCGATCTCGATCGGCCACGGGCGGCCCATGAAGTGGGCGATGCCGCGGAGCAGATGCCAGTGCTCCTCGATGGCCAGCGGATCCTTGCCGACGAACAGTGCGGCGACGGTGTTGAGGCGCGTCAGGACGCCGCCGGCGCCGTAGCCCGTGATGCCCTCGTCGGTGTGAATCTCGACGATCGTGACGTCCTGGTGGCGCTCGGGGAAGGGGCGCCACGTCGGATGAAAGGGGTGATCGGACTGGTCCAAGACGAAGCGGCGGGTCTTGAGTTCGGTGATTTTCACGGCATCCTCCTCCTGCGGCGGCTCGCCGGCGGACAGCGTATCGCGCGCGTTCGTGAAGCTACAGGCGAGGGGCTGAGGATCCGGCGTCAACAGCGGCGCAATGTTAGGGGCTGTTTAATAGCTGCTTAACACTCGTCGCCTAGGATGGGTTTGTAGGGCTACAGACTCCGTGCAACTTGACCTCCTGCACGTGGGGACTTCCGGCGGGGGGCCAGGACGCTCACAAT
>JBBQVO010000147.1:0-8710 GCA_038211505.1 Dehalococcoidia bacterium | reverse complement strand
CGTCGCGGGCGAAGATTAGCTTGCGCGCCCAATCGAGCATGGGGTTGAACTGCGCGGAGTCGGGCGGGCAGAATGCCTTGCGGACTTTCGTGCGGATCTCGTCCTCGCTGTCGTGGATGAAGATCGCCGAACTCTTGTCGGACTTGCTCATCTTCATCGATGCCCAGAAGTCGCTGAGATCGCCATCGGGCGGCGGCCACGTCGACGGCTTCTTGATGCCGAGCAGCAGCGGGTGATGGACGCATACTGGCTTGATCTGCGTGCCGGCGGCATCACGGAGCGGCGACACCTTGAGCTTCGTGGCCACGTCGCGGGCGACTACGTGTGCTTTGCGCTGATCCATTCCTGCGTGGGCGATGTTGATCTGCATCGCGAAAATGTCGGCGACCTGCATCGGCGCGTAGACGAGCTTGGCGAAGTCGACCGACTCGCCTTCTTTGCGTCCGAGGATCGTGATGCTGCGCTGAATGCGGGCGAGCGACGTGTTCTTCGCGACGTCGATCAGCGATGCCCAGTACTCGTCGTTGTTGTGGTAGAGGTCGCTCGCGAGCACGAAGTTCAGCTTCGCCGGGTCGCCGCCGACGCAGCGGAAGGAGGCCTTCATGCCCTCCATGAAGTAGCGCGTCGCCATGAGGCGGATCGTCCCGCGATCGCCGCCGAGCTTGTCGTTGATCCAGGTGTGCCAATCGGCCAGGAAGATCGTGCAGTGGACGCCGGCGTCAACGAAGTCCTTCACCTTACCCATGCAGATGAGGCCCTGACCGAGATGGATCTTGCCGGAGATCTCGAAGCCGATGTAGTGCCGCAGCGGCGTCTTCGTCGCGACGAGATGCGCGAGGTCTTCCGGCGTCAGAACCTCGTCGAGATTGCGGCTGATCAGTTGGGTCGGGTCGGTCACGTATCGCTCCTGTTCGGCGCATTGTACCGTTCGTTCTCGCCAGCATTCGCGTTCGAACGACGCGCTGTTAGTATGTGAGCGGAGGCCCATCGGCCGATGAATGACGATCTAAAGCGGGCGATCAACGCGATGGAGTCGGCGCGGCGCGATCTGCTGGCGCTGATCGCGCCGCTGACGGCGGAGGATTTCGCGCGGGCGCGGCCCGGCGGCTGGACGTTGCAGCGCGTTCTTCACCATGTGATTGAGTCCGAGGCGACGTACGCCAAGCTGTTGGCGCATCAGACGGGGCGCAAGGCGCCAGCGCTCGAACTGGCGACGCCCGGCGATGCCGCTGAGGCGGCCGCGGAGCTCGACGAGACGCGAACGGCAGTGTCCGGGCTTGTCGACGACGTTGATGGTGAGGTGGTGTACCGTCTCGTGCGATTCGGGTCGGAGGAGTACAGCGTGGTCAGCGTGCTGGAGAACATCGCTGCGCATGATCGAGATCATGCGGGACAGATACGTGAGCTCGTGCCAGCGAGCCTCGACCGCTTCCAGTCCTCCAACAATCGCAACGCCGCGAATGTGATGGTTCGACCGGCGACGATTGACGACGTGCCGCGGCTCAACGAGATCTACAACTACTACATCGAGCAGACGGCGATCACGTTCGATCTCGTCCCCTTCACCGTCGCCGAGAGAACGGAGTGGTTCTCGCACTACGCGACGACCGGTCGGCATCGACTGCTCGTCGCCGATGTCGACGGCGTCGTGATGGGGTACACATCGTCGAGCCAGTTCCGGCCGAAGCGCGCGTACGACACGACGGTCGAGATGTCGATCATCTGCGCGCACGAGGCCGTCGGACGCGGCATCGGGCAGCGGCTGTATGAGGCGATCTTCCCGATCTTGCGCGAGGAGGACATCCACATGGCCGTCGCCGGCATCACGCTGCCGAACGAGGCGTCGTGCGCGCTGCACGAGCGCTTCGGGTTCGAGCGCGTGGCGGTGCTGGCGGAGGTGGGGCGTAAGTTCGACCGCTACTGGGACGTCGCGTGGTATCAGCGGCGCCTCTGAGCGGCGTCGTATACTGCACACATGGTGATCCGAAAGCCACAACCGAAGCGCACGAAGCCGGCCACCAAGCTCGGCTCAAGCGAGCTGTCTTCGGCGGAGCGCATCGCGGCTCTTGGAGCGACGATTCCGCCAGAAGAGCTCGCGAGGCATCCCCGCGACTTCGCGCGGAACTATCACCATTACATGCACGGTCACCCCAAGCAGGATCCCGACTGATTGGCGCCTGTCTTCGCGGACGCTGCGTACTACATCGCGCTGCTCATATCGAGAGATGATCTGCACGATAGATCCGTCGCCGTCGGCCGGGAGCTCGATCGACGAGACATCGTTACGACGGACGCTGTTCTTGTCGAGGTTTTCGCTCACATGTCGAGCCTCGGCGTGCAGGCGCGTGAGCGCGCCGGTGGTCTGCTCGATGATCTGATGGCTGATCTTCGCACCACGATCGTCCATCAGGATGCGGAGCTGTTTTTCGCCGGCGTCGATCTCTATCGCAGCGGGCTCGACAAGGGGTACAGCCTGACAGACTGCATGTCGATGGTGGTGTGCGGTGCGACGGGCGTCACGGATGTGCTCTCGCACGACCGGCATTTTGCGCAGGAGGGGTTTGTGTTGCTGTTGTGACGATCAGAGCGGCGCTTGCGCCGGTCGATCGCGATGGGCGTCGTCGGTCGCGGGAGTTGTCTCTTCCTTGTGACCGCCGAACGAGAATACGTCGGACGGGCTGAGGCCGAGGGTCCACATCGCGACCGCGCCGGCGCCGGTGATCCAGAGAATGTTGAAGATGTGTGATGCGATGGCGAAGCCTCCGGCGGCGCCGGCGCTGATGCCCAGCGCCTTCACCAATTCGGTGACGGCGACTTCGTACGGCCCGATGTTCGAAGGCGCGATCGGCACGGCGCTGATCAGGTTGGCTGCGACCATGATCAACATCCACGCGGGCATCGAGAGATGGATGCCGAAGGCGAGGCCGAAGAGCGCGAACATTCCGACTTCCAGGAGCCAGATCACGAACGAGAGCGCGATCGTCTGAGCGCCGAGGCGCGCGTCCCGAAAGACGGCCAGCCCGTCGATGAAGTGCGGCACAGACGTCTCGATCGCGGCCTGCGCGCGATCCGGCAGCTCGCGTAGGAAGCCGCGGCACTGCCATCCGGGCTCGAGCTTGAGGTGCGAGAGGGGGATGACGGCGATGAGGCCGCCGGCGACGACGCCGAGCACGCCCCAGAAGATGCCGGTCGGGAAGTGCTGCAGGTCGATGAGGGCGAGGCCGATCAGGCCGAGGACGGCGAAGGCGATGCCGTCGAGCAGTGATTCGGTGGCGAAGACTGTCGCGGCGAGACGGGCGCGGCTCATCTCGTAGCGCTGCGCCGGCACCTGGACGCGGATGACGTCGCCGATGCGCGCCGGCACGACGTTGTTCGCGAGATTCGAGACGAGGAGGATTCCGAACAGCGGCATGAGCGGCAGGTCGGCGAACTTCGACATCATCATCCGCCAACGCTGGGCGACGAGCAGCTTAGCGATGCCGAAGAGCGCGAGAGCGGGCACAACGTAGACGTAGTTGGCGTCGCGGAGAGCGCTGCCGGCGCGCGGGAGGTCGATGCGCCAGAGGAGCAGGCCGATGAGCAGGAGGCTGAGGGCCGCCCGGATCAGGAGCCGCCGTTCGACGAGGCGTGACCAGAGGTGTGCGCGCATCCTGTACAGCGACCTCGGCTCAACGGTACCATAGTCGGCGTCCGACATATGTCCACGGTCCGCGCCGAATGCGTCAGAAGGCGGGACTTTCGCCAGCTCGACGTATAGGCTACAACAATAGCAACGATAGAAGAAAATGTGATCGCGGAACTCGCCGCGGGCGCAATCGATGTGGAAGGGGAAGCAGCATGGTTGTCGCGACGAAGGTCAACGCCGAGCGCGTGTACTACAACTACGAGGGCAATCTGCCGCCGGTGACGCTTGAGCCCGATCCGGTCGTCCCGCCTTCGATGCAGGATGATCTGCCGAAGCTGATCACGGACACGACGCTGCGTGACGGGGCGCAGGACAGCCGCTTCGCCGTCTTCCCGCCGGAGACGCGCCTGAAGTATTACGACCTGCTCCATCAACTCGACCGGAACACTGGCGCGATCTACGCCGTCGAAGCCTTCATCTACCAGAAGCGGGACGTGTGGACGCTTGAGAAGCTGCTGGAGCGCGGCTACGAATGGCCGCGCGTGACGACGTGGACGCGGGCGACGCCGAAGGACATCAAGCTGCTCGTCGATGTGTCGCAGGGGAAGGTGAAGGAGACGGGGATGCTCGCCTCCGCGTCCGACCACCACATCTTCGACAAGCTCAGCTATGCGTCGAAAGAAGAGGCGATCGAGAAGTACCTTCAGCCGATCCGCACCGCGCTCGAGAACGACATCATCCCGCGTGTCCACCTCGAAGACTGCACGCGCGCCGACATCTACGGCTGGGTGATCCCGTTCATCCAGCGCGTGATGGAGGAGAGCAAGGGCATCGCGAAGTTCCGCATCTGCGACACGATCGGCTGGGGCAGCCCGGATCCATACGCGTCGCTGCCGTGGGGCATCCCGCGGTTGTTCACGGTGCTGAGGGCGGAGACGGGCGCGGAACTGGAGTTCCACGGACACAACGATTTTGGCCTGGCGACGGCGAACTCGATCGCGTCGTGGCGCTACGGCGGCAAGAAGGTGAACGTGGCCTTCGCCGGCCTTGGCGAGCGCACCGGCAATACATCGCTCGAGCAAATGGTGGCGGCATTGATCCGGCACTACGTCGACCCCGGGTTCGACCTCAAGGTGCTCGACGACATGCGCAAGGTTGTTGACAGCGAGGTGATCGAGCTCAACGACCGGCTGCCGCTGATCGGGGAAGTGTTCACGACGACCGCGGGCATTCATCAGGCGGGCGTCGGACGGCAGGATGCGGCGAAGGGCGGGTTGATCTACCTGCCGTTCGCGGCGTCGCTCTTCGGGCGCGATGAAGTGGAGCTGAGCCGCGTCGGGTCGCTCTCCGGTTCCGAGGGCATTATCTCGGTGCTCAACCGTGAGTTGGAGCGCACCGGAAGCGAGACGCGGGTGAAGGAGACGAGCCGCGTCGTCAAGCAGATCTACGACCGCATCCAGGACGAGTACAACGGCCAGTTCGACGAGAAGCACGACCACTGGGTGAACGCGCGGCGATCGTTCTTCACGTCGGAAGACATTATCGAACTGGCGCGGGAGTTCGGTGCGCTTTCTTAAGGCAGACTGCTTAGGGAAAGCACCGTCCTGATCGGCACATCGAGGATTCGCGTCGGCTTTGCGTCCGCTGTCGCGACCTGACTGCAATACCTTCGGCAGATCGCCGGTGATCCCCGCACGGCTGCGGCAACGTGTGCCGATCCATGATCCTACTTGCGCACACTGCGCGTGTGAGGAGTTTGATCATGGATACGTGGGTGTGGATCGTTATCGTCGCTGCTGTCGCCGTGCTGGCGATTGCCGTCGTCGCCATCTTCGCGATGATGCAGTCTCGGAAACGCGAATCCGAGCGGCTGCGAGGAGACTTCGGGCCGGAGTACGATCGGACCGTTGGCGAACTCGGCGGCACGAGCAAGGCGAATCGTGAACTGAAGGATCGGCAGGATCGCGTCGAGAAGCTGCGGCTTCGGGCGTTGAGCGCGGACGAGCGGTCGTCGTTGCAGGAGCGCTGGCAGTCGACGCAGGCGCATTTTGTGGACGAGCCGACGGGCGCCGTCGCGGACGCCAACCGACTGGTGGATGAGGCGATGAAGGCGCGCGGCTACCCGGTCGGCGAGAGCGACTTCGACCAGCGCGCCGCAGACATCTCCGTCGACCACCCGTACGTCATCGAGAACTATCGCGCGGCGCGAAAGATCGCGGACTCGAGTGAGCGCGGCGACGCGACGACGGAGCAGCTCCGTCAGGGCATGGTGCACTACCGCCAGCTCTTCGACGAGCTGTTGAACGCACAGGGCGAGGCGCCTGAACGAGAGCCGGTGTCGACGACCGCTGACAGTGGCGATCGTCCGCCGGTCGACCGCGGAGATGGTTCGGAGGCCGAGCGCGTCTCACGCACCGGCACGCGGACACGGCGCGCGTCGTCCTGACACTCGGATCGCACCTCCATCGAGCCGCGGACTGCCGCCGGAAGGCGGCAGTCTGCGTGTTCGGAAGGGGACACCGGGTTTGTGCTGACATCCGGCGCACCATGGGGGCGCGTGCTAGGGGTACCGGCGCATGGGCCGCTGCGGGCATCCGGCGCGGCCGCGATGAGCGGCAGATCTGCTCAATGCGGGAGACGTCGTGCCAGGCTTCATGGTTGATGATCTCGGCGGCGGTTAATCGGCCGACGGATTGAGATCGCCGGTGTCAGCGAAGCCAGCGACGATTGACACTCGGCGCGTGTCACGATCAATGGAACGCGAGCGACGAAGATTCGTCACTGCGTTCAGAAGTGACATGATGTCGCGCGTGGTCGCGAAGACGAGGTGCACCCCTGCCTGAGTGCACGAGTCTCAGCGGGACTGCATTGCTGCCTGACATCGGAGGAGAGATACCACCCGGGCACCTGCGGGTTCTTCACTGCGTTCAGCATGACATGCGTGAGTGCGTTGAGGATGGAGGTGTGCACGCGACCCGTCGCCGAGCGCGCGAGTCGAAGGCATGGGGCAGAACCTTTCAAGGTGTGCCCGATACATATATCGAACGCGCCCGCCCGTCAACGGGCTGCCCGTCAAGGCGGCGCTGGCGCAACGACGCAGGTTCGCGCGCCGACGGGGAGCCGCAAGGTTGGCGTCAAGAACCGCACTAATCCGCGCGGGGGCGATGGCGGGTGAGGAAGGCTTCGATGCGGTGCATCGCTTGCTCGAGCAGCTCGTAGCGCTGGGCGTAGCAGATGCGGACGTGGCCGGCGCCGGCTTCGCCGAAGGCTGAGCCGGGGATGACGGCGACGCGCTCTTCCATGAGCAGGCGCTCGGCGAAGCTCTCGTCGTTCATGCCGCTGCTGCCGATGTTGGGGAAGGCGTAGAACGCGCCCTTCGGCTCGACGCACGTCAGGCCCATCGTGTTCAGGCGTCCGACGACGAACTTACGGCGACGGTCGTACTCGGCGACCATGCCGCGCACGTCTTCCTCGCCGCTGTTCAGCGCCTCGATGGCGGCGAACTGCGCCGGCGTTGGCGCCGACATCATCACGTACTGGTGCACCTTCATCATCGCTTCGGTGAGCTCGCTGCGGGCGCACGTATAGGCCAGCCGCCAGCCGGTCATGGCGTACGCCTTCGAGAATCCGCCCATGAGGATCGTGCGCTCGCGCATGCCGGGCAGGGTAGAGAAGCAGACGTGCTCGGTGCCGTAGACGAGGCGGTCGTAGATCTCGTCGGAGATCACGAACAGGTCGTGCTTGTCGACGATATCGGCGACGGCGAGCAGCGTCTCGCGCGACATAACGGCACCTGTCGGATTTGCCGGATAGCCGATGAGCAGCGCCTTCGATCGCGGCGTGATGCGCCGTTCGAGTTCGTCCGGCCGCAACAGGAATCCGTCCACGGCGCGCGTCGGTACCTGGATGTAGGTGCCGCCAGCGAGGAGCACCGCGGGCAAGTAGGCGACGTAGCCGGGGTCGGGACTGAGCACCTCATCGCCGGGATCGAGAATCGCCTCGAGGGCGATGTTCAGGCCTTCGCTGACGCCGGCCGTGGCGATGATCTCGGTGCCGGCGTCGTAGTGCACACCGTAAAGGCGATCGAGGTGGCGTGAGATGGCTGCGCGCAGCTCGACGAGGCCGTAGTTCGACGTGTAGTAGGTCTCGCCATCCTCGATGCTCTTGATGGCGGCCTGGCGGATCTGGTTCGGGGTGACGAAGTCTGGCTGGCCGACGCCGAGCGAGATCACGCCCTCCATGCTGGCGAGGAGGTCGAAGAAACGCCGGATGCCCGACGAGGGGATCGACTGCACGTGTTGTGAGATGTTGCCGCGATGGGTGACGCTATCGCTCATCTGCCGCCGCCGCGAGCGCTTCGCTCGCCGCGGCTATCGCCTCCTCCGCACGATGCTCGACTCCGTCGCGCCGGCGGGCCAGACGCCGGACCACAGCTCGAGTTCCGGCACATAATACAGTAAGACCGAAACGCCGCCGCTGACTTCCAGCCGGAAGCCGACCCGCTCCTCCTCGATCCACTCGGAGATGATCCCACGCACGTCGGCGCGCATGCCGTCTCGTGCGATCCACAATGGCCGCATCGGCCGGCGGGAAACGTCATCGCAGCCGACGGCGAGGGCGAACACGCGGAGGCCTTCTTCTTCGTCTTTATCCATGGCCGAACGCGCCGGGCTCGCCGGTATCGGCGGCCGATCGTGAACGACCGTGTTCGCGGAAAAGCGCTTGTGTCATCGCGGGACAGAATAGCGCGGGGACGACAAGAAGGGCGTCCGCGAACGGACGCCCATCTCGTATCGATCTGCTCTCGCCCTACGGCAGCGCCGCGAACCAGATGCCGGCGAGCTTGTCGCCTTTGGTGTCGCCGGGTGCGGTGTCGTTCTTGAAGTGGTACAGCGGCACGCCCTTGTACGTCACGATCTTCGTCGTGCCATCGTCGAGCGTCGCCGTGCCGAGAGCGCCGGTGACGCCGGGGCCTTCAGTTGCCGCGGTGGTCGTGGCCATGATCGGCGGCCAGTTAGGCAGCAGCGCCGTGGCTGCGGTCTTGCCGCTACCGGCGACGTCGTTCTTGAACGTGTAGAGCGTGAA
>JBBQVO010000146.1:0-8796 GCA_038211505.1 Dehalococcoidia bacterium | reverse complement strand
CCGGCGCCGACGAGCATGTGCAGCTCGTCGATGAAGAGCACGCAGTTACTGCTGCCCTTGATCTCTTCGATCACCTTCTTCAGCCGCTCTTCGAACTCACCGCGGTACTTCGTGCCGGCGACGAGCGATCCGATATCGAGCGTGAGCAGGCGCTTGCCCTGCAGCGTCTCCGGCACGTCGCCGGCGATGATGCGGTGCGCGAGGCCCTCGGCGATGGCGGTCTTGCCGACGCCCGGCTCGCCGATCAGCACCGGATTGTTCTTCGTGCGCCGTGACAGGATCTGGATGACGCGCTCGATCTCTTTCGAGCGTCCGATGACGGGATCGAGCTTGCCGGCGCGCGCCGCCTGCGTCAGATCCATGCCCAGCTGGTCGACCGTCGGTGTGCGCGTCGATGACGATCGCGCTCCGGCCGTCGCGCCCTGCGGCATGCTCTGCGAGAGGATGCGCGTCGTCTCGGCGCGCACGCGTTCGAGGTTCACGCCGAGGCTCTCGAGGACGCCGGCCGCGATGCCTTCGCCCTCGCGGACGAGGCCGAGCAGCAGGTGCTCCGTGCCGATGTAGTGGTGGTTCAGCCGGCGCGCCTCATCGACGGCCAGCTCGATCACCTTCTTGGCGCGCGGCGTCAGCCCGATCTCGCCGAGCACAGCCCGATCACCACGACCGATGATGAACTCGACGGCCGAGCGCACCTTATTGAGCTCGACGCCCAGGTTGGCGAGCACCTTCGCGGCAACGCCATCGCCCTCGCGGACGAGGCCCAGCAGCAGGTGCTCCGTGCCGATGTAGTTGTGGTTGAAGCGCTGCGCCTCTTCCTGCGCCAGGGTGAGGACTCGGCGTGCGCGCTCTGTGAATTTGTCGAACCGGTCAGCCATCGCAGCACTCCCGCCTAATTGCTAACTCTCTATAACCATAACACAACGGAGGCTTTGAAGTCCAGAACGGGAGCATTGCGAAACGCACCAATCCCGTTGATGTTTCGTCGGGCGTTGTGCGCTCCGACTCGACCGGCATTCCCCCTGATCTTCAATTCGGGCTGCTTCCCAGCCGCCCGGTCCCCGCACGACTGCGGCGTTTCTACGCTTCCTCGCCGCCCGCCTTCTTCGCCGTCTCTTCCGCGTCATGCGGCTTCGATTCGGCGCTCTCGCCGGTGGGCGCATCCGCTTCCGCCGTCGCAACGTCGATCTGATCGGACGACGCATCGGCGTTCGGCGCTTCTTCTGTGGCGGATGTTGCCGCGTCCTCGACGGACGCTTCGGCCGCCGCCTCTGCTACGGGCGCCCCCTCTGTGGCCGGTGCAGCCTCAGGCGCCGCCGTCGCCACGCTCGCCACCGGCGCTTCATCGCCCGACGTCATGCCAGCAGCTGCGAACGCTTGGGCCATCGCCGATACCGGCTCAGCCTCTGGCTCTCGCTGTGCGCGCGCCGGTGCGTCAGATGACGAGGAGGTGGATGGCTGTTCGGGCGCTTTCTCTTCCGGCGGCGCGATCGTTGGCGGCGCCGCGTAGTCGTCCGGTCCACGCACGGCGACCGTCAGGCCTTCGCGCTCCTCGAACTCCTTACGCATCTCCTCCGGGACGGCGATCACTTCGCCGGCGTCGCTGAACGAGAACCCGAGCTTGATGCCTTCGTCGCGCGCCTCGCGCAGGCTGAGGCCAAGACGGTGCCGATCGCGCTCGATGCGCACGATCTTCAGCGGCAACAGATCGCCTTCACGCACGACTTCTTTCGGATGCGCGATGCGGCGATCGACGAGCTCCGACACATGGATCAGTCCTTCGACCGGGCCTTCGATGCGCGCGAATGCGCCGAAGGTCACGAGCTTTGTGATCATGCCCGGGACGACGCGGCCGACCTGGTACTTGTCGACGATCAGATCCCACTCTTCGGGCTGCGCGCGTCGCAGGCTCAGCGCGATCTTCTTCGTCTCCGGGTCGACCTTCATCACGTAGACGTCGACCTCATCGCCGATGTGATACATCTCTTCCGGCGACTTGTTGCGGTCCCACGAGACTTCGCTCAGGTGCGCCAGACCATCAGCGCCGCCGAGGTCGATGAACACGCCGAAGCTGCGAACGCTGGAGACGCGACCCTTCCGGATCTCGCCTTCCTTGAGCTCGGCCAGCAGCCGATCCTTCTGCTGCGACCGCCACTCCTGCAACGCCGCGCGCTCCGACAGGATGACGCGGTTTCGGCGCCGGTTGATCTCGATGACTTTGAGCCGCAGCTCTTTGCCGACGGCGGCGGCGAGCCCGCCTTCACCTTCCGCATCGGGCCGGACGCCGACGACCTGCGACAACGGCACAAAGGCGTGCACACCCTCGACGTTGACGAGCAGTCCGCCCTTGTTGTAGCCGGTCACTTCGGCCTCGAAGGCTTCACCTTCTTCAAACCGCGTCTGCAATACGCGCCAGCCGCGCTCGCCGCGGGCACGGTCGACCGATAACGTCACCTGACCCTGATCGGACTCCGGCTGCATGACATAGACGAGGATCTTCTCGCCGACAGTTACTTTGCTCAATGGATCGGCGCCCATCGAATGCATCTCGTGAGGCGGGATGATGCCTTCCGACTTCGAGCCGACGTCCACGACGACGCCATCGCGCTGGATCGCCATCACCGATCCCTCAACGACCTCGCCGCGGCGAAGCGTCTTGAAATCGCTGCTTGAGTCCAGCCAGTTCTGCATGGTGAAGGCTGAGTCGTCTTCCGCTTCCGTGACCTGCGGTTCGGCGACTTCGCCACTGCTGATTTCCGTCAACGCGATGCGTCCTCCTATGACAAAATCAGCCGCCCCGATCATTCGCTTCAGACCTTTGGCCTGTTGCTTGTGACCAGTCCGGCTTGTAGGCAAAGTCTATCACAGCATCATCAAACGTAGGAAGCGGAATCGCCCTGTGCTCGTCTCAACGCCGCCTCTTCGTTATACTCAGCGCTGTCCCCCGATGCGGGGTGTAGGGAACAAGCGGTTCCTGCAATTCCTGCGAGAGGAGGAGCGCCATGAGTTCAGTCGTGAAGAAGCGGCGCAAGAAGATGCGCAAGCACAAGCACCGCAAGATGTTGAAGAAGACCCGCTGGCAACGCAAGCATAAGGGCTAGCGTTGATAATCAACGCAAGCACAAGGGCTAACGGTCGCGCCCGAGTTACGTCATACGGCCCCGGAGACATCCGGGGCCGTTTCTCGTGCGCGACGAAACGATCGGCGCTCGCCTGGCGTACAGACACCGACTGAAAACCGGGCTCGTGTACGGCGGTTCGGCAGCGGCTAAGATGGGCTGATCTACGCATGCGCGGCGACTCAGTCCCGCGACCGACGAAGGAGTTCTGGATGCTGCGTCGCCGGCGCGCGATACCCGTCCCGCGTCTGCCCGCGCGCATCCGCATCGCTCGCCTCGACATCAGCAGCGGCGTTGTGCTGAGCATCGCGCTCGCACTCGTCGTAAACGTCCTGCTCATCACCGGCTACTTCTGGAGTCATGGCGGTCAAACGACGCATGTCCGCGTCGAAGCCAACGGCCACGAATTCACCACGTTCATCGACGGCAAGCGTACGATCTCGACCGACTTCATCGCCGCGCCGGCGAACGGAGGCATCGTCCTTACGCTCACCGACGACGACCGCGTCGCCTCGCGCCCCAGCCCCCGCGGCGTCGACTCCGTCCGTGTGACCGATCTTCACACCGGCGCGACATTGTTTCAGGACAACTTCGATGCTGACCCGCGCTTGTCGGGTTGGATCTCCGTACGGAACAACTTCGCCATCCGCGGGGGCGTCCTCGATGTGCTGACGGCGATCAATCACGAGAACGCCACCGGACAGCTCTTCCTCCCGAACGACGGATGGACGGATTACGCCGTCGACGTCGTCTTTCGCAATCTCGAGTCGGGGGGCATCAGCGTCCGCGCGAAAGACGAAAAGAACGGCATGACGTTCGACTTCCGCCCGTTCCGCCATCTCGACCAGAACCTCTCACTCGTGCAAAACAACGCCGCGATCAAGAGCGTCAACGGCCCGGCGATCGAACTCCCGCGAAGTCAACCGATCAAGGCGATGCTGGCGATGACATTGTCCTTCTATCCGTACGCGCTCCTCTTTGCGCTGATCGCCGTCGGCATCGTCGCCTGGCTGCAGTACGTGCCGCAGCCGAAGATCCCCGATCGCCTCCGACGCATCGCCGTGGCGAACGCGTGGTTGCCGGCCGAGTTGATCGCCGTCTTCGCCTTCGTCACGACGCTCTACCTCAACTACTCGTACCTCTCACACATGCCGCACATCCCCGACTCGGTCGCCTACATCTTCCAGGCGAAAATACTGGCCGCGGGGCACTTCGCCGCACCCAAGCCGCAGCCCAACGACGCGTTCAACTTTTTTCAGCCTCCGTTCATCATCATCTCCGGGAACAAATGGGCGAGCATCTACCCCTTTGGCCATCCGATCATCCTCGCCGTAGGTCAACTGCTACACGCGATGTGGCTCATGCCGCCGCTTCTCGGGGCGGGCTCCGTAGCGATGATCTTCGCCGTTGGCCGCAAACTGTACGGCGTTCGCACCGGGATCCTCGCCTCGCTGCTGCTTGCGACATCGCCGTTCTTTCTGATGAACGCGAGCAGTTTCATGTCGCACAACACCGCCGTCTTCTATCTGCTCGCTTCGCTGCTCTTTCTCATTGTGCTCAACAAGCGGAAGATCCCCGCCGGCATCGCCGCCGGTCTGTTCTTCGGGTTGATCTTCAACACGCGACCCCTAACCGGCGTTGCGCTGGTACCGCCGTTCGCCGTCTACCTCCTCGCTCGCCTGGCGACGAGCGATCATCGCGCATGGGAGCTGAAGCGCGGCGCCGGGTTCATCGTTGGCGGCGTTGTGATGATCGTCCTCTTCTGGATCTACAACTACGGCACGACGGGACACGCCTTCAGCGGCGGCTACCAAGCCAGCGGCAATCTTGGCGAGCAGGTCGGATTCGGCGGCAACCACAGCGTCGCCGCCGGCATCGAGAACGAGCAGACGCAGCTCACCTTTCTCATTCCCGTGCTCAATGGCTGGCCGTCGTACGTCGGACTCATGTTCGTGCTGCTTCCGTTCATCCTCGGGAGCCGCAACGGCAACGATTGGTTCCTCCTGCTTGCCGCCGCCTTTGTGATGGGGGCATGGACGCTGTACGCGAGCAACGGCGTCGCCTTCGGTCCGCGCTACTGGTACGAATCGATCCCGCTGCTCATGTTGCTTGCGGCGCGCGGCGCCGATCTCGGCGCCCAGCGCATCGCCGAAGGGACCGCGCGCATCCGTGCGCGATTCGACGGACATGAGCGGCCGCTGCCCTGGGCCAGCTACGCCGTTGTGTACCTCCTCGTGCTCTCTCTGTGCGGCAGCAGCATCTGGGGCTGGCTGCTTGGCCGGCATGCCTCGTGGACCGTGTTCGGCATGCCCGAAACCGCGCAGGACATGCGCAAATTCAATTTCACTGATGATCGGTTGGTGACGCTTGTCGACGACGCAAAGCTTCACAACTCGCTGGTGCTGGTCGACGAATGCGCCGCCTGGTACTGCTACGGCAGCCTCTTCTGGCGCAACACGCCGACGCTCGACGGCAACGTCGTCTACGCGCGAAACCTGGAGAAGGACATCCCTGCGCTCGTTGCCGCGTACCCGGATCGCCAAGTATATGTCGCCGACTACGCGGCCCAGACTCTCGCGCCGTTTAACATCGCCGGCCAGAACGCCGACCTCGAGCACGCGCCGGTTGCGCACGACATTCCCGTGCCGCCGACAGCGACGCCAAGCCCGATGCCGACGGCAATCTCCCAGCCGCGCCCAACACCGACCACCCCTGGCGAGTGATCGTCAACTCGTGGTTGGTAAGCTTGAGCGATGACGATCGCCATGAAGCTTACGCACGACGAACCACGCCTCGTCTATCTCGCGCTCGTCTACCATCTCGGCCGCCCCGGCTCGGAGCTTGACCGCGACACCAAGATGCCGGCCGAGCACGGACTGCGTGCCGTTAAAGTAGCGATGGGCAACGATCTCGACGCCGAGTCGGCGATCATCGAAGTCGACGAGGCGCAGTACGCGAAACTGCTCTCCGCGATCCTCGGATCCGTGACGGAGCTGCGTGTCATCCACATGCGGGACGGCGCACAGAGCACCGTGCCGCGCTTCACCGAGACCGCGCGATCGTTGTTCCCCACGGTCGCCGCCGAACCGGAGGCTGCACTCGACCTCGCTGAGTCGATGATGATGCTACATCGCCGCATCGAACGCGCCGTGGGCCGCGCCGGAGGCCGGCAGCTAGAATCGCGGGGTGTCGATCGAAGTGGCGCGACGGGTCGACCTTCGGGGAGGGGATGGTTTCGGCGCGGGAAATAGGTGACATAATCTGCTGTTGGGCAGGCTGCGCTCGTGCTACCATCTGGTCATCTGATAACGCACGTTAGTGCAGAAGGCGCGGATGGTCAGCAGCCCGTTCGAAAATTACCTCGATCTTGTTGAAGCGGCGCGCCTGCTCGGCATCCACCCGCAGAGCCTGCGACGCCTCATCAAGCAGAAGAAGGTGCCGGCGGTGCTCTTCGCCGGGAAGTACCTGATCGAGCGCGACAAACTCGAGATGTTTAAGTCGAACTACGATCCGCGCCCCGGACGCAAGCCGCTGCGCCGGCTCCTCTAGCATTCGCGGCTACTCCAGATCGCCGCCGCGGTTCGCTTCGTAAAACGCCATGCTCTTTCGGTACCACTCCTCACCGATCTTGCCGCTGCTTCGCAGATAGGTCAGCAGCACCTCGATCGTTAGCACCGAGATGAGCCGAATGCCCGCGTCCTCGAGCTTCTTGCGACCGCCAGACTGCCGGTCGAACAGCACGACAGCATCTCGCACGAACAATCCCTCGTCACGCAGCCGATTCGCCGTCAGCACGATACTGCCACCTCCGGTGATGAGATCGTCCATGATCAACGCCGTCTGGCTCGGGTGATACAGCCCTTCGACATCGGAGTCGAGGTCATCTTTCCGCGGATGCAGGTAGATCAGCGGGATCTTCGCCGAGAGAGAGAACGCCTCACCGACGACGAGTCCGCCGAACGGCACGCCGCAGACGAGGTCGAATGGATCGACTTGCGGGTTTCGCATCGACTGCAGCGTCTGCAACTCCTGCAGCACGATGTGGGCAGCGCGCGCCAGCGCCGTCGGATGCGCGATCAGCAGGCGAAGGTTCACGTGAATCGGCGAGTGCACGGTCGTACGGCCGACGGTGAAGTCGCCGAACTGCACCGCGCCGAGGCGCCAGAGCGTATCAGCGAGCCAGAGATTTGATTGGCTGATCAGCGGGTCGTCAGTCATGGGCAAATCAAAAAGGCCTTCCCGATCGGAAAGCCTATTCGATGAATAGATAAACTGCCATGCCAGCAGGCACCGTCTAGGGTAACCCCCTGTGGACTGGGATGTACGCGCATCGGCGTCCCGGTGTCCTCGCGTCGTTGGCGCCTGCTTCGTCGGCGCGCCCTGCCCAGAGGACAGGGCTACTCAGTCAACTTGCCAAACACCCCAGCGGATGCGGTCGTTCATGAAGCACCTCCTAGGAGATAACTGCATGTGCCCGTTGCCATCGGGCTCTTCTACGATAATGCGGGAAGGGCGAGCCTGTCAATAGTCTCTTTGCAGTTCTCGATCTTCCGACAAGTACCCAATCGGGCGATCCACCTGACTTCTGTAGGAGTATCATCGAGAGAAACGGGCGTTGCTCCGAAAGTCGCGCGATGCATTCTCCTTCAATCGCCACGACAGAGCTCGCGCCGGCCCCGTCGCCGCACGGTGTCGCGTGGTTTGCGCGCGCCGCCCGCATCATCCATCCGTTCCCGACGTTGCTCAACGTTGTCGCGACGGCGGCGCTCGCGTTCGTCGCCGCGCGGGCCGATCCGCCGGCCGGCGTGCTCACGCGCATGCTCATCGTGATGCTCTGCGCGCAGAGCGCGATCGGCATCACGAACGACATCTTCGATCGCGAGCTTGATGCCGCGACGAAGCCGTGGAAGCCGATCGCCGCAGGTCTGGTAGCGCCGACGGCAGCTCGCGTTCTCGCGCTGATGCTGATCACCGTGAGCCTCGCGCTCGCGGCGACGCTCGGTGCTGGCGGCTTCGCGCTCGCGGCCGTCGGCCTCGCCTGCGGACTCGCGTACGACGTGCGACTGAAGCGCACGCCCCTCAGCGCTGTCCCGTACATGATCGCGATCCCCGTGCTCCCGCTGTGGGTGTGGCTGACGCTCGGCGCCTGGGACGGCGTGTTGTGGTGGCTGCTGCCGCTCGGCGGCCTGATCGGCCTCGCGCTGCATCTCGCGAACACGGTACCCGACATCGAGGCCGACCGCGCCGCTGGCGTCAACGGCCTGGCGCATCGCCTCGGCACGGCGCGATCGATGTACGTCGGCTGGGCGTCGTTCGGCGCGGCGCTGGTGCTCGCGGTCGCGTTAGCGGCTGTCGTCGACTACCGGCTGGCGCTGCTTGTTCCGGCGGTGATCGCAGGCGCGGCGCTGCTCGTTAGCAGCGTGACGTGGTACATCATCCGCCGCGATGAGTCGGCGTTGCAGTTCGGGTTCGGCGCGCTCAGTGTCGGGGCGGCGATCCTCGCGGTCGGCTGGCTCGGCGCCGTCGCGTGAGCTCGCGGTGCGGTCGGCAGCGTCGGCGCTGGCGTCTGTCGAACACGCAACGTCAGGCCCCTCCGCGCGGGCTGAAACGCCCGCACTACAAAATGAGAATGCGCTCCGCGCGAGCTGAGTTTGGCGCTAACCCCCGCCTGAGGCCGCTT
>JBBQVO010000145.1:0-8879 GCA_038211505.1 Dehalococcoidia bacterium | reverse complement strand
CGGGATCGTATCCAGCGCCGACTGGAAGCCGACCTTTTTGCGCACGCCGCGGTGATACGTGATGGCGAAGCGATGCGCTTCGTCGCGCAAGCGCTGTACGAGATACAGCGCTTGCGACGTGCGCGGCAACACAACCGGCTCCGAGACGTCCTGCACGTAGATCTCTTCGTGCTGTTTTGCCAGCCCGACCGTCGGCACTTCCTTCACGCCCATCTCGCGCATCACGTCGATCGCCGCCGAGAGCTGGCCCTTGCCGCCGTCGATGATCACCAGATCGGGGATGGCGGCAAACGATGAGTCATCACGATTGCGCGTCTGCCCCGCATCGACGTCGCCAGTCTCGAGAGCCGGCGCGTCGGCGCCGGTCTCCCGCAGCAGCCGCTCGCGCGCGCGCTGGAAGCGGCGGCGCAGTACCTCCGCCATCGAAGCGAAGTCGTTGGCGCCAATGACGGTCTTGATGCGGAAGCGGCGATACTCCTGCGGCCGGGGATGGCCGTCGATGAAGACGACCATCGAGCCGACCGACGACGTTCCCTGGATGTTCGAGATGTCGTAACACTCGATACGGTGCGGCGTGGTCGGTAGTTCGAGCGCTTCCTGGAGTTCGTCGAGCGCGGCGCGCGTCTTGCCGGTATCGGCGAGCCACTTGACGCGCGCCATATCGAACGCTTCCTTCGCGTTCTCCGTCGCCATCTCGATCAGCCGGCGCTTCTCACCTCGCTGCGGGCAAAGAAGCTCGACGTTCGTGCCGCGCCGTTCCGTCAACCAGTCCTGCAGAAGCGCGTGCTCTATGAGCACCATCGGGACGATGACGCGCCGCGGCACGTACGTCGCCGACTCGTAGAACTGCTTGATGAAGCTGGCGATCACATCGGCGTCCGATTCGTCGCGCGTGCCGGCGAGCGTGAAGTTATCGACGCCGACCATCTTGATGCCGCGTACGAACAGCACCTGTACGACCGCTTCATCGTCGGCGCGCGCCAGCCCGAAGATGTCTTCGTCCGAAGGCTTCGTGCTGGCGACCGCCTGCCGCTCGGTGACGCGCTCGATGGCGACGAGCTGGTCGCGGACGCGGGCCGCCCGCTCGAACTCCATCTTCACCGCAGCATCGGACATCTGCCGCTTCAGGTCGCGAACGACCTCGTCGGTCCGGCCTTCGAGAAAGAGGATCACCTGCCGGATGACCTCGTCGTACTCCTCTTTCGAGCAGTACGCCGTGCATGGGGCGATACAGCGGTTGATGTAGTAGTCGAGGCAGGGCCGTGGATCTGTGCCCGTGATCGTCTTCGTGCAGGAGCGCCAGGGGAAGAGCTTGTTGACGATATCGAGCGTCCGGCGCACTGATCCGGCGTTGGCGAACGGCCCGAAGTAGCGCGCGCCGTCCTTCTCCACGCGTCTCGTTATGTAGACTCGCGGCCACGGATCCGTCAGATCCACCTTCAGATACGGATAGTGCTTATCATCCTTCAGCCGGATGTTAAAGAGCGGCTGGTGCCGCTTCACCAGCTCCGCCTCCAGATGCAACGCCTCCTGCTCCGTATGCGTCACGACGTACTCGAAGTCGGCGATGTTGTCGGAGAGCGCTCGCGTCTTCCCTTCCATGCTCAGCGGCGAACCGAAATAGGAGCGAACGCGATTGCGCAGATTCGCCGCCTTGCCGACGTAGATCACGTCGCCGCCGGCGTCGCGCATGATGTAGACGCCCGGGCCGGTCGGCACACGGGACAGCTGCTCAGCAAAGCGAGATGAGGTCACGATCCCATTGTAACTTGACGCGCGAGCGCGCCGGATTGAAACGCAAGAGGCTCGGGCGGGCGGCTCCCGCGCGAGCCTCTGAAGCTATTATCTACGTCTACTCCGTCTCGTCCCGCGTCTTCGTGAACAAACGAAGCGTCAGTCGAGTGGCGGCGGATTCGCGCGCAACGTCGTTTCGGATGCCGTCGTCAGGTTGAACGGGCGCCAGTCGCGGCGGAGCCACTTGAACTTCGCGAAGCCGGCCTGGGCGTTGTTCGGCCAGGGCGCGCTCAGATCGTGCCACCAGTCCCCTCCGGCGGCTAGTAGGAGCTTCGCCGTGTCGAGGTCGTCAGCGCTCGTCGGGTCGTCGACGATCAGCCGCGCCTGAAGGGTCACAAAGATCGCCGCCACGTCGGCGTCATTGATGCTGACGCGGCCATCGGGCGAGTGCCAGAAGTGAAACGCGCGGCCGGCCACCGGGGCGACCGACGTCATCCCGCCGCCCTCGTTCCGGATATCGGCGGGCTCGTTCACATTCTGCGTGAAATTCGGCAGGAACTGGCCGCCGCCGATGCCCGTTGAAGACTGGACGAGCGTCCAGCGGCCTGTGCTCTTCAGCAGCAAGTACGTCTTGAATCCACGGAACTCAGCGCGTACGTTCGTCGCCGGATTCCCGTTGCAGTCCGCTTCCAGAGCGGCCCAGCCAGTGGTTGCCACGAACCCGGCGGGAGGCGCCACGCTGTTCGTGATCGGGTGAAACTGCCACGCATAGTTCTTTACGCCATCCACTCCGGCGGGAAGGCACCCTTCGTGGTTGCCTTGCATGTCCGTGATGACCGTGTCGAGCGTATCTAGCGTGCCCGACTGGGACGCGACCAGGCCCGTCGGCGTCGGCGTCGGGGTATTCGCGCTCGTCGGCGTCCGCAACGCCGTGTTCGTGCTCGTCGGCGTCGGCGTGGGAGTCGGCGTTGAAGTCGGCGCGACAGTGGCTGTCGCGGTCGCTGTGTCAGCAGGTGTGGGCGTCGGTGTGTTCGTTGCCGCCCGTGTCTGCGTGACCGTAGTGGTGACCCGGGACGTCGCCGTGGCCGTCGCCGCCGCGGTGGCCGCCGCTGCCGGAGTCGCCGTATCAGTCGGCAGCGCGGGGGCCGTAGCTGGCGGCGCTTCCGTGGGCGTGCTCACGGCCTCCGTGGTGGCCGTCGGGGTGGGCGAAGCATCGGACTCATCAGGTCGATCCGATTCCGTCTCCGTCGCCGGCGGAGGCGGAGGGACGCTGCCAAACACCTGCGCTACGAGACGCAGATCCCTTGAGTTCGTTCGACCGTCGTGGTTCACGTCGGTGCCGGCGGCGCGAAGCGCGACGAGCAGGAGATCGCTCGAGTTAACGATACCGTTTTGATCGATATCGCCCTCAGCCGGCGTAATCGCGCTCGCGGAAGGCGCCGTGATGGCCGAGACGAGGAAGAGCACGCCGACGCCAACCGTGGCGGCGGTGAGGAGTATGAACCGGAACATAGTGCAGGTAGCTTCCAGCCGCAAACTCAGCGGCGCGATTAGGCTCTCACGGCACTCCGGCTAGAGAGCATCAACGGCGATCGTGTGTGGCGGTGGGCTGGCGTCGGCGCGTGGCGGATCAGGTTTCTCGCCAGCCGAACGCCCGGCCCGCCGTCGTTCGGACGGTGAGAAGGCGTTGCGCCTGACGTGAGGGGATGTACCGAGTATATGGATTCGCAAGATCAGATCGACAGGCATACACGTTAACAGGACGCTAAACGTTCACCTGGTCTCTGTGTGCATGCGTCGATAAGATGACAGTCGCCAAGGCCGTACCAGTGAGGACTCTTCGCCTTACAACCGGCCCGCGTCCATGGCGTTACTGGCTCGCCTCAGTCCGCGTACTGTCGCTGTTCGGCCGAATCGATGCCGCCTTACGCTCTATCCGCGTACGCCGATACGCGAGCGCCTCAACCTCACGCGTCGCAGCGAACGTCAGCAGCCGATCGACGACGGCGGACGCCGCCGCATAGTCCCGCGAATGATGTTCAAAGTGCATCGCCAACTCGATCGAGGCGGCGACGTCGCCGTCCGCCGACAGCGTCCGCCACAGCGGCATCGCGTCGTCCCGCCGCTTCTCTTGCTTGTAGAGACGCGCCAGCCTCGCCGCCGCCCACGTCCAGTCGGGTCCGCCTTCGAGCCAGGGCAGGGCCGACTCATACAGGCGCAGCGCGCGGCTCGTGTCGCCGACGCGCTCCCGCCAGCGCGCGACGGCGACGGCGTCGTCTGGGTCGAGATCGTCGCGGGTGAGCATGTCCGCGAGCGACGCCAGGATGCCGACGAGTGACAGCACGTCCTCGGCGTTGTGCTGAAAGACGCCTCGGAGGGGCGCCGCGCGGCCGGCACGCACATAGTCGAAGTAGAGCTGCGGTATCAGCGAGCCCGGCACGTCATCGTGGCGCTCGATACGCAGCAGGCGGCGCTCCGCTTCGGCGAGGCGGCAACCAGGCATCCGATGCTTGTACAGCCGTCGCACCGCATGCAGCAGGTCGAAGTGCGCCATCGGACCGCACGGCGACGGCAGGCGCGAGAGCGTCAGGCGCGCCTCGACCACGGGCACATCGAACGCGCGGCCGTTATACGTCACCAATGCTTCAAAGCGGCCGATGTCCGCCGCCAGCATCGCGAGCATCGCCCGCTCGCCCGCGATCTCGGCGAGAAAGTACTGCCGAATCCTGAACGCAAGTCCCTCGCCCGGAATCGCCTCCTCGTACGTCCCGAGGCCCGCAAGCACGATGTACGTGCCGGTGCCGCCGGCTAGCCCTGTCGTCTCGATGTCGAAGAACGCGAGCCGCGATGGATGCGGCGCTTCGATTCCACCGATCAGATGCGTCAACCCGTCGGGCGCGGCGTCGAGAGCAGAGCCGAGCGGCAGCGAGCCGTGCGCGTGATCGAGCGAGTACCAGACGTCGCGGACAAAAACGCGGCCGTGCTCGGTCTCGCGCCACTCGCCACCAAGGATCTGCTCAATTGGAGGCAGTTCGCGTGGCACGACGCGCACCGGCGCGGGCGTCGCCGCTATCACCGCCGCCTGCACGCCGATGGCGTGTCGAAGCCGATCGCGCAGCGACGCCGGCGCGCGCTCGGCTACCACGAGCAGCCACCGCCGGAACCGGGGCTACGCACCGTCCGACGGCCTCGATCGGCTCGTTCCGAACGATTCCGTCTGTGAAATCGGTGAGATCTGTGGTTCCTCCTCGACTCCCTCACACAGACGTCGCAGCAGCAGCGTCGCGGCGCGCTTGTTCGTGCCGCGCTCGCCGATCGACGGACCGACGCAGCCGGGGCAGCCGGCGGGACAGACGCAGGCGGACACGAGATCGAGGCCGGAGCGCATCAGCCGCGGATGCATTTCGAAGAGCCTGCGGGCCATGCCTACGCCGCCCGGCTGATTCTCGTACAGGAAGAGCGTCGGGCGCTCGGTGAACGGCGAGCGAATCTGCGCCACAGCTTGCAAATCGCGCGGATCGCACATGAGAAAAATCGGCGCCAGGTTCCGCAGCAGGTGCGCCATTCCCCATAGCCCGTCCTGCAACGCCGCCCGCGGCAGCCCTTCGACGGCATCCTCGCCCAACCCGAACCAGTAGCCCGTCGTGTGGCGGCTCTCCTCGGGGATGCTGATCTTGCCCCAACCGACATTCTCGTTCGTGTCGAGCTTGATCTTCTTGAAGACCGTCGCCACATCGCGCACCGCCACTTCGCCATGATCGACCTCGCAGCCGCGGGACGGCGCGCGCTCGAACGACTCCAGTACTTCGAGATCAACCGCCAGATTCGCATCGGTGTAGTAGTCGACGTCGACTTTGTGGACGTAGGCCTTCTTCTCGTCCCAGTCGAGGCGGTCAACGTGATACTGCTGGCCCCCGTGCATGTAGATCGCCTCGTCGTGAATCAGCAGCGGCGCGGCCGGCCGATCGACTTCGCCGATCACGCGCGGCTTCGGCCCCTGCTCGATGACGACGAAGTTGTCGATCGCCGCCGAACGCAGGCTGACGCCCTCGGCCGGAAAGACTTCCGTCATCCAGTGGTAGCGGCCGCCCGCCTTCACCAGCACGCCCTCGTCGGACAGCAGGTCGAGCAGTTCGACGGCGCGCGGCCCAAAACCGCCGCGATCGCGCGCCGCCGCCGCCTCCGTCACCTCCCGCTCCTCGAACGGCAGCTCGAACGCGGCGCACTTCATGTGGCTGATCCGCACGAGCAGGTTGTCGGGATCGACGAGTCCAGCCTCGGGCGATGTTTCGAAGAGGTAGTCCGGATTCGTCGCCACGTACTGATTCAGCGGTGACGACGATGCGACGATCACGGCGAACGCCAGATCGTGGCGGCGGCCGGCGCGGCCGATCTGCTGCCAGGCGCTGGCCAGCGTGCCCGGGTAACCGGTCAGCACCGCCGCATCGAGGCCGCCGATATCCACGCCCAGCTCGAGCGCGTTCGTCGCGACGACGCCGCGGATGCGCCCGTCGCGCAGCCCCTGCTCGACGGCGCGACGTTCGTTCGGCAGATAGCCGCTGCGATAGCCCTCGACCTTCGGCGGGCCGATGTCCGGCTTCGGCTCGATGCCGCTCGGATGCTGCAGCGACTCACGCAAATACCGCAGCAGCAGTTCGACGCGCACCCGTGACGGCGCGAAAACGATCGTCTGGACGCCTGCCTGCAACAGCCGCGAGCCGATCTCGCGCGCCGCGTCGACGGAGCTGCCGCGGATGCCCAGCTCACGGTTGACGATCGGCGGGTTATAGACGGCGACGACCTTCGGCCCGCGTGGCGCGCCGTTGTTGTCGATGAGCAGCACCGGCTTGCGAACGATCTGCTCCGCCAACTCGCGCGGGTTGGCGATCGTCGCCGAGCAGCAGATGAAGATCGGGTCGGAGCCGTAGAACTGGCAGACGCGGTGCAGCCGCCGGATAACGTTGGCGACGTGGCTGCCGAAGACCCCGCGATATTGGTGCAACTCATCGATCACGACGTAGCGCAGGTTCTCGAACAGCTTCACCCACTTCGTGTGGTGCGGCAGGATGCCCGTGTGCAGCATGTCAGGGTTCGTGACGACGACGTGGCCAGCCTCACGCACTTTGCGGCGCGCGTCACCCGGCGTATCGCCGTCGTACGTGAACGTGCGGATATCGGCACCGATCGCGCTGATCAGGCCGTGCAGCTCTTGCATCTGGTCCTGCGCCAGCGCCTTCGTCGGAAAGAGATAGAGCGCGCGTGCGTCAGGGTCGTCGAGGATCGTCTGGACGACCGGCAGGTTGTAGCAGAGCGTCTTGCCGGATGCCGTCGGCGTCACGACGACGATGCTCTGCCGCTGCAGCACGGCGCCCAGCGCCTCCGCCTGATGCGTATAGAGCTGCTCGATGCCGCGCCCGGCGAGCGCCGCGCGCAGCTCCGGCCGCGTGCCGATGGGGAATTCGGCGTAACGCGCCGGCACTTCGCGCAGCTCGCGCCACTCGACGAAGCCCGAGCGGCCATCGGCCGAGCGTCGCAGCGCCGGATCCATCCGCAGCGTTTCGAGCACGTCCGACAGCGGCATCCCGGCCTCCCTCTCGAACAAGCGTACGAGAGTGGAGTATAGAATCAGAACAAACGCTCGTCAACCGTTCTCGTCGTCGGTGTCCGCAAGAGCGACTAAATAGTTGTGTTTCTCAGCCAGCCGCACGGCATCCGCCATCACGATGGCGGTAGCCACAAACACGAGCGCTGCGGTCGCGCCTGACGCGGTATTGGCGTCGTCACGAGCACGCCGCGCCTCTTCACCATTGCCGTGATCGAACAGCGGCTGATAGTCGACGCTCCTGAAACTCGCGGTGCAGGCGCCAAACGCGAACACCGGCCCGAGGAGAGCCACGACCGCGAAACGATTGAATGCGCCGACGTAGAAATAGCCGAAGCCCCAGAACAAGACGGACCACCAGAGAAAGATCACGGGCCAGAACTGCTGGCCGCTGGCGGCGTTGATCGCGCAACCACCTGCGCCGAGGAGCGGCAGCCCCTGCAACATCGCCGCCCAGAACATGCTCTTCGGTGTGATCTTGCGTTGAGCGGTCATCGCCATCTTTCGTGTGCCTCGCGGGCTACGCCCGTGCTGTCGTACTGGTCGTGACGCTAGTGTCGTCGTTCGCCTCCACCGCGGCACCGTGCAACCGCACCATCCTCGGTCGCCGAATGAACTATTGGGAGAACCTAGGGCGTCCCCCTCCATCCTCCACCTTCCACCTTCCACCTTCCCGCGCCGGCGCCCGTCGGGACAAACATTAGGGGTTCTCCCTATGCCGTCCCTTGGGTGCTGGCACCGATCATGCACGTGGCTATGGAAGCAGGGAACGCTCCCGCCACGCCGCAGGACGGTGGCCGGCCCGCGCGATCACGCTTCGGCGTCCCGCGTCTCGCTCCCCCGCGCCTCTCGTTGTCCGGCTTCAACCTCCGCTCGCCGTCGCGCATCACGCTGCGGCGGCCGACGACGTTCGTCCTCGTCGTCACGATCGTGGCGCTCGCCGTCGCCTTCATCGCGGTGCTCACCTATTACGGGTCTCGCGAGTTCAGCCAGCGCGCCGCCGACACGCGCGCCTCGAACGAGGCGATGTCGCTCGCCGGCTACAGCTCGCACGTCGCGACGGGCGACGCCTTCGACGGCTACATCCAGATCCTCCGCTACACCGACGATCCGGTCGTCGCCAACCGCAACAGCTCGGCGAACGACCGCACGACGGCGATGCAGCAGCTGCTCTACCTCAACGTCAACAAATTCACGTCGCTGACGATCGCCGACCGATCGGGCATCGTGCTGGCAACGACGGACTCGCGCATCGACTCGGTCAAGGGCAGCACGGCGTTCTCCGACACGCGCGCCAATCTCAGCCCCGCGAACTCCGACATCGTCCTCCCCGAAGCGGGCAAGCGCGGTTACGTCGAGTACAGCGCGCCGCTGCACGAAGCCGACGGCAGCGTCTGGGCGATCCTGATCGGCCGCGCCGACCCGGCGCAGGTCTGGCGCGGCACGCTGGGCGCCGGCGTCGATGGCAGCCGCAACGTGATCATCAACAGCCAGGGGCAGTTCGCGTCCGGTGTGCCGGATGAACTGCTGCGGCTGCCCTGGC
>JBBQVO010000144.1:0-8895 GCA_038211505.1 Dehalococcoidia bacterium | reverse complement strand
GCAGGTCGCGCTGAAAGCCGACGACGGCAGCATCATCCGCAAAGCCGGCATTATGGCGATCGTCCTCGAAGGCGGCGACGTGCGCGCCGGCGACGCGATCACCGTCGTCGTACCGCAGGGCGACGCCGCGCATCAGCGTCTGCAGCCTGTATAGCGTCCGGCGCCATCGTGCCGCCGGCATCGCCGGCGAGCTCGCTCTTCCTTACACCAGCGCATCGACAAGCGACGCCAGCGACGTTGCGTCACCGCGACCGCCCGCGTCGATCCACACAGCGCGCGCACTTGCCTCGGATGCCCAGTCGCAGCACTCCGCATCACTCTCGATGATAAGCGCGCTGGTTGGCGCCACGCCCGCGTGCGCGAAGATCTCCTCGTAGTAGCCGCGTCCGTACTTCACACGATCAACGAGATCGGGCCCGTAGAACTCCGTAAACATCTCCGCGATGCCCATCTTCGCCAAGATGCCCCGCAGTTCCCACGATGGCGTCCCCGATGCCATGTACAGCATGTAACCCGCGCGATGCAGCGCCACCACGGCATCGCCGGCGCCGGCGAAAGTAGCATTCGCGCGTTCACTCACGTAGATCGAAAGCTCGCGGTGCAGCGCCACGGCGTCGTCGTCAGGCGGAATCGCAACACCGACGGCCGCGCACATGCCGCGCATCCAGTTGATGGCGTATGCGCGCTCGAACTGTCGATAGATCGCGAAGTCGGATAGCCGCCGCCGAAGATCGCCCCACACCTGCGGAAAGACGATGGCGTTCGCCGCCGCCCACTGCTCGACGGTGCCGCCCATGAGCGCCGGCATGAAGTCGCCGATCAATCGCAGCCACTCCGGCGCGCGCAGGCTGTTGTCATTCAACACGCCGCCGTCATCGAGAAACAGCGCGACCGGCCGCGCGCTTGAGTCCTTGAGTTCGTCGAGATTCGTACGCCGCGAATTCAAGGCCGATTTCTTCAGTCAGAGACGCTACGCGATGCCGATGCGCTCGCCGTCCCGGAAACGCTACGCGATGCGATCCCATCGCACAGCGTTCGGGTCAACATGCGCTCTCGTCTGACCGTCACCGCAAAGTCGTGCGACACCAGCGATGTGATGCCAGGTACGGAGACGGCGATCCGCCCCATGCCACCGTCACCGGCGGAGTGCGTGTGCCGGCTCGGCCGCATCGCCGCCAGTCTGATCACTGGGCCGTCTGTGGATTGAACCCTTCGTGTCTCTTCGTGTGCCTTCGTGAAGACCAGCGGGCGAAGCGCCGGTATACAGCGGACGGCCCGAGGCGAGCGCCTCGGGCCGTTCTCGTATGTCTTCGCTCAGCGCGACGTTAGCCGACGACGCGAATGTTGATCGCGCGGCTGCGTTTCGGGTCGCGCGGATCATCTTCTTTGTCGAATTCGACGTCCTGGCCTTCGTTCAGCGAGTCGAACATGCCGCCCGTCGCCGAGCTGTGGAAAAACACATCCTCTGACGCGCCTTCAGGCCGGATAAATCCGAACCCGCGATCGCGCACCAGCCGCTTGATCTGTCCCGTTGCCATCTGCAGTCACCCTTCCTTCTCGCCGGCGTTCTCGACCGAGCTCACATCGTCGTGACGGTCGATCGCGTTCACGCTACCAAACGAGTTTTACGATCGCAACCGCTCGCGTGTGAGCCGTGATCTCGCGAAGACGGCTCCCATCTCGCGCGCATCAACGACCCGCTACCGCGTCAGCCAGCCGAACTGCTGCGGCTTTCGCTGCGCCGACGCGTTGATCATGATGTTCACCACGCTCGGCTTCCCGCTCGCGAACGCTGCGGCGAGCGCCGGCTTCAGCTGATCCGTCGTCTCGACGTAATACCCGTCGCCGCCGAACGCTTCGATGACCTTCTCGTAGCGCGCGTTGGGCACGTACGACGTCGGCAAGATGCGCGCCGGATCGAGCTTCGATGGCCCGCCGCCGATGCCGTTGTTGTTGAGAATGATGAACGTGATCGGCAGGCCGTAGCGGCACGCGACCTCCACCTCCATGCCGCTGAATCCGAACGCCGAGTCGCCCTCGACCGCAACTACGCGCTTCTCTGGATGCACTGCCTGCGCCGCGATCGCGAACGCCAGCCCGACGCCCATCGTGCCGAAGCTCCCGGCGTCGAGCCGATGCCGCGGCAAGAAATTCGGCAGCACCGTGCGGCCGATGTCCATCGTGCTCGCGCCTTCGCTGGCAATGATCGCGTCGCGCGGCAACGCGTCGCGGATGTCTCGCATCACACGGTAGTAGTTCATCGGCGTCGAGTCGTCGTCGAGCATCGCCTGCGTCGTTGCCGTGTTCTCTTCGATCTTCTTCGCGATGCCGGTGCGCCAGGTATTCTCCGCGGCGAACTGCCACGGCTGCTCGCGCAGCACAGCGTTGAGCTGCCCCGTGACCGCCTTCGCATCGCCGACGAGCGCCACCTCCGCCGGCACATTCGTGCCGATCTCCTCCGCCGCGATGTCCATCTGGATCACACGCACATCCGGATTGAATCGCGGCGGCAGGCCGAAATGCATGATCCAGTTGAGCCGCGCCCCCATCAGCAGCACGAGATCGGCGTTCTGCAGCACATGCGAGCGCGCCGGCGCCACGGACAGCGCATGATCATCCGGCATGACGCCCTTCCCCATCGGCGACGCGAGGAACGGCAACTGCGTCGACTCAACGAACTCGCGCACTTCGTCGGCCGCGTCCGCGTACGCCGCGCCCTTGCCGACGATCACCAGCGGCCGCTCCGCCGTCTTCAGCGCCGCGACCGCCGCCTCCACCGACGCCGGATCAGCGAACGACCGCGGCGGCTCGGGCACACGCGGCCGCTGCGGCGCCAGCGCGTCGTCGATTTTGCCGGTGATGATGTCGCCGGGAAGATCGAGATACACCGCGCCGGGGCGTCCGTAGATCGACGTGCGCACCGCCTGCTCCACGAAGTACGGGATCTTCTCGATCCGGTCGACCTCCGCCGCGTATTTACAGTAGGGCCGCGCCGACTCGACCTGCGGCGCTTCCTGGAACGCGCCCATGCCATGCTGCGCGATGTCCGATGATCCGCCGAGCAGGATCATCGGCCAGCGGTTCGACCACGCGTTCGCCAGACCCGAAATCGCGTTCGTCATGCCTGGGCCGCTGACGACGAGGCAGGCGCCCGGACGCCCCGTCATGTAGCCGACCGCCTGCGCCGCGTACGCGGCCGACTGCTCATGCCGCATCCCGATGTACGTGATCCCCTCGCGCTGCGCCGCAAACGCGATCGGTACGACGGGGATGCCGACGATCCCGAACATGTACTCGACGCCGTGCTGCTTGAGGCTGCGCGCGATCAGCGTCGCCCCATCAATATCTGGCATAACTGCGTCCTCCTGCTTCGGATGGTGATGTGCAGAGATTGTAGAAGCGGTTCGCGCTAGGTTCTACTTTCGGAACCGAGACAATCCGCGTATACCCCCGCGAAAATAAACCGCCGAGACAACGGGGCGGCGCCAATTCAGCCTCGATCGTAGGGGCGCACGGCTGTGCGCCCTGATCGGGCCATCACCTCACGCTGTAGCCCACAGATCCAGCCGCACGTAGTCGGCCGTGTACGGCTCCCCGTTACGCCGCACCGTCTCTTCGACGACAGCGTGCGCGTATGCCTCGCGATCCGCCTCCGGCAGTCGAGCGATGTGGTCGCGCAACAGGATCGTCGCCACGTACTGCGCGCCGTCGTCGCGCGTATCGAACGGCACCGGCTGCGCGAACAGATTCGTGCGCACGTCGCGCCATCCCGCGCGTTCGAGCGCAGCCTGCGCCTCGTCCGGCTTCCGATACTTCTTGCTGTCGCTGAACCCGCGCAGATGCGGCTCGAACCGCGGCTGCTGCCGCACGACCTCCACGGCCTCGAGCACATGCGCGTTGTTGCCGAAACCGCCGCACTGCGCCCGCAGCCGCCCGTCCGGCTTCGCCGCGCGATACAGCGAGCCGAACAGCGCGTCGTCGTCCGGGATCCAGTGGAAGACGGCGTTCGAGAACACACAGTCGACCTGCTCCGGCAACGTGAAGTCCGTCAAGCTCGCGTGGCTCGGCACGATGTTCGTGACGCCGCGCTCCGCGACCTGCTTCGCCAGCGACGCGATCATCTCCGCCGACGCGTCGAGCGCGTAGATCTTGCCGCGCGGCAGCTTCGCCAGCAGGTCAAACGTCACAGACCCCGATCCGCAGCCCGCGTCGAGCACCGTCTCATCGCCCCGCAGATCGAGGTCATCGATCACCGCCTGCGCCCAGCGGCGCATCGGCGTGCCGATGCGGTCGTACAATTCGGCGTTCCAATACGTGTTCGTCATCGTCCCTCATTCCGTTGCGCCGCCGTTCGACGCATTCTAGGCTGTAGACACACCTGTGAGGAGATGACACATCCGATGTTGACCTGCCCCCGCGACCAGACCGCCCTCCAGACGCAGAAGCAACACGACATCGAGATCGACGCCTGCGGCACCTGCCACGGCGCCTGGTACGACTTCGACGAGCTGACGATGCTCGAAGCAAGCGCCGCGCGCGATGACAACGCCCTCGCCGGCATGATCGAATACTCGAAACGCACCGGCGAGCTCAAGTGCCCGAAGTGCGGCGAGCTGATGGTCGCCTTCGACTATCGCGGCAACAACCTCGAGCTCGACGCCTGCCCGCAAGAGCACGGCTTCTGGCTCGACACCGGCGAAGCCGAGCGCGTCCGCCAGATCATGCAAGAACGCAGCCGCGGCCTCAGCCGTTCCGCCTCCGCCGAAAAGTCCTGGCAGCGCGCCCGAGAAGGCGGATCCCGCGGCAACCTCACCGACCGCGTCCGCGATCTCTTCCGCCGCCGCTAAAACGTCGGCACCTATGCCCACGTAGCGCGGACTGACCGCCACGTAGCGCGGGCTTTCCAGCCCGCGCGGGGAAACGCGTCCACGCTGTTCGATCGACGTGTCCGACCTCCCCCCTGTCGCGCGGGCTTTCCCGCCCGCCCGGGAAACGGCGACGCAGTTCGATCGGACAGTTCCCTCCGTCCCGCGTAGCCGCTCTCATCCACCGCGTCCGACGAACCGAAGTCGATCGACCGTCGCGTCCTCCTTCGCCCTCGCGCCGCTAACACCTAACTCTCCGTCGCGCTACGATCGCGCTATGAACCTCCTCATCACCCCCGTCCCTCAGTCCGTCGACGTTCGTGGCGGTTGGCATCGCATCGCCCGCGATCGCTCGATCGTCCTCTTCGGCGAGGCGTCGTCGCCCGCGTCGCTCGTTGCGGCGCGACGGCTGCAGTCAGCCATCGAAAAATACGCCGGCGCAGCCTGGGATGTGCGCGCCGCCGCCGGTCTCGCCGAGCGCGAAGGCGTCGTCGCCAGCATCGACAAGCGGATCGAGAAGCGCGAAGGCTACCACCTCACGATCGGCGACGAGCGCATCGGCATCGTCGCGCGAGACGCCGCCGGCCTCGCCTACGGATTCGCCACGTTGACGCAACTCGTCCGCCAGTTCGGCCGACGTCTGCCGCAGCTGCACATCGAGGATCACCCCGACTTCGCGCATCGCGGCGTCATGCTCGACATCAGCCGCGACAAAGTGCCCACGATGGCCACGCTATGCGGCCTCGTCGACATGCTCGCCGAGTGGAAAATCAACCAGTTCCAGCTCTACATCGAGCACACCTTCGCCTACGACCAGCATCGCGCCGTCTGGAAGGACGCGTCGCCCGTCACCGGCGAAGAGATCCTCGCGCTCGACGCCTACTGCCGCGACCGCCACATCGAGCTCGTGCCGAACCAGAACAGCTTCGGCCACATGTCGCGCTGGCTCGAGAAGAAGCAGTACAACGATCTCGCCGAAGCGCCGCGCGGCGCGACGATGCCGTGGGCCAAGCTACCGCCCTTCACCCTCGACCCCAACGACAAGCGATCGCTCGCGCTCATCGACGGCCTCTACGCCGAGCTGCTGCCGCACTTCTCCAGCCGCATGTTCAACGTCGGCTGCGACGAAACGTGGGATCTCGGGCAGGGCAAAAGCGCGAAGGAGTGCGCGAAGCGCGGCGTCGGTCGCGTCTATCTCGACTTCCTGCTCAAGATCCACAAGCTCTGCGAGAAGAACGATCGCCGCATGATGTTCTGGGGCGACATCATCAAGCAGCATCCGGAGCTGATCAGCGAGATCCCGCATGACGTGACGGCGCTCGAGTGGGGCTACGAGCAGGATCACCCGTACGAGCACGATACGAAAGCGTTTCGCGCCGCGGGCCTGCCCTTCTACGTCTGCCCTGGTACAGGCGCTTGGATCTCGTTCATCGGCCGCACCGACAACGCGATGGCCAACATCCGCAACGCCACCACGCACGGTCGCAAGAACGGCGCCGCCGGTGTGCTCAACACCGAGTGGGGCGACAACGGCCACATGCAGCCGCTGCCCGTCACGTATCTCGGCCTGCTCTACGGCGCCGCGATGTCGTGGTCGCCGCGACAGAGCGCCGACATGAACGTGCCGGCCGCACTCAGCCTGCACGCGTTCGACGATCCGTCCGGCGTCACCGGCCGCATCGCCTACGATCTCGGCAACGCGTACCAGATCAACGGTTCGCGCGCCCGCAATGGCACGCTCCTCGCGTTGATGTACTTCCGCCCGCTGAAGAACGACTGGCCGATGCATCGCGTCCAGCCCGGCGGCTTCGAACAGACCAGCGATCAGCTAGACGCGCTGCGATCGCGTCTCGACGCCACGCGCTTGCGCCGTGACGACGCGCAGCAGATCATCGAGGAGTATGACTGCGCGATCGAGATGGCCGATATCGGCGCCGTGATCGGCGCCGCGAAATTCGCCCGCACCACCGGCGCATCGGCATCGAAACTGCGCCCGATGTACCGCCGCGCCGCCAAGCGCCTCGACGCTGTAGTCCCCGAGTACGAACGCCTCTGGCTACTGGACAACCGCCCCGGCGGCCTGCCAGAGAGCACCCGCCGCATCACCACCCTAGCGGCAGGGTTACGAAAGCTCGCCGGCTAGCAGCGTCAAACGGCTCCTTGATCGTCGCGCGGATAGGTGGCGTGCCGAGTCGTTGTAGCGCGGGCGTTCCAGCCCGCGCTTGTCACTTCAACGCCGCCGCGCCGCCACACTACTCCCTGTAGGGACAGGTCTTCTCGCAGAGTCGCCGTAGGAGACAGACCTGTCCTGGCCGTGAGGCCTCAGTGTGCGTCTCGTTGCCGCCGCGTTTCTCGCCCCGCTGCCTACGGCCACGAACAGAAAACGACGCGACGCCATCATGCCTCGATTCAAGCCGGTGCCGGGCCGTCAACTACCAGCGACCGACGCCCGCGCTACATCCGGCGTCTAACATAACGACGAACGACGAACGACGAACGACGAACGACCAACCCCCAACGACTAACGACTAACGACTAACGACTAACGACTAACGACTAACCGCCCACCTTACATCGTGATCGCGGCGCGGTTCACCTTCGTCGGGTCGCCGCTGCGCTCCCACTCGCTGCTGTTGAATGCTTCGTTGATGTCGGCGAGCTTGTACTTGTGCGAGACGACGTCGTTGTGCGGGTACTTGTCCTTTGTCCGCACCAGGAAGTCGAGCGCCTCCGGGATCACCCACGGGTCGTACATGATCACGCCCTGGATGCGCTTCGATCCCCACACCAGTTGCGACGGATCCAGCTCCGTCGTCCGCCCGAACGAAATGTTGCCGATCTCAAGGTACGTGCCGCCGTCGCGCAGCATCTGCAAACCTTCCGTGACGACCGCCGGCACACCGACGACTTCGACGACGATATCCGCCCCGCGGTTCCCGGTCAGCTGCTTCACTTTCGCGATGCGCTCCATCGGGTTCTGCAGTTCGCTGATGTCGACTGTCTCGTCGGCGCCGAAGCGCTTCGCCAGCTTCAGCCGCGCCGGAATGCCGTCGATCGCGATCACCGCGTCCGCGCCCATCTCCTTCGCGACAGCGATCGCATTCAGCCCGAGACCGCCCGCGCCCTGGATGACGACCGTGTCGCCGTAGCGCATGC
Organism: Dehalococcoidia bacterium; assembly: GCA_038211505.1. GTDB lineage: Bacteria > Chloroflexota > Dehalococcoidia > DSTF01 > JACRBR01 > JBBQVO01. The sequence goes on along the minus strand of JBBQVO010000144.1, from coordinate 874 downwards.
CCGCCTTCTGCAGGCCGTACGTCACCTGCGACAGCGCGCAGTTGACGGGCGTCGCCATCTCGTCGGTGACGTCGTCCGGCACCTTGAACACCCAACCGCCCGGCTTCAGGTAGTAGTACTCGCCGTATGCGCCGCTGAACTTGCTGACCGGGCTCGGCCCCATCGTCAGCAGCTTGTTCGGACACGTCGCGAACTCACCTTTGTTGCACTGGTAGCAGCGCTTGCACGGATAGAAGTACGAATACGCGACGCGATCGCCCTCCTTCAACGGACGCCCGAGCGAGTCCGTCTTGATGTTCGTCCCGAGCGAGTGCACGCGGCCCGTCATCTCGTGCCCCGCGACGTTCCCCGCCATCGCGGCGAACAGCGGCGAGTCCCCCCGCCAGATGTGCAGGTCGGAGCCGCAGATGCCGCCCATCGCCACCTTCACGACGATCCCCTCCGGCTCCGGCGCCGGCACCTCAAACTCCTGAATCTCAAACCCCTTACCCGGCCCCAACAGCACCGCAGCCTTACCAGTAGCCATCAATCACGCATCTTTCGTTTTCACCGTCGAATCGGAGAGATTCTAAGTTCTCGGGGTTCTAAATCCAGGCTCTACCTAGCACGGCGCCGAACATTGATCTCACTTGTAGCGCGGGCTTTTCAGCCCGCGCGGGGGTAGCCACGATGTGTCCACAGAGCTCACCACACATGCACCGGCGCGTTTTAGACTCCGTGAGCACCCGAGTTCTCGCGCCACCGATCGTATCGCCGCCGCCGTCGTCGTCAAAGCGCCGCGATCCGGTTCTAATTTCTCGCTTCCCGCTTCCCGCTTCCCGCTTCCCGCTTCCCGCTTCCCGCTTCCCGCTTCTCGCCTCTCACTTCTACGCCC